>NZ_JARVRO010000008.1:0-295900 GCF_030209645.1 Curtobacterium sp. ME-Dv--P-122a
TTCGGGCGTACCTGGTCGGAAGTTCGTGGCAGGTATGCCCGTTCGTGGCAGGTACGCCGGGGTGGCCGGGTGGTTCCGGGCGTACCGGGTCGTTTCGGGCGTACCTGGTCGGAAGTTCGTGGCAGGTATGCCCGTTCGTGGCAGGTACTCCGGGGCGCCGAAACGCCGAGCTCCGTCAGCGCGTGCGGGGCGCGCTGGTGGAGGCGCGCACGACCAGCTGCGGGACGATGTCGATCGGGCGGAGCAGTTCGCCCTCGCTCGGCAGCAGCAGGTCCACGCAGCGACGCCCGAGCTCGGCGAAGTCGACCTGCACCGTGGTGAGCGGTGGCCAGAAGTGCTTCGCCTCGGGGATGTCGTCGTAGCCGACCACGGACAGGTCGCCCGGGACGTCGAGCCCGTACGAGCGCGCTGCGTGCATGACGCCGAGCGCCATCTGGTCGTTCGAGCAGAAGATCGCGGTGCAGTCCCGCCACCGCAGCAGCTCGCGGCCGGCGTGGTAGCCGAAGTCGGCGGTCCAGTCGCCCAGGATCGGCGGGGCGACGGCCATGTCGCGGTCGGACATCTCGCGCAGGAACCCCTGCATCCGGGCGTCGGCCTCGATCCAGTCCTGCGGTCCGGCGATGTGCCGCACGTACTCGTGACCCAGGTCGAGCAGGTGCGCGGTGGCCAGTCGTGCGCCCTCCATCTGGTCCACCCACAAGGCCGTCGGGTCCTCGCCGACGCTGGCGCGCATGGTGACGTAGGGGGTGCGGATGCCGAGCTCCGCGATCAGGTCGAAGACCCGCTGCTGGGGTGCGATGACGACGATGCCCTCGACGTCGAGGTCGAGCAGGTGCCCGAGTCCCTCGCGCACGGCGGCATCGGTCGCCTCGGCGATGTTCGCCGTCGTGACCGAGTAGCCACGGAGCATCGCTGCGTCCTCGATCGCCTGCAGTGCCACGGCGGGACCGTAGTGGGCGCGGCGGGCCGTCAGGACGCCGATCGTGTGGGTCCGGCTCGTGACCAGGGCGCGTGCGGCCCGGTTCGGCCGGTACTGCAGCTGTTCCATGGCCGCCAGGACCTTGTCGCGCGTCTCGGCCCGGATCGCGTCCGAGTTGTTCAGCACCCGCGAGACGGTCTGGTGCGAGACGCCCGCGATCCGTGCGACGTCACGGATGCTGGGCGAACGCGGTTGCTGTGTCCGCGATGACGCCATTGCTGCTCGTTTCCGCCCGGGTGTCGTGGCACATCGATGTGCACGTTCACATCCGGGCCAGATCATTATGCACGTCCGGCGGATCGACGCCACCTGTGCGCCGATCCGCCGTCCGCTCAGAGCCAGTTGCGCTTGCGGAAGATCGCCCAGAGCACGCCCATCAGCAGGAGCATGCCGAGGATCGCGACCGGGTAGCCGTAGTGCCAGTGCAGCTCGGGCATGTGGTCGAAGTTCATCCCGTAGACACCGGCGATCAGGCCGGGCGCGAACAGGATCGCCGCCCACGACGAGATCTTCTTGACCTCCTCGCCCTGGCGGTGTGCTGCCCGGGCGAGTTGCCGGCTCTCCTCACCCTGGGCCAGGCTCGCGCTGGTCATCCGGCGCATCGCCTCGTTCTGCTCCTGCGACACCAGGGTGGCGTGCAGGGTCAGGGCGTTCTCGAGCAGGGCGCGGAAGGAGTCGACGCGCTCGGTGACACGGAGTGCGTGGTCGTGCACGTTGCGGAGCCGGTGCTGCACGTCGTCGTCCACGCCGTACTTGTCGGCACCGCGGAGCAGCCCCGTGACCATCGCCGGCACCGGTGTGGTGGCCCGCTGGAACGCGAGGACCTCGCTGAGCAGCTGGTAGATGCGCTTCGAGACCCCGGGGTCGACCTGCCCGGCGAACAGCTGGTCCTCGATGGCGTCGATCTGCTCCTGCAGCACCTGCACGACGGGGCCGTAGCCGTCGACGACCTCGTCGAGCACGGCCGCGGTCACGGCCTCGGACCCCTTCGCCAGGAACTCCGGGTCCGCCTCGACCTGTGCGCGCAGCACCGCCAGGTCGGGTCGTGCGGCGTGCCGGACGCTCACCACGAAGTGGTCGCCGACGAACAGGTGCACCTCGCCGAACTCGACGGTGCCCTCGGACGGGTCGAACCAGGCCGGCCGGAGCACCAGGAACAGGGTGTCGCCGTAGCGCTCGAGCTTGGCGCGCTGGTGTCCCTTGCGGGCGTCCTCGACGGCGTTCTCGTGCAGGTCGAACTCGGCGGCGACGGCCTCGAGCTCGTGCGGGTCGGGCCGGAGCAGTCCGATCCACGTCAGGTCGCCACGAGCCGGGCGTGACAGGGTCGACGGAGACTCCACGCGGCGTCCCCGGACGTAGATCGCGTTGTCGATCAGTGCCATGTGCGTGCTCCTTCGGTGGGGAGCAGGCGGGCGCGATGGCGCCCCGGAGTCGATCCGGGGCGGGGCAGGGTCAGCGAGCGGGCGCGACGACCGACAGGGGCGGCCGGCCCGATCGAGGATGGTCACCCGACATCGCGCCTCACCTGCCCTTCTCGTCTCGTCGTGGCGGCGCCCAGAGCGCTGCCGACGGTCGAGCGTACGCCTGCGGCACGGGTCGGACAACCCGTCGCGGCAGGCGCAGGAGCGTCAGCGCGTGACGTGCAGCCCGGCGGTCTCGAGTTCGGCGAGCTGCCACCCGAGCCACGGGCTCCAGGCGAACGGCGCGCCGGCGACGGCCTGCCTGAGAGAGTCCTCGGACACCCATGCCCACTCGGCGACCTCGTCGTCGGCGGGCGCCGGGGTGTCGTCGGTCACGGCACGGAAGACGGGGCAGACCTCGTTCTCCACGATGCCCGAGGCGTCGACCGCGCGGTACCGGAACTCCGGCAGCACGACCTCGACGTCGCGCACGGTGATGCCGAGCTCGCGAGAGGCCCGACGGCCGATGGCGTCCTCGAAGGACTCGTCCGGACCGGGGTGGCCGCAGAAGGTGTTCGTCCACACCCCCGGCCAGGTCTTCTTCGACAGCGCTCGTCGGGTCACCAGGACGTCGCCGTCGGTGTTCCGGACGTGGCACGAGAAGGCCAGGTGCAGGGGCGTGTGGGCAGTGTGGACCGTGAACTTGTCCGCCGTGCCGATCGGGGTACGGTCGTCGGCCAGGAGCACCACGGATTCAGGGAAAGCGTTCATCTGAGTCGATAGGTTAGGCCAATGAGCGAGGAAGCGACCACCGTGCCGCACATCGACCTCGCGCTCGTCGACGACTGCCTCGAGCGCTTCTTCGCCGTGTCGTCGGCACGCGCCGAGCGCTACGGCCGACCGTCCGAAGAACTGTGGCGCGTGCTCCGCAAGGCGAGCATGGGCGGCAAGCGCTTCCGGCCCCGCATGGTCATGACCGCGTACGCCGGCATGGGCGGAACCGACGTGCACGCAGCCGCCAACGTCGCCGCGGCCTACGAACTCCTGCACACCGCACTCGTGGTGCACGACGACGTCATCGACCGCGACTGGTCGCGCCGCGGGCAGCCGAACGTCGCCGGGTCCTTCCGCGACAACGGGACGACGGGCGGCCTGCCGCTGCCGACGGCCGAGCACCGGGGGATGAGTGCCGCCGTGATCGCCGGTGACCTGGCCCTCGCCGGTGCGCCCCGCTTCATCGAGGCCGCTGGCGTCGACGGCACCCGCCGCGAGCGGCTGCTCGAACTGCTCGACGAGGCCGTGTTCGCCAGCGCCGCCGGCGAGATGACCGACGTCGACCTGGCACTCGGCGTGATGCCGACCGTGGACGAGGTCCTGGCGATGGAACGGGCGAAGACGAGCGTCTACTCGTTCGAGGCGCCGCTGCAGTCCGGCGCCGTGCTGGCCGGCGCCGACGAGGAGATCGTCACCGCCCTCGGGGCCTTCGGTCGGGAGATCGGCATCGCGTACCAGATCGTCGACGACCTGCTCGGGGTGTTCGGCGACGAGACCATGACCGGCAAGACCGTGCTGGGCGACCTGCGCGAGGGCAAGCGCACGATGCTCATCGCCTACGCGGCGACCACGGACTGCTGGCCGGACCTCGAGCCGTACCTCGGCGACCCGGACCTGACCGAGGCCCGTGCGGACGAGGTCCGTGCGACCCTGGTCTCCTGCGGTGCGCGCGGCGCCGCGGAAGCACGCGTCGCCGACCACACCGCACTCGCCCGGGCCGAGCTCGCCCGGCTGCCGTACGACCTCGCCGACCGCCTGGAGGCCCTCGTGACCGAACTCGTGGAGCGCGCCCGGTGACCCACAGCACCACCGCGGCGACCGGATCCCGTCCGGCTCGCCTCCAGCTCTACGACGCCACGGCCGAGGCCGCGTCGGGTGTCGTCATCGACCGGTACTCCACCTCGTTCGGCCTGGCGAGCCGCATGCTGGCCCGCGACACGCGCGAGCACATCCGGAACGTCTACGCGCTGGTCCGCGTCGCCGACGAGGTCGTCGACGGCCCCGCGACCGAGGCCGGGCTCGACCGCGAGCTCGCCCGCACGGTGCTCGACGAGCTCGAGGCCGACACCGAACGGGCCATCGCGCTCGGCTTCTCGGTGAACCCGGTCGTCCACGCCTTCGCCCGCACCGCCCGCACCACCGGCTTCGGCGCCGAGCTCACCGCCCCGTTCTTCGCCTCGATGCGCATGGACCTCGACCGCACCGAGCACGACGACGCCTCGTTCGACGCGTACGTGTACGGCTCGGCCGAGGTCGTCGGCCTGATGTGCCTGCGCGCGTTCGTGTACCGCGCCGGTCGGCCGACGTTCGACCAGGCCGAACTCGTCGCCGGTGCACGTGCGCTCGGCGCCGCGTTCCAGAAGGTGAACTTCCTGCGTGACCTGCACGCCGACTTCGAGGTGCTCGGTCGCTCGTACTTCCCGGGCGTCGACATCCGGTCGTTCGACGAGGCCACCAAGGACCGCCTGGTCGCCGACGTGCAGGCCGACCTCGACCACGCAGCACGCACGATCCGGCTGCTGCCGGCCGACGCCCGCAACGCCGTCGGACTCGCGCACGCGCTGTTCCAGGAACTCAACGACCGACTCGCGCGCACACCGGCGAGCCGCCTCGTCACGACGCGCGTGCGCGTCCCCAACCCGGTGAAGGTGCGCCTCGCGGCGCAGGTCCTCGCCGGACGCGCACCGCTCCGGTCGCGCGTCACCACCCACCGGCCGGGAGGCTCCTCATGACCCCGCCCCGCGCCTCCCGACCGACGACGGTCGCCACCACCACCCGGCGCAAGGTGCCCGCTCGCCGCGCCGTCGTCATCGGCGGCGGCATCAGCGGCCTGGCGGCCGCAGCGCTGCTCGCACGCGACGGCTTCTCGGTGACGGTGCTCGAGCAGCGCACGCAGCTCGGCGGCCGTGCCGGCTCGTGGGAGCAGGACGGGTTCCGGTTCGACACCGGGCCGTCGTGGTACCTCATGCCCGAGGTCTTCGACCACTTCTTCCAGCTGCTCGGGACGTCGGCCGAGGCCGAACTCGACCTGGTGAAGCTCGACCCCGGCTACCGCGTCTACAGCGAGGGCCACGACGAGCCGATCGACCTGCGCGCCGACGCCGAGGCCAACATCGCGCTGTTCGAGTCCATCGAGCCCGGTGCCGGCGAGCGGATGCGGAAGTACCTCGCGTCGGCCGAGGACACCTACACGATGGCCGTGCGCCGGTTCCTCTACACGAGCTTCCAGGACCTCACGAAGCTCGCCGCACCCGACGTCCTGCGTCGTCTGCCCAAGCTCGCGCGCCTGCTGCTCGAGCCGCTCTCCACCTTCGCCGAGACCGCCGTTCGGGACCGTCGCCTGTGGCAGATCCTCGGCTACCCGGCGGTGTTCCTCGGCACGAGCCCGTACGCGGCACCGAGCATGTACCACCTGATGAGCCACCTCGACCTGGCCGACGGCGTGCTCTACCCGAAGGGCGGCATCACCGAGGTGATCTCCGCCGTCGAGCGGGTCGCCCGTGCCGAGGGCGCGAAGATCATCGCCGGTGCGAAGGTCGAGCGGATCGTCGTCGAGGACGGCGTCGCCACCGGGGTCGTCCACCGCGACCGCGACGGCGTGCAGCACACGGCCCCCGCCGACCTCGTGGTCAGCGCTGCCGACATGCAGCACACCGAGATGCAGCTGCTCGAGCGTGAGCACCGCACCCACGGCGCGGACCACTGGAAGAAGCGCGACCCGGGCCCGAGCGCGGTGCTCGTGTACCTCGGCATCGACGGTCCGACGCCGGGTCTGCTGCACCACACCCTGATGTTCACCGCGGACTGGAAGGCGAACTTCGGCGCGATCTTCGGGGACGACCGACACGTGCCGGACCCCGCCTCGATCTACGTCTGCGCCCCGTCCGAGACCGACCCGAGCGTCTCGCCGCCCGGCACCAGCAACCTGTTCATCCTGGTGCCCCTGCCCGCCGACCTGTCGATCGGCAAGGGCGGCATCGACGGTGCCGGCGACTACCAGGTCGAGCAGATCGCCGACCGTGCCATCGACGTGCTCGCCGAGCGCGCCGGGGTGCCGGACCTGCGCGACCGCATCCGGGTCCGCCGGACGATCGGGCCGCGCGACTTCGCCGACGACCTGAACGCCTGGAACGGCTCGATGCTCGGCCCGGCGCACACCCTGAAGCAGAGCGCGTTCTTCCGCGAGAAGAACGCGTCGAAGAAGGTCGAGGGGCTGTACTACGTCGGTGCCTCGACGATCCCGGGCATCGGTCTGCCGATGTGCCTGATCAGCGCCGAGGTCCTGCTCAAGCGCATCCACGGCGACCGGAGCACCGAGCCGCTGCCGACGCCCCTCGGGGCCCCGCGGGACCGGACCGAGACCGCCTGATGCCCGGGGTCTACCTCGCCGGCCTGGTGGTGTCCCTGGTCGGCATGACCGTGCTGGACGCCCGCTTCCGGCTGTTCTTCTGGCGGGCACCGTGGCGAGCGGCGGCCGTGATGGTCGTCGGTGTCGCGTTCTTCATGGTGTGGGACGTCGCCGGTGTCGCTGCCGGCATCTTCTTCATCGGGCCGCAGAACCTGCTCACCGGGGTGCTCCTGGCGCCCGAGGTCCCGCTCGAGGAACTCTTCTTCCTGCTGCTGCTCTGCTACTCGACGATGGACCTGGTCGGCTTCGTCCGGCCCCTGGTGCAGCGGGCGACCGATCGGCGACGCGCGTGAACGGCACCGGGGCGTACGCGCTCCTGGCCCTGCCGTTCTTCGGCGTCACGGCCGTCGTGGCCGTGGTCGCCGGCGTCGTCGCCGCTCGCCGGGCCCGTGCGGCGGGTCGACGGCCCGCGGTCGGGCGCCGGGTCGCGGTGCTCACGTCCGTGATCGCGGGCGTCGCGCTGCTGGTGATGACGATGGTGTTCGACAACGTCATCGTCACGCTGCGGATCGTCGCCTACGACCCCTCGCTCATCAGTGGTGCGAAGATCGGTGCGATCCCGGTCGAGGACCTCGCCTACGCGATGTCCGCCATCGTGCTGCTGCCCAGCCTGTGGGTCCTGTTCGACCGGACGGGCGGACACGACCGGACCGGCGCACGCGACCGGACCGGCGCGCGCCCCGCGCCCGACCCGACCCCAGCACCAGCGGAGGACTTGAAGTGAACGCCAGCACCGCCTCCAGGCCGTCGACCCTGCGCGCCCTGTTCGTGTCGTCGCGCCCGATCAGCTGGGTGAACACCGCCTACCCGTTCGGCGCCGCGTACCTGCTCGGCAGCGGGGTCGGCGTCGAGGGCGGCGGCGGGTTCTCGCTCGTCGCGTTCCTGGTCGGTGTCGTGTACTTCCTGGTGCCCTACAACCTGGCGATGTACGGCATCAACGACGTCTTCGACTACGAGTCCGACCTGCGCAACCCGCGCAAGGGCGGTGTCGAAGGGGCCCTGCTCGACAAGAGCGTCCACCGCACCACGCTGTGGGCCGTCGTCGTCACGAACGTCCCCTTCCTCGTCGCGCTCGTGGTGCTCGGCGCGGTCAGCGGCAACGGGCCGTGGTCGTGGCTCGTCCTGGCGATCAGCGTCTTCGCGGTCATCGCGTACTCGGCACCGGGGCTGCGGTTCAAGGAGAAGCCGTTCCTCGACTCGCTCACGTCGAGCACCCACTTCGTCTCGCCGGCGATCTACGGCCTCGCCCTGGCGGGCCCGCACTGGACCGGTGAACTCGTCGCCGTGTGCATCGCGTTCTTCCTGTGGGGCGTGGCCTCGCACGCGTTCGGTGCCGTGCAGGACGTCCTGGCCGACCGTGCCGGTGGCATCGGCTCCGTCGCGACCGTGATCGGCGCCCGGGCCACCGTCCGCCTGGCCTTCGTCGCCTACCTGGTCGCCGGCGTCGCGCTGCTGTTCTCGGCGTTCCCCGGGCCGATCGCCGCGATCGTCGTCATCCCGTACGCGCTCAACGTGCTGCCGTGGTGGAACATCACCGACGAGGGCGCCGAGGCTGCGAACGCCGGGTGGAAGCGCTTCCTCTGGATCAACTACCTGGCGGGCTTCATCGTCACGATGGCACTCATCGCGTACGCCTTCACGCACTGACAGACTGGACGCACGCACCGCGGCGACCGTGGTGCGTCACCAGTCACGACGGCAGTCACGAAGGAGTGCGCGCATGAGCGTCCGGATCATCCACGTCGGTCTCGGAGGGTGGGGCGGCAACTGGGCCCGCACCGCCATCCCAGAGGTGTCGGAAGTGCAGGTGGTCGGGATCGTCGACCCGTCGGCGCCGACGCTCGAGGCCGTGCGGACCGACCTCGGGCTCCCGGCCTCCGCGGCGTTCGGGTCCCTGACCGAGGCGCTCGCCGCGGTCGAGGCCGACGCCGTCGTCATCACCGCCCCGGCCGTGACGCACGTGCCGCTCGCGCTCGAGGCCCTCGACGCCGGCAAGCACGTCCTGGTCGAGAAGCCGTTCGCCAACACCACCGACGAGGCCGTCACCGCGGTCCGCCGCGCCGAGGAGCTCGGCCTGGTGCTGCAGGTCAGCCAGAACTACCGCTGGTACCCGGCGCCGCGGGTCGTGCAGGAGATGCTCGAGGCGGACGTCGTCGGCGAGGTCTCCGCGATCAACGTCGACTTCCGGCAGTGGGACAACGACCAGCCCGCCGAGACGTACCCGCACTACCGGTTCCCGCACGCGATGATCAACGACATGGCGATCCACCACTTCGACCTGCTCCGGATGATCACCGGGCAAGAGGCCGTCCGGGTCTTCGCCAAGGCCAGCTACCCCGCGTACAGCAAGTACCAGGACGAAGCGGTCGCCTCGATGATCATCGAGCTCGACGGCGGCACGGTGGTCAACTACCGCGGCAGCTGGCTGAGCCGCGGCCCGCGCACCGCCTGGGCCGGGGAGTGGAGCATCGAGGGCGAGGACGGCGAGCTCTGGTTCACGAGCCGCGACGGTGAGCCGAACGCGGTCGACGGCGACCGGGTCACCGTCCGCCGCACGCAGGACGACGTCGCCGAGCCGGTCGAGCTCCCCGTGCTCGCGCACACCGACCGCCAGGGCGGGCTGCAGGCGTTCGCCCGCTCGGTGCAGGGCGGCCCCGCCCCGGAGACGAGCGGGCGCGACAACCTGCGGAGCCTCGCACTGATGGAGGCCGCCGGCCGCTCCGCGGCGTCCGGCCTGCCCGAGGACGTCGTCGTCCCGTCCTGACCGCACCCACCCACGGCCTGGAGGCGCGGGGCGGGCCCGCACCGCGCCTCCATTCCGGCTCTGGTCGCGCCCACCGCGTCGGTGACGTTTCGCGCGCACCGACAGTCCACGCGTCGCGCCGCGCGTGAGGTGTCGCTGAGCCCGTGGACTCGCGAGCTGGTCGCCGCGTCAGGCGGCGCCAGCCGCCCGCCGCGCCTGCACGACGGCCCGCCGCACACCGAGCGACCAGCCCGGCCCGTGGCCGGGCAGCACGTGCTTCGCCTCGGTGTCCGCGAGCCGGTCGAGCGACGCGACCGCCGTGTCGACGTCGGAGGTCGCCGCGGGTGCGACGATCCGCGGTCCGATCCCTCCCGTGTACGGGTCGAAGGTGACGAGCGCGTCCCCGGCGATGACGGCGTCGCGGTCGGCGAAGTGCAGTGCCACGTGGCCGTCGGTGTGTCCCGGGGTCTCGATGATCCACGGGTTGCCCGGCACGTCGGCGCGGTTCTCCATCGGTTCGGTGTCCGCGATGCCGTCGACCGTGACCGCACCGGCCAGCAGCATCCGACCCAGCGGGCGCAGACCACCCGGGTGGAGCGCGACGAACCCGAAACGGTTCGTCTGCGGCCGGTACGAGTACGGGTGCGCGGCGAGGTGCCGATCGCCCGGGTGGACGAACACGGGCGTGCCCCAGTCGCGGTGCATCCGTGCGGCGGTGCCGACGTGGTCGAAGTGCCCGTGCGTGAGCAGGAGCCCCTCGACCTGGTCGGGCGTGTAGCCCAGGTCGTGCACAGCGAGCTGCAGGTGCGGCCACGCGGCGGGCAACCCCGCGTCGACGACGAGCAACTGATCGCCGGTCTCGACGAGGTACGTGTTGGTGTGTGCGATCTCGAGGCGGTGGATCCCCTCGGCGGCGTCCCGGAAGAGCATGTGCGGCACGGTAGACGCGGCCTGCTGGGCACGATCCCGGGTGGGACGTGTACGAAATGGGGAATGGCCAAGGACAGTCTGCCCGAGCTCGAACTCGCCAACGTGCGCACCCGCGAGGGCATCACGGACACCGTGACGGAGCTGAAGCGACGCGCGGACCTGCCCGCCCGGACGCGGCTCGCGGTCGCCAAGACGAAGCAGCGGTGGCACCGCGACCCCACGCCGCTGGTGGCGATGGGCATCACCGGGCTGACCGGTGTCGCGGCGATCGTCCTCGGCATCGCGCTGCGGAACAGCCCCGCCGGGCACCTGGCCCAACCGCCGGCGAACTCGGCCTTCACCGCGCTGCTGCCGTTCGGTGCGCGTGGCGACGCCCCTTCGGCGAAGGAGCAGGCGCAGGCAGGTCGCAAGGGCCGGAAGGCGCGGGCCAAGGCGGCGGAGGAAGCCCTCGAGCGTGACCCGGCACACCGCGGCCGTGTGAAGCAGCAGGTCGGCATCGCAGCGGTGCAGCGACGGGCGAACAAGAACCGCAAGCAGGCGGTCAAGCGGTCGAAGGCGGCCGTGAAGGCGAGAGGCTAGTCCCATGGCGCACGAAGAGCAGAAGCCGGACCCGGACGACTCCCGGAAGCCCGACAACCCCACCGACCTCAAGAAGCCGACGCTCGTCTACACGCTGAAGAAGACGCTGCGCGAGTTCACGAGCGACCAGTGCACCGACCTGGCCGCGAGCCTGACGTACTACTCGGTGCTCGCGCTGTTCCCCGGGCTGCTGGCGGTCGTGTCGATCCTGGGCCTGGTGTCGGACCCGGCGAAGACCATCGACACCCTGCTCCAGGTCATCCGCAACATCGGCGGCGGTGACGTCGCGAACCTGCTCAAGGACCCGGTGAACGGCCTCGTCCGCTCGCCCGCCGCCCCCGTGACTTTCATCGTCGGTCTGCTCGGCGCGCTCTGGTCGGCCTCCGGCTACGTCGGCGCCTTCGGTCGCTCGATGAACCGGATCTACAACGTCCGCGAGGGCCGCCCGATCTGGAAGCTCCGCCCGACGATGCTCGGCGTGACGGTGACCACCGTCGTCCTGCTCGTGGTCGGCCTGTTGGTGCTGGTGAGCGGACCGCTCGCCCGCAGCTTCGGCGACGTCATCGGGCTCGGTGACGTGGCCGCGACCGTGCTGCTCATCGTGCAGTGGCCGATCCTGCTCGTCATCGCGATCATCGTCGTCGCGGTGCTCTACTACTGGTCGCCGAACGTCAAGCAGCCGAAGTTCCGGTGGGTCAGCGGTGGATCGATCCTGGCGATCCTCATCTGGGTCATCGCGAGCGTCGGCTTCGGGTTCTACGTCGGGAACTTCTCGAACTACAACGCCACGTACGGCTCCCTGGGTGGGGTCATCGTGTTCCTGCTGTGGATCTGGATCACGAACAACGCCCTGCTCTTCGGCGCCGAGTTCGACGCCGAGATCGAGCGGGGCCGCGAGCTGCAGGCCGGCATCCGGGCGGAGGAGGACATCCAGCTCCCCGAGCGCGACACCCGCCAGATCGAGAAGCAGGACGAGCAGCGCGCGCAGGACGTGCTCGAGGGCATCCGCATCCGCCAGGGCGTCGACAACGACTGAGCGTCGCGTGGCTGGCCGGCGCTGAGGACTGACGGGCGCTCTCCGGGTCGGGACGCTACGGTGCGAGCGTGCCGTCCTTCCTCGAGGGGCTCCCGTTCCGGTGGCTCGTCCTCGCGCTCTTCGTGATCGTGTTCTGCCGTGCGCAGGCCACGTACTGGGTCGCGCGGCTCGCGGTGACGGGTGCGTCCCGATCGCGGTGGGGCGGCTGGCTGCGCTCGCCGGCGGTCCGTCGCGGTTCGGCGCTGCTCGACCGCTGGGGGCTGCCCGTCGTGACGGTGAGCTTCGTCGTGGTCGGCCTGCAGACGGTGATGAACGCCGCAGCGGGGCTGGCACGGGTCGCCTGGTGGCGGTACACGGTCGCGATGGTGCCGGGGTGCGTGGCATGGGCGTTCCTGTACGCGACCGTCGGGCTCGCCGTGTTCTGGGCGGTCGTCGCGGCGCTCGCCGGCTCGCCGTGGGGCATCGCGGCGCTCGTGGGCCTGGTGGTCGTCGCCGGCGTCGCGCTGACGGTCCTGCGTCGTCGTCGCGATCGCACAGGAGGCCCGGCCCGGCTTCCGTAGGCTGGCCTCCGTGACGACAGACCAGCTCCAGAACCGTCCGGTCGCCCTGGTGACCGGAGCCACCCGCGGCATCGGCCGCGCGATCGCCGCCGACCTCGGCCGCACCCACCACGTGCTCGTGGGCGGCCGGTCCACCGACGCCGTGGACGCCCTCGTCCAGGAGCTGCCGAGCGCGGCGCCGTTCGTCGGTGACCTGGGCGCGGGCGAAGTCCCGGCGCTGCCGGATCGGCTCGACGTGCTCGTGCACTCGGCCGGTGTCGAGCAGGGCACCACCGTCGCCGACACCCCGCGCGCGGTGTGGGAGCAGGTCTTCGCGACGAACGTGTTCGCGGTCGCCGAGCTCACCCGGCTGGCGCTGCCGGCACTGCGGGCGGCCCGGGGCATCGTCGTGCCGATCAACAGCGGCTCCGGGTTCCACTCGGGCCCCGGCGGTGGCGTGTACGCGGCGTCGAAGTTCGCGCTGCGGGCTTTCGCCGACGCCCTGCGCGAAGAGGAGCGGGCGAACGGCGTGCGGGTGTCGAGCGTGCACCCGGGCCGGACCGACTCGGACATGCAGCGGCAGCTCGTGGCGAAGCTCGGGGAGTCCTACGACACGGACTACTACCTGGCGCCGGAGGACGTGGCCGCCGCGGTCCGCACCGTCGTCGACCTGCCCGAGCGCGGCACCGTCGAGTCGCTCGCGATCCGGCCGACCCGACGACGCTGACGCGCTGACGCGCTGACGGCTCCGACGGCGACGGCGCCGACCACCGACTACTGCAGCTCGATCCGTTCGTCGAGCTCGAGCCGTTCCAGGAACGTCTCGTCGTGGCTCACCACGACGAGGGCTCCCCGGTAGGCCCGCAGCGCGTCGACGAGCTGGTCGACGCTCGTCAGGTCGAGGTCGTTCGTCGGCTCGTCGAGCACGAGCAGCTGGGGTGGTGGGTCGGCCAGCACCAGGGCCGCCAGCGCCACGCGGAACCGCTCCCCGCCGGACAGGTCCCCGGCCGTGCGGTCGACGGTGTCGCCGCGCACCAGGAACTTCGCGAGCCGGTTGCGGACCTCGGCGACGGGCACGTGCGGGGCGTCCCGGCGCACGTTGTCGAGCACCGCGACGGTGTCGTCCAGGCTGTCCTTCCGCTGCGGCAGGTACGCGATCCGGTCGACATGGGCGACGGCCGCGGTCTCGGGCAGCGGGTGCTCCCGGGCCGCGGGGTCGCCGACGAGCTGTTCGAGCAGGGTGGACTTGCCGACGCCGTTGTCCCCGGTGACGGCGATCCGTTCCAGCCCCTGCACGATGACGTCCCGTCCGCGGACGGTCACGGTGGCGATCCGACGGGATGCCGGCACGTCCGGGTCGGGCAGGGTCACGTGGATGGACTCGTCGTCGCGCAGCCGGAGTTCGGCTTCGCGCTTGGTGGCGAGTGCGGCGGCCTCGTCGTCCGCGTACCCGACGCGCAGTCGACCGGCGGTCTCCTGCGCCTTCTTCCGCTGCTCGTTCGCCAGGATCTTCGGCATCGAGCGTCCCGCTTTCTCGCCGGCCTTCGCCCGTCGGGCGATCTTCGTCTCCGCCTCGATGCGCTGTCGCTTCTCGGTGCGGTGCCGCTGTTCGGCGACGCGGACCTCGCGCTCGACGGCTGCCTGCTGCACGGCGAAGTGCTCCTCGAACGCGCTGAACGTCCCGCCGAACACCGTCATCGCCCCGGCGCGGAGCTCCACGGTCTCGTCGACGTGCTCCAGGAGTTCCCGGTCGTGGCTGACGAGCACCAGGGTGCCGCGCCAGTCGTCGACCAGGTCGAGGAGCAGCCCGCGGGCCCGGCGGTCCAGGTTGTTCGTCGGCTCGTCCAGGAACACGATCGGCCGAGCGCGCAACCGAACCCCGGCGACGGCGGCGAGCACCGACTGCCCGCCGGACAGCGTCGACACCGGCCGGTCGAGGTCGGTGCCGTCGAGCCCGACCCGGTCGAGCACCGCGGCGGCCCGTTCCTCCAGGTCCCAGTCGTCGCCGACTGCTTCGAGCTGTGCGGCCGTGGCGTCGCCGGCCAGGACGGCCCGGAGCGCGGTGAGCGTCGACCGGATGCCGAGCAGGTCGGCGACGGTGTCGTCGATCCCCGCTGCAAGGCGTTGCGGCAGGTGGTCGACGGGACCCGACGTCGCGATGCTGCCCGACGTGGGGTGGAGTCGGCCGGTCGCGAGCCGGACCAGCGTGGACTTGCCGGCCCCGTTCCTCCCGACCAGGCCGGTCCGGCCACGTCCGAAAGCGGCGGTGAGGTGGTCGAGCGCGACGGTGCCGTCGGGCCAGGCGAAGGTGACGTCGTGCAGGACGACGGACGGAGTGGTGGGCATGGGGGTGTCTCCCGGTGTCGATGCTGGGCGCACGACACCGAGGCCACCGCGGTGCGGTGGAGCGCCCGACGGGGCGCGCGATCACGGTGTCAGCGCGTGGGCTGAGCGGTACCGGTGATCGACAGCAATCCGTCTGCTTCCGTCGGGGGACCCCCGTGTCCGCCATCCGTTCCGCCGGTCGGTCTCCCGCCCCGGCGGCCCCGCGATGACGACGAGGTGAGCTCCACGGTAATCCCGTGACACGGGCAGCCGCAAGGGATGACAGGCTGGGGGCATGCCGGAGAACCTGTTGCCGACCCCGTCGTCGAAGCCCGAGACCCTGCTGCCCGCCGAGCCGGAGGTGACCGCCGCGATCGAGGCGGACGCCCCCGTCGCCAGCGTGGTGGTGTCCCACCCGTCGTCGAGCCTGGCGTGGGCGCTGCTCGCCGACGAGGCGTGGGCGCGCGGTGCGACCCTCGAGTCCTACGCGTACGCCCGTGTCGGGTACCACCGTGGGCTCGATGCCCTGCGCAAGGCCGGCTGGCGCGGTGTCGGCCCGGTGCCGTGGTCCCACGAGCCGAACCGTGGCGTGCTGCGGGCGCTGTTCGCCCTGCGCCGTGCCGCCGAGGCGATCGAGGAGCCCGGCGAGGCCGAGCGCCTGACCGACTTCCTGAACGCGAGCGACCCCGAGGCGCTGCGCGCCCTGTCCGCCGGCGCGTAGCTCCCGCACGCAACGACGAAACCAGGTTCCGGACACGGAACCACGCCGATGCGCGGTGCTGTGTCCGGAACCTGGTTCCGGGTGAGCCGACCCCGCCTAGCCCAGCAGCACGCTCCAACTGAACGCCTGCGGCCAGAGCTGGTGCTCCGGCAGCACGTCGAGCCCGCACGCCCGGCTGCCGAGCCCGTGCTGCGCGGCGTCGAGGTACAGGTACAGGTGGTCCGACATAGGCAGCTCGTACGGGTGCTCGGCACGGTCGATCTGCTGCGCGGTCCACGGCGACAGGGTGAACCCCGCACGGTGCGACCCGACCGTCGACACCGTGAACGGCCCGACGGACAGCTCCCGCAGGTCGGGCCGGTGCCCGGTCTCCTGTGGCCGCGAGTACTCCACCCCGAGCGAGCGCACCGGCGCGGTGAACCGGCCGACACGGGCAGCGTGCGAGGAATCGGCGTACGACTCCAGCGGTCCGGTCCCGAACCAGGTCGCGTCCCCGTCCGCCAGCGATGCCGGCAGGTCGAACCGCACCCCGATCCGCGGCCACGTGACGTCCCACGCGCCGAACGGCACGGCGTCGGTCTGCAGCACGAGCCCGTCGGACGTCAGGGTCCAGCGGTGGGTGACCTCGAGGCCCCACCCGCTGTTCGCCGCCGCGACGCGCACCCGCTGCTCCAGACCGGAGTCGGTGCGCGACACCGACACCAGCCGGTGCGTCAGCCGGTCCAGCCCTCGGTCGCGCCAGCGCGTCGCCGACGGGGGAGCGGTCGGGTCGCCGACCCCGTGCGTGAGCACCGGGTCCGCGGTCTCGTAGCCGCCCTGTGACGCCAGGCTGTCGTTGTCCGTCGGTGCACGCCAGAGCTCCAGGCGGGGCCCGGCGACCTCGTGGCCCTTCCAGGACACCAGGTCGCCGCGGGCACTGAAGGTGCCGTCACCCAGGTGGTCGCCGTCCCACCCCTGCCGGGAGGCCCGTGGTGCGTCCGCCGCGCGCGCCGCGACGAGCCGCTGGGTGCGTGCGACGACGTGGCCGGTGTCCGCCCACGCGGTCGGCCCCGCCAGTTCCACGGTCAGGTCGAACCAGAGCTCGTCGCCGGGTGCGAGTTCGGACGTGGCCGCGTCGAGCACCTCCGCGGGCACCGGGACCGTCGCCGACTCCCGAGCGGCGACGATGCCCGTGGACAGGCGCCCCGAGGCCTCGACGACGCCGTTCCGCGACAGGGTCCAGCACAGCCGGAGCCCGGCGGTCGAGGCCGAGTGGTACCGGTTCTCGACCAGCACCGTGGTGTCCGAGACCGCCAGGCGGATCGGGGCCACGACGGCGGCGAACTCGGCGAGCCCCGGCGTCGGGGTGTCGTCGGGCAGCACCAGGCCGTCCATCACGAAGTTGCCGTCGTGCACGACCTCGCCGAAGTCCCCGCCGTACGCGTAGTAGTCCTGGCCCGTGGGCGTCTTCGCGAGCAGGCCGTGGTCCCGCCACTCCCACACGAACCCGCCGTGCAGCCGCGGGTACCGGTCGACCAGGGCCTCGTACTCAGCGATCTGCCCGGGGCCGTTGCCCATCGCGTGCACGTACTCGCAGTGGATGAAGGGCTTCGAGCGCTGTCGTGCCGCCTCGGCCGGGCCGCAGCCGAGCAGGGGCGTCGGGGTGCCGCCGCCGATCGACTCGGTCTCCTGCAGCGTCGGGTACATCCGCGAGTAGACGTCGGTGTACTCGCCCGTGTAGTCGCCCTCGTAGTGCACGGGGCGCTCGGCGTCGCGATCGTGCACCCACTGCGACATCGCCGCGAGGTTCCGGCCGGTGCCGGACTCGTTGCCGAGCGACCACATCACGATCGACGCGTGGTTCTTGTCGCGCTCGACGGTGCGGGCGATGCGGTCGAGGTAGGCGTCGGCCCACGCCGGGTCGTCCGAGGGGTTGCCGACCCAGTCGGTGAACAGGAACCCGTGGGTCTCCAGGTCGCACTCCAGGATCACCCAGAACCCGAGCTCGTCGGCCAGGTCGAGCACGCGGGGGTGCGGCGGGTAGTGCGAGGTGCGGATGGCGTTGACGTTGTTCCGCTTCATCAGCGCCATGTCGGCGCGGGCGTGCTCCTCGTCGAACACCCGGCCGCGCACGGGGTGGGTCTCGTGCCGGTTCACGCCGTGGAACACCACGCGCTCGCCGTTCACCAGGAACCGGTCGCCGACGATCGACACGGTACGGAACCCCAGCCGGAGCGAGACGACCTCGCCACCGGCGACACCGCCCGAGCCGCCCGCCGCGGAACCGGTCGACAGCGTCGCGTCGTACAGCTTCGGCAGCTCGGCACTCCACGGTTCGACGCCCTCGACCTCGATCGGCGCGACGTCGTCCGCCGTGGCCCAGGTCACGTCGACGCCCAGGTCGGGCACCGCGAACCGCACCGGGAACACCGCGTCGAGCGTCGGGAACGTGATCGTGCCGGTCCCCGTCTCCGGCCGTCCCGACGCCGCGGTGCCCGCCGAGGCAGCCGTGCCGAGCGTCGCTCGCCAACCGGCCTGGACGAACACGTCGTCGATCGGCGCCGTGGGCCGGGCGAGCAGGGTGACGTCGCGGAAGATGCCGGGCAGCCACCACTGGTCCTGGTCCTCCAGGTAGGACGCCGCTGACCACTGGTGCACCCGGACCGCGAGCTCGTTCGCCCCCGGGCGCACCAGTTCGGTGACGTCGAACTCGGTCGCCAGGCGCGAGCCCGTCGACCACCCCACGAGCGTCCCGTTCAGCCACACCCGGAAGTGCGACTCGACCCCGTCGAACCGCAGCAGCACCCGGCCGGCACCGTCGAACGACGACGGCAGCTCGAACGTGCGACGGTGGTCACCGGTCGGGTTCTCCTCCGGCGGGTGCGGCGGGTCGATCGGGAACGGGTACTGCAGGTTCGTGTAGCTCGGAGCGCCGTGCCCGTGCAGCACCCAGTGCGACGGCACCGGGAGCTCACCCCAGGCCGGGTCGTCGTCCTCCCCACCCTCGGTCGCGAAGTCCTCGGAGACCGAGGCGACGGGCGACCACCGGAACCGCCAGTCCCCGTTCAGCGACAGGGACGGGGCGTCGGTGTGCAGCCAGGCACGGGGTGCCAGCCGCGAGTCGGAGCCGGGTGCGGTGGACGAGAGTGCGGAGTGGGTCAACCCTTGACCGATCCTTCCGTGAGGCCTCCACGCCAGAAGCGCTGGAGGACGATGATGGCGATGACGAGCGGGATGACCGAGACGAGCACCCCGCCGGTGGTGAGCTGGTAGAACTCCGGCAGGCGGTCGACCTGCGAGCGCCAGTTGTTCAGACCCAGTGTTATCGGGTACAGCTTCTGGTCTGCCAGCATGATGAGCGGCAGGAAGAAGTTGTTCCAGATCCCGACCACTTGGAACAGGAACACGGTGACGAGCGCCGGGGTCATCTGCCGGAGCACCACGGTGTGGAAGATCCGCAGTTCGCCGGCCCCGTCGATGCGTGCCTGTTCGAGCAGGGTGGTGTCCACCGACGCGGCGGCGTACACCCGGCACAGGAACAGCCCGAACGGTGACACCAGGCTCGGGATGAGCACGCTCCAGTACGTGTCCGTCAGTCCCATCGACGAGAACAGCAGGAACAGCGGCAGTGCCGTCGCGGTCCCCGGCACGAGCACGCCGCCGAGGATCGTGCCGAACACGAACTGTCGTCCCCGGAAGTCGTACTTCGCCAGCGCGTACCCGCCGGCCGCGGCGAAGTAGGTCGCCAGGACCGCACCGACGCCGGAGTACAGGATGCTGTTCGCGATCCACCGGACGAAGATGCCACCGTCGTAGGTGAACACCTGCTGCAGGTTGCTCCAGAGCGCGAACTCGCCGCCGAACCAGAACCCGTTGGTCGAGAACAGCGCGCCCGTGGTCTTCGTCGCGGCGATGACGACCCAGTACAGCGGGACGATGAAGTACAGCGCGACGACGACGAGGATGCCCGTCACCACGATCTGCGAGCGCGGCGACCGGTCGAGCTTGCGGCGCTGGTGCGCCGAGATCGACGTGGTGTCCACGGGGACGGCGGTCTTCGCCGTGGCCGGCGCTTCGATGGCTTCACTGGTCATCGGTCAGTCCCTTCGGTGGTCGCGACGCGACCGGCCTGGAGGCCCGGGTCGGCTTGGGTGGTGACCGTGCTGCCCGCCGCAGCGCGCGTCTGGAGCGCGGTGCGGGCCTCCCGGCCGTCGCGCCGTGCGCGCTTGCGTCGGTCGCGTTCGTCCTTGGGCGGTCGGTTCGTCAGCGCGAGGAACGTGAACGACAGGATGAACGCGGCCAGCGCGATGATGACCGCCTGCGCACTCGCGACGCCGTACTCGTTGAACGCGAACGCGTTCGTGTAGGCGGCGTAGTTCGGCGTGTACTCGGTGTCGATCGCCGGGGCCACGGTCGACAGGATCTGCGGCTCCGCGAAGAGCTGCAGGGTGCCGATGATCGAGAACACCGTCGTGAGCACCAGGGCCGGTGCGATGAGCGGGATCTGGATCCGCCACGCGACCTGGAACGCGTTCGCACCGTCGACCTTGGCGGCCTCGTAGACCTCGCCGGGGATGGACTTCAGCTGCGCCACGATGATGAGCATGTTGTAGCCGGTGTACGTCCACGTGACGATGTTCGCGATCGACCACAGCACGCTGTTGGCGCCGAGGAAGTCCGGCTGCAGCCCCATCGACTGCAGCAGCGACACGATCGGCGACAGGCCGGGCACGTACAGGAACGACCACAGGATCGTGGCGATGACGCCGGGGACGCCGTAGGGCATGAAGTAGATCGCCCGGAAGAAGCCCGGCCAGCGGGCGCTCGCCGACTCGAGCAACAGCGCGAGGATCGTGCAGGCGATGATCATCACCGGGACCTGGACGATGCCGAACAGCAGCATGCGGCCGATCGAGGCGACGAACCCGCTGTCCTGCAGGGCGATCGCGTAGTTGTCGAACCCGGCGAACCGGCCGACCACGCCGTCCTCACCGAACAGGCCCTCGCGGTCGACGGTGGTGAACGACTGGAACAGGGCGCTGATGATCGGGATGACGAACGTCAGCAGGAACAGGGCCAGGAACGGGGCGAGCAGGATCCACGGGGCACGCTTCTGCGCGCTCGTGGCCTTCGTGCTGGTGCGGAACGCGGGGGTGCCGCCGGCCGGTCGGCCGGTGGACTGCCTGGTGGTGGTCTGCTGGGTCATCGTGCCGTCCTGACGCTGAGGCCCTTGTCCTTGAAGGACTGGACGATCTCCCGCTGTGCGAGCTCCACCGCGTCACTGAGCTTCAGGCCCGAGGTGAGCTTGCGGCGGAACTGGTTCTGCAGGCTGGTGAAGGCCGACTGGGTCACCGGGGACCACGACCAGTCGATGTTCTGTTCCTTCGAAGCCGGCACGAAGACGTCCTCGTTGTAGTTCTGGCCGGAGAACCACTTCGACGGCTTCTCGCGCTGCGCCCCGATGTAGTCGACGGCGGGCGACCAGCCGATGCCGCAGTACTTGATCATGGCGTCGATGCCCTCCTTCGAGGTGGTCATCCACGTGATGAACTCGAGCGCCTCCTTCGGGTGCTTCGCGTTCGCCAGCACCGCGGCCGTCGAACCGCCGATGGCGCTCGAGCCGAAGCCGTCGGCGCCCCACTTCTGCATCGGGGCGACCTTCCACTTGCCCTCGCCGCCCTGCACCGACTCGATCAGGGCGTCCCCCCAGCTCGCGCTCGTGACCGCGGCGATCTTGCCGCTCGCGGCCGCGGCGTACCACCCGGGGGAGTAGGCACCGGCGCTCGTGTCGACGAGCTTGTCGTCGATCACGCCGTCGAAGAAGTCCGCGACCATCAGGGTCTTGTCGTCGGTCATGTCGACGACCCACTCGTCGCCGTCGACCTTGAACCAGCGCGCGCCGGCCTGCTGTGCGTACGCGGCGAACGGCGACGCGTCGGCGACCGGGAACACCTCGAGGTAGTTCTGCTTCCCGGTGCTCCGGACCTTGTCGGCCAGGTCACGCCACTCGTCCCACGTCGTCGGGGGTTCACCGCCGGCCTGCTCGAGGATCGCGGTCTGGTAGTAGAACCCCATCGGGCCGGTGTCCTGCGGGATGCCGTAGATGCCGTCGACGAACGACACCTGCGCCCACGCGGCCTCGTCGTACTTCGACTCGAAGTCCTTCGCGCCGTACCGGGCCAGGTCGACCAGGCCGTTCGCGAGCATGAACTCGGGGATCTGCCGGAGCTCGACCTGCCCGATGTCCGGGCCGCCGCCGGCCGCGAGCGCGGAGTACATCTTCTGGTACCCGCCGCTGTTGCCGCCGGGGATCCAGTTCGCCGACACCTGGATGTCCGGATGCGTCCTGTTCCAGACGTCGCAGACCTTCTGCAGGTCCTTGAGCCAGGCCCAGTAGGTGAGCTGGACGGTCTCACCCGAGGCCGCGGCGGGCACGAGGGCCGCCTTGTTGACGTTGGTCGAGCCCGGGACCGCACAGCCGGCGAGGAGTCCCGCCGCCGCGGTGCCGAGGCCGAAGCCCAACAGGTGTCGTCTCGTGATGGGTCGTGGTCGTGGCGCCATTGCCGCACTCCGTTCGTCGTTGATCGGGGTTGCCCACACCCAACCACAGAACCGAACGCCGGTGTGGTTTCGTGGCCGACTCGTTGCCGTGGATGCGGGGTCGAGGCCGGCTCAGGGCCGCCTGGGTGTTCCCTCACGACTGCGGACGGGATCAGGTCGTCGGGTGGAGTGTGGTCGCACGTGAGAGCGCCGGGGCTCGTCGGCTCCGGCATCCGTCCGAGAGGAGCTGCCATGACGTCGACCAACGCGACGAGCGAACTGCACCGGATCCTGGGAGAGCGGCTGGAGGGCGGAGGCACCTGGGCCTGGGCGTACGCCGACGTCTCCGGCAACGTCGAGGACCCCCGACGCCAGGCCGCGTTGAAGCTCCGGGCGGTCGAGGAAGCGCTCCGGGCGCAGGGCGCCGGTGACGTCGTCGTCGACCTGGTCGCGGCCGAGTTCGAGCAGGAGTCGGGCGTCCCGTCTCCCGTCACCCGGTACGTCCTCGTGCACGACGACATGGTCGTGCTGAGCGAGGTGCTGCCCGGCACACTGCACGGTCCCGAGTCGGTCGGGGTCGGCGCGGTGCCGGACCTCGTGCCGCTCGTCGCGCACCGGCCTGTCGACCTGCCGTTCCTGGTGGTCCACGCCGGGAAGGAGGGCGGGGCGTTCCGCGCCTACCGCCTCGGGCACGCGCCGGTCGCAGAGGACACGACCGAGCAGCAGGTCCGGGGGCGGAACGACACCCTGCACTACGCGAAGGCCGGCACCGGGTGGAAGCAGCCGCACTGGCAGCAGCACACCGAGGAGATCTGGAAGCAGAACTCGTCCGAGACCGCGGCCGCCGTCGACGAGGCCGTGCGGACGATCCGCCCCGGGCTGGTCGTCGTCGCGGGGGACGTCACCGCCCGGGAGCTGCTGGTGAAGGCGCTGTCGACGGAGACCCGGACGCTCGTGTCGGTGTTCCCGGGCGACCCTCGTGCCGACACCGGGTCGAAGCAGGCCTTCGTCGAACACGTCGAGACCGCACTCGCCCGTGTCGTCGCCACCCGTCGCCACGACCTCGAGGACGCCCTGCGGACCCACGTCGGCCGCGGCGACAACCAGGTCGTGACCGGACTCGGGCCGGTCGTCGAGGCGCTCCAGCAGGCGCAGGGCGCCACGGTCGCGCTCGACGCCGTCGCCGTCGGGGACCGGACGCTGCTCGCCCTTGCGGGTGCACCCTGGGTGGCCACTGCGCCGGAGCAGGCTGCGGGTGTGCCGGTCATCGCAGCGGTCCCCGCCGTGTGCGCGCTCGTCCGTGCGTCGGTCCTGACGGACGCCGAGCTCGTGCTCGTCAACGCGGCGTCCCTGCCCGGAGGCGCCCCCGCGGCTGCGCTGCTCCGCTGGCCGGTCGGGCCCGTGGTCCCCGCGTGAGCCTGGGCACGAGCTGACCAGGTCGAAACGGGCGTACCCGGTCGGAACGGGCGTACCCGGTCAGATCTTTCGACCAGGTACGCCCGTTCCTGCAGTGCATCGCACGTGACCTGGGAAGGAACGAACGGGGCGAACGGTCAGTCGTGCGAACGGTCGCGTCGGGGCACCAGCGGGACCGCGAGCAGCGGGAGCACCGCCACGATGCCGAACGACGCCGCGAACCCGAGCGCACCGACCAGCGCCCCGATGCCCGGACCGACGGCGCTCGCCGCGATGAACTGCCCGGTGTTCTGCGCCCCGAGCGCCCGGCCGGACCAGAACGGCCCCGCCGCCTCGGCGACCGACGTGTACGCCAGCCCGTTGTCGGCGACCGTCACGCTCGTCGCGAGCACCAGGAACACCGCAGCCCCGGCCAGGTGCGTCGCGTCGACGACCGCGAGCACCGCCATCACCACCGCGGCGCTCACCGCGACGATGCGCAGGGGGCCGACGCGCGATCCGGCCCGGTCGCTCCAGCCACCGACCAGGATCCGGCCGATCGCCCCGACGAACTGCGCGGCGCCGACGAGCAGCCCGGCCGCCGGCGTCGACCAGCCGAGGCCCACGAGCCAGACGAGCCCGTACGTCGACAGGGTGAACTGCGGCACCACGAGCAGGACCGAGACCGCGTGCACCCGCCACAGGAACCCGCTGGACCGGTAGGGGTTCGCGGTCGCCGTCGTCGCCACCGTGGCCCGGGCAGGGCGTGGCGGGTCGGTGATCCCGATCGCGCAGCAGACGGCGAGCACCGCGCACAGCACGATCGGCAGGACCAGGGCCGCGCGGATCCCGGAGCCCTCGGCGAGCTGCGGCACCGTGACCGCCGCGAGCGTCACCCCGAGCGGCTGCGACATCTGCCGGATGCCCATCGCGAGTCCCCGGCGCTCCTTCGGGAACCACCCCACCACGACCCGACCACTCGCGGCGTTCGTCGAGGCGCTCGTCATGCCGCCGGCCAGGAACGCCAACCCGAGCAGCACCGGGTCGCCCGCAGCGAGCCAGGCGCCCACCACGGCCAGCGTGGTGAGCACGAGTCCGCCGGCGATGACGACGCGCTCGCCGAACCGGTCGGTGATCGCGCCCCAGGCGATGAGCGTCAGCACCATGCCGAAGGTCGGGGCGGCGGCGAGCAGCCCGGCGGCCGGCAGGGACGTGCCGCGGCTGAGCAGGTGGGGGATGAGGAGCGCCGGCGCGGACACGACGAGCGTCCCCGCCGCCTGGGCCGCGACCCCGAGGGCGAGCATCGTCCAGGCGCGGGCGGAGACCGGCGGCGTCGTGGTGGATCGCTGCGGGGCGTCGGTCGTGGGCATGGGTCGTCTCGGCCGTTCGTCGTCGTTCCATCGCGGAACGGATTGGTATACCAGAACGGTATACCATTCCCGCCGTCGCGCCGCTAGGCTTGTCCGCCGTGACCGACACGACCGACGCCGCGCCCGTGTCGCAGACGGCCCAGCTCTACGACAACCTGCGCGCAGCCATCCTGACCCTCGACATCGCACCGGGGGAGCGCATCTCGGAGCGCGGGCTCGAGGCACGGTTCCACGCCTCACGCACGCCGGTCCGCGCCGCACTGTCGCGGCTCGAGCGCGAGGGGCTCATCCTGCACGAGGGTCGTTCGTGGACGGTCACCCCGATCGACCTCGACGAGATCGCCTCGCTCGCCGAGCTCCGCGGCATCCTCGAGCCCGCTGCCGTCCGGTTGGCCGTCCAGCGTGCCACGCCGGAGCAGTTGGCCGAGGTCCGCGGGCACCTCGACGCGCTCCAGCCGACCCCCGACCAGCAGGCCGGCATCCGCATGGGGTCGACGTTCCACCTCGACCTCGCCGCGCTCGGTGGCAACCGGTTCGTCACCGACGCCATCGCCGATGCCCTGACGCGGCTCGAGCGCACGCGCTGGATCGAGGTCCGCACGCCCGAGGCACGCGACGCCGCCTGGGACGAGCACAGCGCCATCATCGACGCCGTGCGCGACGGGGACGCGGACCGCGCAGCGGAACTCGTCGCCGCGCACGTCGCCGGCACGAACGACCGGCTCCTCAGCTGGATCGCGCAGGAGCGCCGACGCCTGCGCGGGGCAGGCATGACGATCGTGGGCGCGACCGAGCGCTGAGTGCGCGCGGACGTGAGCGGTCTGCGGGCGCTGCCCGGGCCTCCTGGCCGTGTCCGGGGGGGGGGGGGGGAGGCCGGGCGCGAGCCGCTAGCGCAGGTCCGTCGTCTCCTGCGGTGCGTCGAGGTCGTCGAACGTGCGGATCGAATCCGTGCGTTCGAGCAGCGCGTCGCGCACCTCGGCCTCGTCGTGGCTCGCGCGGAGTGCGAGCTTGCTCCCGGAACGTGTCGACTGTGACATGTCGTGTCCTTCCCCTGTGTGTGGGCAACCTGATCGGTGCGGGCACGCGGCCCGCTGGTGCGCTTCCTCACGGGACGTACTGAGGTCGGAACAGTGTCGCGCGACCCCCGCTGTCCCGCAAGCGTTTCCGGCACCGTGTGGAGAACTCCCGGCACACGGCATGCCTAGGATGGTCCGGCCGCACAGCGCGAGGCGCGGCACCAGCGGACGTCGAAGGGGAGGCACGGGTTGGCCGACCAGCGCACCGCACCTCCCACGGTCTACGACGTTGCGTCTGCAGCCGGCGTCTCCATCGCCACCGTCTCGCGCGTGCTCCGCACGCCCGACGCCGTCCGCGAGGGCACCCGGGACCGCGTGCAGGCGGCGATCCGGAGCCTCGGCTACGTCCCGTCCGGCAACGCCCGGGCCCTCGCCGGCAAGCGCACCGGCGTCGTCGGACTGCTGCTGCCCGGGTTCGACGTGGTGCCCGACGAGCGGCCGGACCTGGTCACCGACGGTGGCGTCCGCGTGGTCGACGACCGGCGTCACGTGACGCAGCCGTTCTCGTCCAACCTGTACTTCGACGAGGTCCTGCGCGGCGCCGAGACCGAGGCCTGGCAGCGGGGGCTCGCGCTCATGGTCGCCGCCGGGCGGGGCTCGTCGCGCGACGTCATCGTGAACGACGTCGCCGGCCGGGTCGACGGGCTCGCCGTGCTGGCGCAGACCGTGCCCGACGACCTGCTCGAGCACGTCGCCCGACGAATCCCCGTCGTGGTGCTCGCCGACGACCGGCGCTCGCACGGGTTCGACTCGGTGAGCGTGGACAACGCCGCGGGCATGCGGACCCTCGCGTCGCACGTCATCGGGCGCCTGGGGATCCGGTCACTCGCCTACGTCGCGGGTCCCATCGACTCGCCCGACGACATGGAGCGCTCGGCGGGGTTCCGCGCGGCGCTGGCCGACCACGGGGTGCCGGCCTCGGCGGTGCGCACCGTGCACGGCGACTTCGGCCGGGCCCGGGCGCGGGAACTCGCGGTGTCACTGCTGGCCGACGACGTCCCGCGCGCCGTCGTCTGCTCGAACGACCAGTCCGCCCTCGGGGTGCTCGACGCCGCCGCTGCCCGGGGGCTCCGCGTGCCCGAGGACCTCGTCGTGACCGGGTTCGACGGCATCGACGCCGGTCGGTTCTCGTCGCCGCGCCTGACGACGGTGCACCAGCCGATGGGGGCGCTCGGGCGTGCTGCGGTCCTGGCGATCGTCGACCGGCTCGAACGTCGCGAGGGGCCGCCGCGCGCCGTGCGCCTGCCCGTCGAGGTGCTGCTGCGCGAGAGCTGCCCACCCGCGCTGTAGCGTGCGTGCCGTCGCGAGGCCGCACCGTGCGAGGGGCGTGTGGTGCGAGGTTCCGTGTTCGGTGCGAGCCTCGCGACCTCGCACCACGGACGGAACCTCGCACCACGCGCGACGCCCCTCGCACCGTGCGACCTCCCGCGCCGACGACACCTCGCACCGTGCCGCCCCGCGAAACAACACCCGCAGTTGCACGGTGCGATGTAAGCGCATACATTGAGCACGTACCGAATCGACATGGAGGTCGACCGAGCAATGACGCTTCCCCCACAGCGCACGCGCGGCACGCGTGACCCAGGCCCCCGCCGCCGAGGCCGCCTCGTCGCGGCCATCGCCGGCCTCGCCGCAGTGGCCCTCGTGGCCACCGGCTGCAGCATCCAGGTCCGCTCCGAACCCGATCCCACCATCGGCAAGGACACGATGCTCATCAACGCGGACCGCGGCAACCCGCTGTTCGACCGCAACTTCAACCCGTACATCGCGAACGCGCGCACGGCCTCCAAGTGGATGTACGAGCCCCTCATCGAGGTGAACCCCCTCGACGGCAAGCGCAACCCGTGGCTCGCCAGCGCGTGGAGCCAGCCCGACGCGAAGACGATCGACATGACGATCCGCTCGGGTGTCGAGTGGTCCGACGGGTCGCCGTTCAGCGCGAAGGACGTCGTCTTCACCTTCGACCTGCTCAAGAAGTTCCCCGCCATGGACGTCAAGGGCGCGTGGCAGCACATCAAGAGCATCGAGCAGGACGGCGACCACGTCGTCTTCCACCTCAAGAGCGAGGACGTCCCGAGCCTGACGATCATCGGGCAGACGTACATCCTGGGCGAGGACCACTGGGGCGGCGTGAAGGACCCGACGACCTGGCGCGACCCGAACCCGGTCGGCACCGGTCCGTTCGTCCTCGGCAACTACACCGACCAGCAGTACTCGATGAACAAGAACCCGAAGTACTGGCAGGCCGACAAGATCGCCATCAAGCACCTCATCCTGCCGGCGACGAACACGCAGCTCGACACCGTCACGCGCGGCTACGACTGGGCGTACTCGTTCATCTCCGACGTCAAGGGCACCTGGGGTGCTGCGTCGAAGACGAACGAGTGGTGGTTCCCGGCCGGCGGTGTGATCGGCCTCATCCCGAACCTCACGAAGGCGCCGTACAACGACGTCAACGTCCGCCGGGGCATCTCGCTCGCGCTGGACCGTGACGCCATCGCCGAGACCGCGTCCGAGGGCAACCTGTCGGCGGCGGGCCAGACCGGCCTGATCCTGCCGAACCAGGAGCGCTACCTCAACCCGGACATCCCCGACAAGGGCATGATCACGCAGGACACGAAGGCGGCGCTCGCCAGCCTCGAGAAGTCCGGCTACACCGTGCAGGGCGGCAAGGTCGTCAAGGACGGCAAGCAGCTCGCGATCACGATCATGACCGCGAACGGCTACTCCGACTGGCTCCGCGCCGCGCAGGAGGTCCGCCGCGAACTGACGGCCATCGGCATCAAGGTGACGATCCAGGCGCCGCAGCCCGCCGGGTACCAGCAGAACATCAACAACGGCACGTTCGACATGGCGATGGGCGGCATGGGCAACGGTGACGTCTACCAGGCGTTCAACTCCCTGCTCAGCAGCGAGTTCTACCAGCCCGTCGGCAAGTCGACGGTCAACAACTACGAGCGGTACAAGAACGCCGACACCCAGAAGCTCCTCGACGAGTACAAGGCGACGACGGACACCGCGAAGCAGCAGGAGATCCTCGACCAGCTGCAGCAGACCGTGTACGACGAGCTCCCCGTCATCGGCATGTACTACGGCGGGCTCTGGGGCCTGTTCAACACCGGCAAGTTCGTCGGCTGGCCGAGCGCGAAGGACCCCTACATGGCACCGCAGAACTACGACTCGGCTCCGCTGCTCATCTTCACCAAGCTCCGGCTCCGCGACAGCGCCGCCGGCAAGCAGATCCTGCAGGAGCAGAACGCCGCGCAGCAGGAGGACCAGAAGTGAAGTACATCCTCCAGAAACTCGTCCTCTTCGTCCTGACCCTCTGGGCAGCGGTCACGCTGAACTTCGTGCTCCCGCGCCTGATGCCCGGCAGCCCGGCCGACGCCGCACTCGCGAAGCTCAGCCAGAACGGCCCGGTCACCGACGCCACAAAGAAGGCCATCGAGGCCCAGCTCGGGGTGCCGACCGGCAACCTCTGGGACCAGTACGTCAGCTACCTGCACCAGGTCATCACCCTCGACTTCGGCACGAGCTACACGTTCTACCCGCAGCCCGTCGGTGACCTCGTGTCGAAGGCCCTGCCCTACACGCTGATCCTCGTCGGGGTCGTCACGATCCTGGCGTTCGTCCTCGGCACCCTGATCGGTGTCGCGGCGGCGTGGAAGCGCGGCACCTGGCTCGACTCGCTGCCCACCCTGTCGGGCAGCTTCATGTCGACGTTCCCGTACTTCTGGACCGCCCTGCTGCTGCTGTTCTTCCTCGGCTACGTGCTGCACTGGTTCCCGACCACGGGCGCCTACTCGGCCACGACGACGCCGGGCCTGAACGGTGCGTTCTTCGGCGATGCACTGCAGCACGCGGTGCTGCCGGCGGTCACGATCCTGGTGACGAGCCTCGGCGGCTGGATCATCGGCATGCGCAACGCGATGATCAACACGCTCGGTGACGACTACGTGACCTTCGCCGAGGCCAACGGCCTCCGCGGGCGCACCGTCGCCATCCGCTACGCGGCCCGCAACGCGATCCTGCCGAACCTGACCGGCTTCGGTCTGGCGCTCGGTGGCGTGGTCGGCGGTTCCGTCCTGGTCGAGCAGGTCTTCGGCTACCCGGGCATCGGCTACCTGCTGTTCAACGCCGTGATCGGGCAGGACTACCCGCTCATGCAGGCCCTCTTCCTGATGATCACCGTGTCGGTGCTCATCGCCAACTTCATCGTGGACGTCATGTACGGCGTTCTGGACCCGAGGACGCGTCGATGACCAACACCACCACCCCGGACGCCACAGTCGCAGTCCGCACGCAAGAAGAAGCAGCCCAGGCGCCGAGCAAGCTCCGCGCCGCCGCCCGCCAGTTCGGCGTCGTCTGGTCGAACAAGAAGGCCCGGATCGGCATCATCATCCTCGGCGTCTTCGTGTTCGTGGCGATCTTCGCCCCGCTCCTGGCCCCGTACGGTGCCAGCCAGAACGGCTTCGCCCGGTCCGCCGACGCGACGCCCGACCACTGGATGGGCACCACCGCCGCCGGCGAGGACGTCCTGTCCCAGATCATCTACGGCGCCCGCATCTCGGTCATGGTCGGCGCGGTCGCGGGCATCCTGTCCACGCTCGTCGCCGTCGCGATCGGCCTCAGCTGGGGCTACGTCCGCGGCTGGATCGCCGAGGTCATCGGGTTCATCGTGAACCTGTTCCTCGTCATCCCGGGTCTGCCCCTGATGATCGTCATCGCCGCCTACCTGCAGAACGGCGGCATCGCGGTGATCATCGCGGTCATCGTCGTGACCGGTTGGGCATGGGGTGCTCGTGTGCTCCGCTCGCAGACGCAGTCGCTGCGCGGCCGGGACTTCGTCACCGCCGCCCAGTTCTCCGGCGAGGGCGCGACCCGCATCGTGTTCCGCGAGATCCTGCCGAACATGACGAGCCTCATCGTCGGCAGCTTCTTCGGGGCCGCCACCAGCGCCATCCTCGCCGAGGCGGGCCTCGAGTTCCTCGGACTCGGCGACTCGTCGATCGTCAGCTGGGGCACGATCCTGTACTGGGCGCAGAACTCGAACGCGCTGCTCACCGGGCAGTGGATCCTGCTCTTCGCGCCGGGTCTCTGCATCGCACTCCTCGCGATGAGCCTCACCCTGATCAACTTCGGCGTCGACGCCGTGTCCAACCCGCGGCTGCGCGACGGCGCACGGCCCCGTAAGGAGAAGCGCGCATGAGCGGCTTGCCAGAAACGCACCCGGCAGACGGCCTGGAGGCGCCCACCGGCGCCGCCACGGGCCTCCAGTCCGACAGTGGCGACGTCCAGGGCGACGCCTCCGTCCTGCTCGACGTCCGCGACCTGTCGGTCGTCTACGAATCGGCCGGCCAGACGGCCGTCCAAGCCGTCGACCACGTGTCGTTCCAGCTCAAGAAGGGCGAGTTCGTCGGCCTGGTCGGCGAGTCCGGTTCCGGCAAGTCGACGCTCGGCTACGCGCTGACCCGGCTGCAGAAGCCGCCGGCGCGCACGAACGGCGGCAGCATCGTCTTCGCGGGCAAGGACGTCCGCGACCTCGACGACGAAGCCCTGCGCCAGCAGCGGCAGGGCGGCTTCGCCATGGTGCTGCAGTCCGGCATGAACGCGCTCAACCCGGTGCGCACCATCCGGAACCACTTCATCGACGTCTTCAAGGCGCACGGCCACGTGTCGCGCGACCGCTGGGACGCCCGGATGAAGGAGCTCATCGAGAAGGTGAAGCTGCCGACGTCGATGCTCGCCCGGTTCCCCGGGGAGCTCTCCGGCGGCATGCGGCAGCGCGTCTCCATCGCCCTGGCGCTCTCGCTCGAGCCCCAGCTCATGGTGTTCGACGAGCCGACGACGGCGCTCGACGTGCTCGTGCAGCACGCCGTGATGGACACCATCATCGAGCTCCAGCGCACCGAGGGCTTCACGGCGATCCTGATCAGCCACGACCTCGGCATCGTCCTCGAGGCCACCGAGCGCGTCCTCGTCATGCACGAGGGCCGGATCGTCGAGGACGGCGGCTCCCGCGAGATCCTCCGCGACCCGCAGGACGAGTACACGCAGATGCTCCTGTCGCACTACGCCGACCCCCGCGCCGAGGTGGTGTCGCTGCCGGGCTTCCCGGACCGCTCGCTCCGCGCCGAGGCCGGCGAGAAGCGGCAGGAGACGACCTCGTCGTTCAGCACCGTCGGATCCCGCGAGCGCAGTGCCGCCCGCAACCCGATCGTCGTCGACCACATCGTGAAGACCTACCCGGCTCCCCGACGCGGTGAGCAGCCGGTGCAGGCCGTGCGCGACGTGTCGTTCACCCTCGAGCCCGGGCAGTCGCTCGCCCTGGTCGGCCAGTCCGGTTCGGGCAAGTCGACCATCGCGAAGCTGCTCACCGGCGTCGAGAAGCCGACCACCGGCACGGTCCGGTTCGGGGACCTCGACGTCGCCCGCCTCGGCAAGCGCGGCCTGCGGGACCTCCGCTCCGAGGTGCAGATGGTGTTCCAGGACCCGTACTCGGCGCTCAACCCACTGCACACGGTCGAGTACACGCTGTCCCGGCCGATCGCGAACTACACCGGGCTGCGCGGCCGTGATGCCCGCCGCCGGGTGCTCGAGATGCTCGAGACCGTCGGCCTCACCCCGGTCGAGCAGTTCGCCCAGAAGCTCCCGCACCAGCTCTCCGGCGGGCAGCGGCAGCGCGTGGTGATCGCCCGGGCGCTCGCGAGCGACCCGCAGGTGATCATCGCCGACGAGCCGGTCTCGATGCTCGACGTGACGTTGCGCGCCGGTGTGCTCGCACTGCTCGAGGACCTCCGCGAGCAGTGGGGCGTCTCGCTCCTCTACATCACGCACGACCTGCTGAGTGCGCGGCTCATCACGGACGACATCATGGTGCTCCACGAGGGCGCCGTGGTCGAGCGGGGGCACACGGCCCAGGTGCTGCAGGACCCGCAGGACCCGTACACGATCGCCCTCCTCGACGCTGTTCCCAACCCGCGGAGGACCCTGCGCGCATGACGAACCTGCACGACTTCCCGACGGTCCCGCCGTTCGGGCACCTGCCCACCCCGGACGGCGTCGACGTCGTCGGGATCGACGTCCCGGTCGGGCGGCTCACGGCCTACCGGATCGTGCCCGAAGGGGTGTCGAAGGGCACCGTGCTCATCGTCCCCGGCTACACCGGCTCGAAGGAGGACTGGCGGACCTTCCTGCCCGTCCTCCGCGACGCGGGCTGGACCGCGGTCGCGATCAGCCGGCGTGGTCAGGCCGACTCGGCCGCCCCGACCGAACCGCGGGACTACTCCCTCGACGAAGAAGCCGCCGACGTCGTCCGGGTCGCGCGCCTGCTCGACGACGGCGCCCCCGTGCACCTGGTCGGGCACTCGCTCGGCGGTGTGATCGTCCGGGCAGCCGCGCTCCAGGACCCGACGGCGTTCCGCGACGTCGTGCAGTTCTGCTCCGGTCCGCACGGGTGGCCGTACCGCAAGGTCGCCGAGCTGACGATCCTGCACGACACCGGGGGGAACCTCCGGCAGCTGTTCGACTCGACGAACCCGCTCTGGGCGTACCGGCCCGACGAGGCGCTGCCCGACGACGTCCGGATGGTCCGAGACCGCTTCGACGCGACGAGCCCGCTCAGCGTCGTCGCCGGTGGCCACATCCTCGAGGACCACACCGACGCCTCCGACGCCCTGCGCGCCACGGGCCTGCCGGTCCTCGTCGCCCACGGCGAGTGGGACAACGCCTGGCCGATCCCGTGGCAGCGGGCGATGGCCGAGCAGACCGGCGCCGAGTACGTCGTCATCCCCGCGAGCTACCACGGCCCCCAGGTCGAGAACCCGCTCGGGACGGTCGCCGTCTTCGACGCATTCTTGTCACAGCACTGAAAGGCACCATCATCTCCACGCTGCAGTTCCCCGACGGCTTCCTCTGGGGTGCCGCCACCGCCGCCCACCAGATCGAGGGCAACAACGTCAACAGCAACTGGTGGGTGCACGAGCACGAGCCGGACACCACCATCGTCGAGCCCTCGGGTGACGCGGCGGACAGCTACCACCGGTACCGCGAGGACATCCGCATCGCGGCCGACCTCGGGCTGAACTCCTACCGGTTCAGCATCGAGTGGGCACGCATCGAGCCCGAGCGCGGGTTCGTCAGCCGTGCCGAGGTCGACCACTACCGCCGCATGGTCGACGCCTGCCACGAGTTCGGCATCGAGCCGATCGTCACCCTCATGCACTTCACCGTGCCGCGCTGGTTCGAACGCGACGGCTTCTGGCGGGCACCCGACGCCGCCGACCTGTTCGCCCGCTACACCGAGGCCGCGCTCCCCGTGGTGCAGGACGGCGTCCGCTACGTCTGCACGATCAACGAGCCGAACATCGCGGCGATGCTCGCCGGCGGCGAGGACGCGGCCAACCTGGTGGCCTTCGGCCTGCCGAACCCGGACCTGGGCGTCGCCGACGCCCTGCTGGCCAGCCACAAGCGGTCGCGCGAGGTCCTGTCACAGGTGTCGGGCCTCCAGTCGGGGTGGACCATCGCGACCCAGGCGTTCAAGTCCAACGGTGAGCCCGGGGCGGACGCCATGCTCCGCGAGTACGGGTACCCGCGCGACGACTGGTACCTCGAGAACGCCGCCGGCGACGACTTCCTGGGCGTGCAGGCCTACACCCGCACGTTCATCGGTCCGGACGGGCCCCTGCCCGTGTCCGACGACGTCGAGACCACCCTGACGGGCTGGGAGTTCTACCCCGAGGCCTCGGCCGACGGGCTCCGCAGCGCGTGGGAGCTCTCCGGCGGCGTCCCGCTGATGATCACCGAGAACGGCATCGCCACCGCCGACGACTCCCGCCGGCAGGCGTACACGCAGGGCGCTCTCGAGGGCATCCACCGCTGCATCGAGGACGGCATCGAGGTCCTCGGATACCAGCACTGGTCGCTCCTGGACAACTACGAGTGGGCCTCCGGCTTCCGCCCGACGTTCGGGTTGGTCGCGTGGGACCGCGAGACCTTCGAGCGCACGCCGAAGGACTCCGCCCGCTGGTACGGGCGGGTCGCGCAGGCGAACGCCCTCGAGTCGGTCACCGTCTAGGACGGTCGACCCCGCAGGCGCGCGGCGGACGGGAGGCCCTGCTCCCGTCCGCCGCGCTTCCGTGCGCCCGGCACGTGGCCGGGGCACGGGCCGTGGTGCGGGCCGCGCTCAGGCCGCGGCGAGCAGGTCGGCGACGGCCGTCTCGCGGAGCAGCTCCGCCCGGTCCGCCGCGGTCGAGCCCTCGTCGTCGACGGCGTCCCGGTCGACGTCGAGCGACAGCACGACCCGGACGGTGTCGAGGTCGCCGGAGTCGACGGCCGCGATCAGCAGCGTCGCGCCCCGTGACCCGCGCGCCCTGGTGTCCGCACCCGCGGTGGCGAGGGCACGCACGATCGCGGCGTGCCCACCCCACGCGGCGCGGACGATCGGGGTGTTGCCGTCGCCGTCACGGGCCTCCAGGTCGGCACCCGCTCCGACCAGCACGTCGACCGCCCGTCGCGCGTCGCGGTCGATCGCCAGCGTCAGCGGCGTCCGCCCCTCGGTGTCCTCCAGCTGCAGGGTCGCGCCGCGGCGCAGGAGCTCCTCGAGCATCTCGGGGTGGTCGAACCACGCGGCGGCGTGCAGCGGGGCGAAGCCCCAGCGGGGGTCGACGTCGTCGACGTCGCTCGCGTCGTCGGCCAGGTGCAGTCCGCCGAGGTCGCCGTAGGCCGCTGCCCGCACCACCTCGGTCGTCCACTCGACCCAGCCGTCCGGCACCGGGCCGTGCCAGCCGCGTGCCGGGCGCGCCTCGAGGTCGGCGTACACGCTCTCGGCGACGCTCCGGATCGCCACCCGGACGCCACGGAACCGGATCGCGACCTCGCCGACGGGGGAGATCAGCAGACGGAGTTCCCAGGCGTCGTGCTCGTTCAGGTACTCGAGCTCGCCTCGGGCGACGTGGGCGTCACCGGCGAGCAGTGCCGCGGCATCGACGCCCGGCGGGTCGATGACGGCGTCCCGGAGCCGGAGCGACACCCTGGCGTGGTTCCAGCGACGCCACAGGCCGCTCGGGGTGTCGAGGACCTCGTCGTTGCGCACCACGATGTCGGCGTGCACGACGACCGGGTCGGGCACACCGTGCCCCGGCAGGTCGACGGGGGTCGTCACGTCGTCCTCGTCGGCGTCCGGGTCGACGACGGCGTCGGCGGACTCCACGACCCAGCGTTCGATCCGCGAGTCGGTCCACTTGACGGTCAGGAGCGCGGCGACCGTGGGCGGGGCGTCCTCGAGCAACCGGGTCACGTGTTCTCGCTGGCCGTCGAAGTCCTCGAGGGAGACGTAGCCAACGGAGGGCCAGTTCACTCGACTCCATCGCACGGGACGACACTACCCGGCGACCGGCGGCAGGGCTGCGGTGTGAACTCATCGCACTCGCGATCATCACACTTGATATGTCGTACCGGTATATCGTATGGTGGTCCGGCAGCGGAGGTCCCGCCGCGCCTGATCCGGAAGCGCACCCATGACCCCCAGTCCCACTCTCCCGACGGCGTTCATCGCCCCGGCAGCAGTCGTGTCGCCCTCGGCGGCCGTCGCTCCCGGGGTCCGCATCTGGGACGACTCCCACGTCGAGGCGCACGCGTCCGTCGGCAGCGAGACCCTCGTCGGCCGCGGCGTCACGATCGGCGCCGGCGTTCGCATCGGTGCCCGCTGCAAGATCCAGAACAGCGCCCTCGTCTACGGACCGGCGGTCGTCGGCGACGGAGTCTTCATCGGCCCCGGTGCCGTCCTCACCAACGACAACACGCCGCGGGCGATCAACCCGGACGGTTCCGTGCAGGACGCCGACGACTGGCGGCCCACGGCCGTCGTCGTCGAGCACGGCGCGTCGATCGGCGCCGGGGCGCTCTGCGTCGCCCCCATCCGCATCGGCCGGTGGGCGATGGTCGCAGCCGGCGCCGTCGTCGTCCACGACGTCCCGGACCATGCGCTCGTCGCCGGGGTTCCCGCCCGCCGCATCGGCTGGGTGAGCCGGACCGGACGACGGCTGGCGCAGATCGACGACCGCACGCTGGTCTGCACCGAGACCGGTGACCGCTTCCTCCACTCCGAGACCACCGACACGATCGAGGCGATCCGTTGACCACCACACTCGAACTCATCCCCGCGGCGAAGCCCCTCATCGGCCTCGAGGAACGCCGCGCCGTCGATGCCGTCCTCGAAGGGGGTGGTCTCGCGCAGGGCCCCGAGGTCGCGGCCTTCGAACGCGAGTTCGGCGACGTCCTCGTCGCCGGAGCCTCGGTCACCGCGGTCAACAGCGGCACCGCTGCACTGCACCTGGCGCTCGTCGCGCTCGGCATCGGTCCGGGTGACGAGGTCATCGTGCCCTCGTTCACCTTCGCCGCCACGGCCAATGCCGTCCGACTCGTCGGCGCCGAGCCGGTGTTCGTCGACATCGATCCCCTGACCTACTGCGTGGACCCTTCGGCCGTCCGCGCCGCGGTCACCCCGGCCACGCGGGCGATCATGCCGGTGCACCTCTACGGGCACCCGGCCGACATGACCGCGATCGCCCGGATCGCCGAGGAGCACGAGCTGCTCGTCGTCGAGGACGCGGCGCAGGCGCACGGAGCCCGCTGGGCAGGCGCGCGCGTCGGCAGTTCGTCCGACGCCGCGGCGTTCAGCCTCTACCCCACCAAGAACATGACCGCGGGCGAAGGGGGCATGGTCTCGACCCGCGACGCCGCGGTCGACCGGATGCTCCGGCTGCTCCGGAACCAGGGCATGGAGCAGCGCTACGCGAACGAGGTCATCGGCTTCAACGCGCGGATGACCGACATCCACGCCGCGATCGGGCGGGTGCAGCTCCGCAAGGTGCTCGGGTGGACCGCACAGCGTCAGGCGAACGCGGCCTACTTCAGCCGTGAACTCGACGGGGTGGTGACACCGACGACCGACCCCCGAGCCGAGCACGTCTTCCACCAGTACGTCGTGCGGGTGCCGTCCGACCGCGACGGCTTCGCGGCCGCGCTGCGCTCCGAGTTCGGCATCGGGACCGGGGTCTACTACCCGACGCCCGTGCACCGCCTCCCGTCGTTCGCACACGACCTCGACCTGCCCGAGACCGAGCGTGCCGCGTCCGAGGTCCTCGCGCTCCCCGTCTACCCGACCCTGACGCTCTCGCAGCTCGACCGCGTCGTCGAGGCCGTCAACACCCTCGCCGGGGCCGGACGATGAGCGGCGTACTGCGGGCCGGGGTGATCGGCCTCGGGATGATGGGGCGGCACCACGCCCGGGTCCTGCGCTCGCTCGAGGGGGTCGAGCTCGTCGGCGTCGCCGATGCCCTCGGTGATCAGCACGACGTCGCCCAGGGCGTGCCGGTCGTCCGGTCCGTCGGTGAGCTCGTCGCGCTCGGCCTCGACACCGCGGTCGTCGCGGTCCCCACGGCGCACCACGAAGCCGTCGGTCTGGAACTCGCCGCGGCGGGGGTGCACGCCCTGATCGAGAAGCCCGTCGCGGTCGACGGTCCGGCTGCCGCGCGCCTCGTCGCCGCCTTCGACCGCGCCGGACTCGTCGGCGCCGTGGGCCACATCGAGCGCTACAACCCGGCGCTCCAGGCGCTGCGACAGCGGCTCGACGCCGGTGAGCTGGGCGACGTCTACCAGATCGTCACGCGTCGCCAGGGGCCCTTCCCCGCACGGATCGCGGACGTCGGCGTCGTGAAGGACCTCGCCACGCACGACATCGACTCGACGTCGTGGATCGCCCGGTCACCGTTCGTCCACGTCGGAGCGCTCGCGGGCACCAAGAGCGGGCGTCCCCACGAGGACCTCGTCACCGTGACCGGACGCCTGGCCGACGGCACCCTGACCTCGCACCTCGTGAACTGGCTCACCCCGTACAAGGAGCGCCTGTTGATCGTCACCGGTGACCGCGGCACGTTCGTCGCCGACACCCTCACCGCCGACCTGACCTTCCACGCGAACGGCACCGTCCAGACCGAGTGGGACCAGGTCGCCGCGTTCCGGGGTGTGTCCGAGGGGGCCAGTACCCGGTTCGCCATCACCAAGCGCGAGCCGCTCCTGGTCGAGCACGAGGCGTTCCGTGACGCCGTGCTCGGGCGGCCGTCGGACGTCGTCACCCTCCGCGACGGCCTCCGGACGGTGCTCGTCGCCGAGGCCGTCCTCGAGTCCTCGCGGATCCAGCAGACCGTGCAGCTCGGCACGGACGCCGAAGGAGCAGCAGCATGAACGTCGTCGTCGTCGGTCTCGGCAAGATCGGGCTCCCGCTCGCTGTCCAGTACGCACGGTCCGGTGCACACGTCACGGGCCTCGACGTCGCGAGCGGGGTGGTCGACGCCGTGAACGCTGCGACCGAGCCCTTCCCCGGCGAGCACGGGCTCGCCGACGGCCTGCTTGAGGTGGTCCCCACAGGGATGCTCCGCGCGACCACGGACGCCGCGGCAGCGATCCCCGGCGCCGACGTCGTCGTGGTCGTCGTGCCGCTCTTCGTCGATGCCGACGGCATCCCCGACTTCGGCTGGATGGACGCCGCCACCGACACGATCGGCGACCACCTGCGACCCGGCACCCTGGTCGCGTACGAGACGACGCTGCCGGTCGGGACGACCCGTGGCCGCTGGGCACCCCGGCTCGAAGCCCGCTCCGGACTCGTCGAGGGGCAGGACTTCCACGTGGTGTTCTCGCCGGAGCGGGTCCTGACCGGCCGGGTGTTCGCCGACCTCCGGCGCTACCCGAAGCTCGTCGGTGGTCTCTCCGACCAGGGCTCGGCGCGCGGCCGGGCCTTCTACGAAGCGGTGCTGCAGTTCGACGAGCGCGACGACCTCGGTCGGCCGAACGGCGTCTGGGACCTCCGCACCGCCGAGGCCGCCGAGCTCGCGAAGCTCGCCGAGACCACCTACCGCGACGTCAACATCGCGCTGGCGAACGAGTTCGCCCGGTTCGCCGAACGGCAGTCCATCGACATCGCCGCGGTCATCGATGCCTGCAACTCCCAGCCGTACAGCCACATCCACCGCCCCGGCATCGCGGTCGGCGGTCACTGCATCCCGGTGTACCCGCGGCTGTACCTCTGGAACGACCCGGAGGCGACGGTGGTCCGTGCCGCCCGTGCGCGGAACGCCGCGATGCCGTCGCACGCGGTCGACCTCCTCGAGCGCCTGCACGGTGACCTGCGTGACCAGCGCGTCGTCGTCCTCGGCGCGGCGTACCGCGGCGGGGTGAAGGAGACCGCCTTCTCCGGAGTGTTCGGCACGGTCGACGCACTCCGGGCGCACGGCGCGCTCGTGACGGTCTCCGACCCGCTCTACTCCGACGACGAACTCCGCCGTCTCGGCTTCGAGCCACACACCGACGGCGAACCGGTCGACGCCGCGGTCGTGCAGGCCGACCACGCCGAGTACGCGACGTGGGACGAGTCCCGGCTCCCCGGCGTCCGCACGGTCGTCGACGGCCGACGGGTCCTCGACGTCGAACGGTGGGCGTCCACCACGGTGACCGCGATCGGTGCTCCGCCCGTGGTCCCCGTGGCCTGACACCGTGCGGTCCTCGCCCCGTCGGCGCCTCCCGGCGATCGCGACGATCCTCGTGGGCACGGTCCTCGGACAGGGCCTGGTCGTGGCGATCTCACCGCTGCTGACCCGGCTCTACACCCCGGCGGACTTCGGCACGCTCGCGGTCGTCACGGCGGTCGCGAGCATCCTCGGAGCCGGAGCGACGCTCGGTACCGACCGCGCGCTGGTCGTCGCACACGACCGGGTGACGACCGACGCGCTGGTCACACTCGGTCTGCTCTCGACGCTGGTCGTCGGTGCAGGCACCGCCTGGGCTGCCTGGGTCCTCCGCGGTGACGCGGCACGGTGGTTCACCGCACCGGCCCTCGAGGACCTGTGGTGGACCGTGCCCGTGACGGTCGTCGCGGTGGGGGCGCAACGGATCGCCTCGGCCGTGCTCGCGCGACGGCAGCAGCACCGGTCCATCGCCGTGCGCAACGCCTGCCAGGGCATCGGCCAGTCCGTCTGGAACCTGGCGATGGCCGCGGCCGGTCCGGTCGGGCTGGTGGGTGGCCTGGCGGTCGGCCGGATCGCGGCCGTGCTCGGGATGGCCCGGTTCCGGCGGAGCGACGGCGAGCGGATCACCCCTCGGGCGCTCTCGTCCGCCGCCCGTCACCACCGGCGGTTCCTCGTCATCACGCCGTGGTCCTCGATGCTGAACGTCGTCGGCCAGCAGGCGCCGGGCCTGCTCATCGCGGCCCTGCACGGCAGCGTCGCCGCGGGCTTCGTCGCCCTCACGATGCGGGTGCTCGGTGCGCCCGTCGGCATGGTCGCCGACGCGACCGCGCAGTACGCCGCCGGGGCGTTCGGACTCCGCATCCGCTCGGCCGATCCGGTCCGCGGGCTGCTGGTCCGCCTCGTCGTGCGGTTGGCGCTCGCCGGGGCGGTGGCCGCGGTGGTGGTCGTGCTCCTCGGCCCGGCGGTGTTCTCGACCTTGTTCGGCCCGGAGTGGGCCGTCTCGGGGACGTACGCACAGGTGCTCGTCCCGGCCTTCGCGATCCAGGTCGCGGTGTCGCCGGTCACGCAGGTGCTGTCGATGCTGCAGCGGCAGGGAGCACAACTGGCCTGGGACGGAGCACGGCTCGCGCTGTCCGCTTCGGCAGTGCTCGTGCCGTCGCTGCTCGGTGCGCCGATGCTCGTCGTGCTCCTGTCGCTCGCCTCGGCGATGGCGATCTCGTACGCGGCGGTGCTCCTTATGGTCCTCCGGGCCGCCCGGATCCACGACCGTGGCGCAAGCGGTCGACGGGCTACCAGACGACGACGAGAATATGACATGTAGATAACTCGCGTCGTGGGTGAACGGGCCCATAGTTTCGGTGCATGGCTTCTCGACCGCGTCCGTTCGACATCGTCCACGTCTCGAGTGCGCACCCATGGACCGACAACCGAGTGCACCTCCGTGCTGCGGCGAGCGCAGCGCGTGCCGGGTACCGCACGGCGTTGGTCGCCGTCGCTGCCGCAGGCGTCGGTGCCGATCCGGACTGGCACCTGCCCGATCCCGAGACGGGGGTGTACGTCCGACGCATCCCGGCTCGGCGTCGCGGGCGACGGGTGCTGGTGTCCTCGGTCCAGGTCATCGGGGCGGCACTGTCGTCCCGGGCGCCGATCGTGCACCTGCACGACCCCGAACTGTTGTGGGCGCTCCCGCTCCTGCGCGTGCTGCGTCGGACGGTGGTGTACGACGCCCACGAGGACCTGCCGGAGCAGGTGCGGGGCAAGGAGTACCTCGGCCCCGTCGCCCGCCGTGGCAGCACGGTGGCGGCGCACGCGGCAGTGGCCCTCGCACGCCGGTCACGCACCGTGGTGGCCGCGACGCCGACCATCGCGCGCCGCTTCCGCGCTGAGCGGACCGTCCTGGTCCGGAACGTCCCACGGCTCCGCGCCCAGGACACCGACGCCCCGCCGGCCGCTGCTCGTGGTCAGGTGGCCGTCTACCTCGGGTCGATGAGCCGCGACCGGGGGATCGACGTCCTGACCGGGGTCGCGGCGTCACCCGGGCTCCCGGACGGCTGGCGCGTGGTCACCGCCGGTCCGATCGACTCGGCGGTCGACCGCGGTGCGTTCGACGCGCTGGTCGACACCGGGCGCATCGACCACCGGGGCGTCCTGGCACCGCACGCGGCCCGCGACCTGTTGGTGACGGCTCGCGTCGGGCTCCTCCCACTCCTGCCGACGCCGGCCTACGCGGCGTCGATCCCCACGAAGCTCTTCGAGTACCTGGCGGCCGGACTGGCGGTCGTCGCCACCGACGTCCCGCTCTGGCGGGAGCTGCTCGACGGCGCCGACTGCGCGACGTGGGTGCCACCGGGCGACCCCGAAGCCGTCGTGGCCGCACTCCGCCGGTACGACGGCGATCCTGAGCTGCTGCGACGGCACGCCGAAGCCGGCCGCGCCCTGGTGCTCGAACGCTTCCGGTGGGACCACGAAGAGCACGTCCTGCTCGACCTGTACCGCTCGCTGTCCGGCGCCTCGCCGGTGCCGGAAGCCGTCGGGCGGTGACGCCGCTCCGGACACCCCGGTCGGTCGTCAGCCGACGGGGTGCGCTGTTCGGCGCGGCCGGAGCGATCCCCGCAGCGCTGCTCGCCACCGGGACCCGGCCGGCTGCCGCGTCCGGGCGCTCGACTCCCACGCCGGCGGACACGGCTCGCACGGTGACCGACGCCGGGGTCGCCCGGTTGCAGGACGCCGTCACGGCCGCCGACGCGGGTGCCGTGCTCGTCGTGACCCGGCACTGGGCCCTGTCCGAGCCGCTGCGGATCGACCGCGCGGTGACGATCCGGTTCGTCGGCGGAGCGCTCTCCACCACGCGCGACATCGACCTGGTCGTCGTCGCCGCGTCGGACGTCACCATCATCGACGCGGTCCTCCGAGGTTCCGGGTCGGACCACTCCGGGCTCGGTCGGGGTGTCCACGTCGTCGGCACCGTCACCCGGCCGTTCCGCGACGTCCGGATCCTCGGCGCTGACATCCGCGACTTCTCCCACGACGGTGTCCTGCTCGACCACTGCGCGGCGTTCACCGTCGCGGACTGCGTCATCGCCGACGTCGGCTACGCCGGGGTGCTCATGTTCTCGTGCACCGACGGCACGGTGCGCGGCAACCGCATCGCCCGGGTTACCCAGCCTGCGCCGTACCTGAACTCGTACGGCATCGAGGCCGTCCGCGCGACCACCACCGGACTCCTCGGCGCACCACGTTCGGCCCGGATCGTCATCGCGGACAACCACGTCTCCGACGTCCCCGCGTGGGAAGGCATCGACACCCACGGCGGGCAGTCCATCGCGATCCTCCGCAACCTCGTCGAGAACTGCCGGGTGGGGATCGCTGTCGTCCCCTCGAAGGACGAGTCGGACGCCGGCGCCACGAAGTACGCGCCCCTCGACTGCTCGGTCATCGACAACGTCGTCCGCCGCACGACGGCCGGCCCCGGGTCCGGCATCGTCATCCGCGGCGCGGGTGAGACCGTCGGGGACCCCGCCGAACGGGCGAACGGCATCGTCCTCCGCAACACCGTGACGGGGTACGGGGACGGCGACCGCGACGGGGCCGTCCTCGTCTACCTGACGCGGCACCTGATCGTCGCGCACAACCACTGCCCGGGCGGAGTCCGTCGCGGGCTCTCCCTGTACCACTCGAACGACGGCATCACGCTCGTCGGCAACCGGATCGCGGGGCTGCGGCGACAGGGTACGGCGACGTCGGTCGCGATCGACGTCCGCGCCACCGAGAACCGCGGGCACCTGGTGGGCAACCGGTACGAGGGCAGCGTCGAGAGCGGTGCCGTCTACGGGGTGCTGTGCCGCCAGACGGCCAACGACCTGGTGCTCGTGGATAACGACTGGGCCGCGGCGACGACCGCGGTCGTGGCCGGTGCCGGCGCGGTGCTCCGGGTCCGCGAGGGCTGAGCTGCTCGACGGCCGGGCACCTTCCGCCGGTCGGTCCGTCCAGCGGTCCGCGCACGTGCTGCAGCATCGCGGCGCCCAGCACCATGCGCCGGCGCCGCGCGGAGCAGCAACCGTGCCGGTGCCGACGCCTGTGTCAGCGCGGGCGCGGGTGCTCCGCCCACGAGTGCCGAACGGCGGCCGCTCCGGGACCGTGCTCGCAGCCGATCGTCGCCCGGAACGGTGGGCCGCCGCCTGGGCGAGGCCCGCTCCCAGCCACTGCGCGGGGCGATCAGCAGGATCAGCGTCCCCATCAGCAGCCCGTGCGAGAGCATCGCCGTGAAGATGGACGTGTTGGACAGCATGATGCTCGGCATCACCACCGCCATCGCCGCGACCCGCATCGGGAGCCCCCGGCTCGCGCCGTCGAGGAACCGCAGCCAGACGAACAGCGCAGCTGCCGCGACGAAGATCCCGATCCACCCCAGGTTCGCGAACCCGTCGGCGAACAGGTTGGCGTTCGCGTAGCCCACCGATCCGGGCACCAGGTAGTCGGAGATTCGTTTCGGCGGCGGCAGATCGTACGGGTACTCGATCCAGGGGCTGAGGAACGAGTACCCGTACCGGGCGACGGGGTTGTCGGAGAAGTAGTCGACGTACACCGAGGACAGCAGCCCCGGCGTCAGCATGAAGCGGCGGGTGAACACCGACGTCCAGGTGATGCCGCCTTGCACCTCGTCGGCGACCGCGGAGACGATCATGATCGCGAGTGGCGCACCGAGGAAGGCGAGCGACCGCGCCGGCTTCGTGCCCCGGAACAGCACCGCCATCCCGAGGACGGCGATGAACGAGAACAGGACCGCCTTGAACCCGGTGCTCGAGTACAGCAGGAACTGCCCGGCCAAGGCTAGGACCACCAGGGACGGGCGGCGACGGAAGATGCCGCGCGCGAGGACCAGCGGGTTGATCACGTACGCCTGACCGGTCAACAGGTACCCGAGGGCCCCGCCGGTCCCGACGTCGGCCGAGTAGTCGGCACGCACCTCGTAGATGTCGTCGAGCGCCAGGAACCGGATGTGGATGCCGACCGTGGCCGCCATCAGGCCGTACGTGACGAGGGAGTAGAGGCCGCACACCAGCCAGGTGAGCGTGCCACGGTCGATCCGCCGCGCGCCGATGACCAGCACGTCGTCCGCCGCCTCGACCCGGGCTGCCGGAGCAGTCGCGCCGCTCGGCGTGGCCAGGCTGACCAGTGCGAACGCCGTCCCGACCGCGGCACTCAGCGCGATCGCCGTGGCGGTGGACACGTACCCGGTCGAGATGCTCATGATCATCGTCGGGCTGACGCACACGACGAAGATCGTCCAGAGCACGACGTGCGACGGCCGGACGAGCACCCGGGGGAGCGTCAGCGCCACCCCGGTCGTCAGCACGATGACGACGAGCAGCGCCTGCCAGGGCGCGGGGACGTAGCCGTACCCCAGGTACGAGAAGATCGGTGCGACGAGGTTCGCCGAGATCCAGTTCATCGTGAGGCCGAGGAGCCCGACCGCGACGAACACGCCCGTCACCCGTCCCACCGGACGCGCGAGCTCGGCGCGGTCGATCGTCGCCCGCGTCACCGGGTGGCCGTCGGCGTCGATCGTGCTGCGCGGACGCCGGGCAGGAGTTCGTCGTACATCTCGACCAGCCGCTCGGCCTCCGGCGCCCAGGTGAATCGCGCGGCAGCCCGTCGGGCCTCGGCACCGTGTCGCTCGAGCAGCGCGGGGTCGTCCGCGTACCGGCGGATCGCCTCCGCGATGGCTGCGGGGTCGTCGGCCGGGACGAAGGTCACGCACTCGACCCCGCGCAGCAGGTGCCGCCACAGGGGGATGTCGGTGGCGATGACGGCGAGCCCGGCCGCGAGGTACTCGAACAGCTTCGTCGGGAAGATCTGGTCGGTGACGGGCGTCCGACGGAAGGGGACCACGCCGATCCGGGAGCGGAGGAGCAGGTCGCGCGCCTCCATGGGACCGACGACGCCGCCGTGCACAGCCCGGCCGGTGGCCTCGGCGGCACGCAACCGCTCCGTCGACGTCGCCCGGTCGATCGAGCCGACCATCTCGACCCGCCATCCCGCCGGGAACGACGGCTCCTCGACGACGGACGCGAGCACGTCGATGCCACGGTCGTGACTCAGGACCCCGACGTGCGCGACCAGGGCGGGCCGTGCCTCCAGGCCGACCTGGGCGTCGTCTTCCGCACGCGCGAAGGGGAAGTTGTGGATCGCGATCCGGCGCGGTGCCGGGAACCGGCGTCCGGTCCACTCGGTCGCGGTGACCACCCGGTTCGCGGTCCCGGCCACGCGGAGCAGCCCGTGCGAGAGCCACGCGAACACGGCACGCTGGCGGTGGGTCAGGTAGTCCTTGCCCCAGACCTGGTCGGGCAGGTCCTCGTGCGCGTCGTAGACGACGGTGCGGCCGGCCAACCGGAGCACCGGGATGGTCCAGATGAGCTCGGGATCGTGCAGGTGCACCACCCGGGCGCGCGACCGCAGCGCGAGGGTGAGCGCCTGCGTCGTCGACACGACCATGCGCCGGACACGCGCACGCCGTGGGATCCGCACCACCTCGACGGCCGTGGGTGGGGCGCCGAGGTCGGACTCGACCGCGATGAGGCGGACGCGGTAACCGGCGTCGGCGGCTGCCGCGGCCTCCCGCAGGTGGACGCGGTTGTCGACCCAGGGGTGGGCGCTGGAGACGTGGACGATGTCGGGGAGCATGCTCGGGTTTCCTCGGACGGGACGGGGCGGGACGGGGGACAGGGGATGGTCAGGCGGCGACGGTGTCGTCGAGGACGCCGGCCAGGACGCCGGCCAGCCGGCGGTAGTCGTGCTCGCGGACGACGTGGTCGCGACCGCGGGCACCCATGGCCTCGCGTTCGGCGGCGGGCATCGCCGCGAGCGTGAGGATGCCCTCGGCGATCGCCTCGGGGTCGTCCGGCCGGACGTGCAGGCCACTGGCCGAAGCGGCCACCGGCTCGAGGGTGACGGGTGCTCCGACGAGCAACGGGCGGCCGAGCAGCATGTACTCGTACTGCTTGTTCATCGAGACACCGTGTCGGTAGAGGGGCAGGTCGTGCATGTTGACGACCAGGCAGTCCGCTCGGCGTCCGATGCGGCGGGCGTCGTCCTGCGGCACCCGTCCGTCCCAGATCACATCCACGCCGGCCTGGAGGCGCGACGCACGTTCGCGGAGCGCGCTGACGTCCGATCCGTCCCCGACCATGCGGAGCTCCAGGCGCGGGCCGCCGCTCGCGGCGGCCCGGCGAGCGGCGAGGTCGAAGCCGTCGAGGACGGCTTCGAGCGCGTTCGCCGGCCCCATCGAGCCGATGTAGGTGACGGTGAAGCGGTCGTCAGCGGGCTCGGGCTCGGGCGCGAGTGTGAGCGCGGTGTCGGGCTCGTCCGCAGGCTCTTCGGGTGCGTCGGGTGCGTCGGGTGCATCGGGTTCGTCGGGTTCGTCGGCTCGCTCGTCGAGCGCGACACCGTTCGGGACCCAGGTGAAGGGCGTGGGCTGACCGCGGTCGGCGTAGTACCGGCCGACGCCCTCGAGCGGGGAGACGATGTGCGCTGCCCGACGGACGATGGTCCGTTCCAGCCGTCGGAGGAGCCTGACCGCCGGGTGCCGTTCGGTCATGCCCGCCAGCCCGAGGGCTGACTCCGGCCAGAGGTCGCGCGGCTCGAAGACGAACGGCACGTCCATCCGTCGAGCGAGCACCGAGGCGCCCCATGCGGCCAGGGGATGGAAGGACCCACCGATCACGACGTCCGGTCGGGGGAGCCCTCGGAGCGAACCCGGCCGGAGCAGCAGCGCGGTGAACAGGCCGATGTCGGCGATGCGACGGATCGCTCGGCGGGCGCCGGCACCACGGTGGTCGACTCCGCGGAGCCAGCAGAACTCGTACCCGTCGCCCGTCCAGCGCTCGCGCAGCGTCGTCCCGTGCAGGTGGGAGCGGCCGGAGGGGTGGTCCGTGCCGGCGGCGATGACCACCGTGCGCCACCCGTGCTCGGTCAGCCCCGCGGCGAGGTGCTGGTGCCGGGTCGCGCGGCCGTCTCGCTCGCGGTGGTGTGCGTAGTGGTTGACGATCCAGACGGTCCTCACCGTGATCCACCCGTCATCGCCGCGGTCCCCTCGAAGACGTCGGAACTGACGTGGCCCGGCGCGGCGATGCCCTCGCGGCGGAGCACCACGACGACCGTGCGGAGCAGGATGCGGAGGTCGAGGCCGAGGGTCACGGTGTCGACGTACTCGACGTCCGACCGGAGCCGCTCTGGCCACGGGAGCGCGTTGCGGCCACGGACCTGGGCGAGACCGGTCAGACCGGGCAGGACGTCGTGTCGGCGGGCCTCCTCGGCGGTGTAGAGGTCGAGGTACCGGCAGAGGGTCGGGCGGGGGCCGACGAAGCTCATGTCACCCCGCAGGATGTTCCACAGGCTGGGGAGCTCGTCCAGGCTCGTCGACCGCAGGAACGAACCGAACGGCGTGAGGCGGTCGTTGTCGCTGACGAGGCCGGCCGCGAGGTCCGGCTCGAGCATCGTGCGGAACTTCACGATGGTGAATGTCTTGCCGTGGAGCCCGGGGCGGGGCTGCCGGAACAGCACGGGACGACCGAGCCGAGCCGCGACCAGGACGGCGACGACGGCGAGCACCGGAGCGAGTGCGACGAGCGCGAGGGAAGCGCCGACGATGTCGGAGAGGCGCTTGGCGCGGAGCGTGCGCGTGCGGCGGGGGGACTGCATGGGTCGTGTCCTTGTCATCGGTCAGAAGGGCGAGCGCTCTTGTACTCGGAGCGGTAGTAGGCACTCCGGGACGCCTTGTGCTTGGTCTTGGTGAGGACGATGCCGGCGACCTGCTGGCCGACGCGCGCCAGTGCCTCGATCGCCAGTCGGACGTCGGAACGCTTCGTCTGGTTGGCGGCCGTGACCAGCAGGGTCGTCGACACGAGCGTGCTGACGAGCGCCGAGTCGGTGACCGCGAGGACCGGCGGTGTGTCGACCAGGACGACGTCGTAGTTGGCGGCCAGCTCGGCGAGGACCCGTGCCATCGCCTCGGACCCGATCAGCTCGCTGGGGTTCGGGGGGATCGTGCCGGCAGGTAGGACCGAGAGGCCGTCGAGACCCCAGTCCTGCCGGACGTCGTCGAGCTCGACGCGGCCGACGAGCAGGTCGGTGAGGCCGACGGCGCCTTCGAGGCTCATCACGGCGGCGACGTTCGGGCGACGGAGGTCGGCATCGATGATGACGGTCCGCATGCCGCTCTTGCTCAGGGCGATTCCGAGGTTGGCGGTGGTGGTCGTCTTCCCCTCGGACGGCCTGGCGCTTGTCACGGCGATGGTCGGCGCGCCGCTGGTCCGGAGGAACTGGATGTTCGTGCGGAGGCTGCGGAAGGCCTCGGACCGCGCCGAGTTCACCTCGTCCCGGATGATCAGCGGGTGCCGACCAGCGTCGGCGTCGAACGCGATGTCGCCGACCACGGGGACGTCGCCGTCCAGGTCCTCGCTGGAGCGGACGCGCGTGTCGACCGCAGCGCGGAGCAGCGCGAGTGCCGCGCCCGCTGCGAGACCGCCGAGCAGACCGAGCGCGAGGTCGGCGGTCTTCCGTGGGGCGATGGGACTCAGCGGTCGGGACGCGGGCGTGACTTCCTCGAGCCTGACGGACGGTGCCTGGTCGGCTCCGGCGGGCTCGATCTCCTGTACCACCGTGGCGAGGCTCTTGCCGATCTGTTCGGCGATCGTGGCTGCCGCCTTGGCGGACCCGTCCTGCACGGCGATCTTGATGATCACGGTGCCGGCGTCGACCGAGGTGGTGACCTGGGAGGCGAGTGCCGCGGGGGTGACGTCGAGGTCGAGCTCGTCGACCACGCCCTGCAGCACGCGGGGGGAGGTCGCGAGTTGCATGTACGACTTGATCTTCTGCTGCGCGGCGGTCGAACCCTGTGCGATCTCGCCAGCAGTCGCCGAGGTGTCGCCGGCGACCGAGACGTAGTACGAGGTCGAAGCCTCGTAGGTGGGAGGGGTGACGCTCGTGACGACGAGGGATGCACCGGCTCCGAGGAGCGTTGCACCGGCGATGATCCACCAGCCCGAGAGGAGGGCGCGGATGACGGCGAGGTAGTTCAAGAAGGGCCTCCGGTCGGGTTGCAGGACCAGTGTAAAACATCACATCTGAAAGAACAATACGGCGCGCAGAAGGGAACGGAAGAACTGCTCCCGTCCCCTCCTGGTGCGGTTGTCCGGGTCGGCCTCAGCCGGCTGCCGTGATGGTGTTCCCCTTGCCCTGGTCGTCGACCTTGGGCGCCTCGCCCTTGTAGGTGAGCGTGTTGTTCGACCCGCTGAAGAAGACCTTCTTCGTCGAGGAGACCGAGATCGTGGCGTTGCTCGCCTCGACCGTGATGGTGCCGATCGTGCCGAGGTCGTAGGTGCGGTCCGAGCTGATGAGGTTCGCCGCTGCGCAGTCGTCGGTCGTGATCGTCTTGTCCGAGTCCTCGTCCTCGTCCCAGAGCTGCACAGCCCCGTCGATGCACTCGTTGTAGGTGGTCTGCGCAGCCTTCGTGGTGCTCGAGGCGGTCGGGGTCGGGTCCTTCGTGTCGGACGAGCTGCACGCCGTGACGCCGAGCGCGGCGACGAGGGCGATGGATGCTGCGGCGAGACCGCGGCGGATCATGGTGTTCATCGGGTTTCCTCTCCGAGGAGTTCGTTCGGCGGTGACGCCGTGCGGAAGAAGGGGAGGCCCCTCCCGTCGCGCGGACGGGAGGGGCCAGGGTGCTACTTGGTGTCGGCCGGCAGGGTGAAGAGCTCGCTGAGCTCCGTCTTGCCGTTCTTGGTCTGCTCGAGAGCGAAGCGGAACTCGGTCGCGCCGCGGGAGACCGCGCGGTCGAAGGTCCAGTTGCCCTGGGCATCGACCTCGAACGTGCCGGGGACGATCTGCGTGCCGGTGATGTTGAGCACGCGGTAGCTCGCGCCGGGCTCACCGGTGCCGGTGAAGGTGTTCACGGCACCCGGGGTCACCGACCGGTTGGCCACGGTCACCTGGGCGAAGTCCGCGGCGTTGATCGTGAACAGCTCGGACTTCTCGGTCTGGCCGTTCTTGCTCTGCTCGATCACGAAGCGGAAGTTCGACGCACCGTTCGAGACGACACGGTCGAAGGTCCAGTTGCCCTGGGCGTCGACCTCGTGGGTACCGGGGACGATCTGCGTGCCCGAGATGTTCAGGACGCGGAACGTCGCACCGGGCTCACCGGTCCCGGTGAAGGTGTTCGAGCGGCCCGGCGTGACGCGCTCCGGCGTGGTGACGGTCACCGGGGCGAGTGCCGCGGCGTTGATCGTGAACAGCTCGGACTTCTCGGTCTGGCCGTTCTTGGTCTGCTCGATCACGAAGCGGAAGTTCGACGCACCAGCCGACACGACACGGTTGAACGACCAGTTGCCCTGGGCGTCGACCTCGAAGGTCCCGGGGACGATCTGGGTGCCGGAGACGTTGAGCACGCGGAACGTGGCGCCGGGCTCGGCCGTGCCGGTGAAGGTGTTCGTCAGGCCCGGACGGACGGCGGCCGGCGTGGTGACGGTCACCGGTGCGAGAGCGGACGCGTTCACCGTGAACAGCTCGGACTTGGCGACCTGGCCGTTCTTGGTCTGCTCGATCACGAAGCGGAAGTTCGACGCACCCGCCGAAACCACACGGTTGAACGACCAGTTGCCCTGGGCGTCGACCTCGAAGGTCCCGGGGACGATCTGGGTACCGGAGACGTTGAGCACGCGGAACGTGGCGCCTGGCTCGGCCGTGCCGGTGAACGTGTTCGAGCGACCCGGGGTGACCGAGGCCGGACCCGACAGCGTGATCGGGGCCAGCTCCGTGCGGCCCTCGACCGTCGCGGTGACGGTCTTGCGGTCGATCTCGCGGTCGTTGATCTTCTGGATGACGACGAGGGCGTTGTCGCCGACCTCGAGGTCGCCGACCGTGATGGACCAGGCACCGGTGGTGGCGTCGGCCTTGGCCGTCTCGTCGCCGATCGAGATCTCAGCACCGGGGGTGGCGGTACCCGTCACGACGGCGGAGCGGGCGTCGTTGTCGACCGACGAGACCTCAGCGGTCAGCTCGCGCTGGGCGGTCTCGAGCATGGTCGCGGTCGTGCTCGCGGTGTTGAAGGCGCCCTCGACGGCGGTGCCGCTCAGCACAGTGCGCATCTCGGAGCTGCCGGCAGGAGCATCGTTGTTGGGGGAGACCTCGATGTTCCATCGCATCAGCGAAGCATCGGGGAGGTTCCAGCTCGTGGAGGTGGGCGCGAAGTCGTAGGTGTACTTCGTGCCGTCCGCGGAACGGGCCCCGTTGGTCAGGGCCATGGACTGGTTCGTCCAGCCTTCGCCCGGCTTCTGGTAGGCGCCGTTGATGGTGTCCTGGCCCACGGCGAAGGTGGTGCCGGCCGGAGCGGTGAACTCGACCTTGCCCTGGGGGCGGCTCACGCTGCCGGTGGTCTTGAACAGTGCCTCGACCGAGGTGTCCTCGCCGCGCTCGAGCGTGACGGCAGCGCCGTCCTGACCGATGATCGCGGCCGTGTTGATCGTCACGACGACGTTCTTGCGGTCGACCTCGGTGTTGTTCACCTTCTGGATCGCGGTGATGGTGTTCGCACCCTCGGAGAGCCCCTCAACGGTCATCGACCAGTTGCCGCTCGAGTTGACGTTGGCGACCTTGCTGCCGATCGTGACGGTACCGTTCGGCGTCGCCGTCCCCGACACCAACGCAGACTTTGCAACGTGATTGACAGACGTGACGTCCGCTGTCAATGTCTGGTTGTTGCGATTCGCAATGTCACCGAACGTGAATCCAGAACCGCCGTTGGTGAAGGTGTTGATCCGCGAGTAGGTGTCGTATTGGACGCGCCCGAGGACGCCGTGCGAGTTGCTGATTCGACCGGATGAGTCCGCGGTCCACCGAGCCGCCGCGGTGCCACATTGCGTAGTACTTGCATGGATGGCATACGCGCCCCTTTCCGTGGTCGGCATAGACGTCGTGTACACGCACAGCCCACGCGTTGTACGGAGCTCAAACGAGTTGCCTGACTCGACAACGTTGAGCGAGTCGGCACCTGCACGGGCTGCGGACTCCGATGAATAGTTACCCACCGGGCTCGGGGTGGTGGCCCCCACACGGAACGACCACCATTGCCCGCCGCTCTCGGTGACGAGCTTGACCGTGCTGGTTGCGGCGGTGGCGGGAGCGGCACCGAAGGACAAGCCGGACACGATGGTGGCAGCGGCCAGCCCGGCCGCACCCATGGACTTGAGGGCGAAGGAAGCCCTCTTCTTGTGAGACATGTGCATCTTTCAGGACAGGCCGCAGACAGCGGCTGTGCGGGAAGGGACACGCCCGTCGAGGTACTCCAACGGCGCATGTACATCCAGAATATCATGTGAAATACCAACATACGAACATGCTATTGCTGCAAGGTGTCGCCTGGGAGTTGAGTGGGACTGGCGCAGGTTTGCTCTCCCTGAAGTTGACTCCAGCCGACTCAGGAGTAGAGTTGAGCCCATCGGACGCAAGTCCATCGACTTACCCCCAAGCAAGAGGAGCAACACATGGGACGTGCAGTAGGCATCGACCTCGGAACCACCAACTCCGTCGTCTCCGTACTCGAAGGTGGCGAGCCCACCGTCATCGCAAACGCCGAGGGCATGCGCACCACGCCGTCGATCGTGGCGTTCACCAAGGACGGCGAGGTCCTGGTCGGCGAGACCGCCAAGCGTCAGGCCGTGACGAACGTCGACCGCACCATCGCGTCGGTCAAGCGGCACGTCGGCACCGACTGGACCACCGAGATCGACGGCAAGAAGTACACGCCGCAGGAGATCTCGGCCCGTACCCTCGGCAAGCTCAAGCGCGACGCCGAGCAGTACCTCGGCGAAGACGTCACGGACGCGGTCATCACCGTGCCGGCGTACTTCAACGACGCTGAGCGCCAGGCCACGAAGGACGCCGGTGAGATCGCCGGCCTCAACGTCCTCCGCATCATCAACGAGCCGACCGCGGCCGCCCTGGCCTACGGCCTCGACAAGGGCAAGGAAGACGAGCTCATCCTGGTCTTCGACCTCGGTGGCGGCACGTTCGACGTCTCCCTGCTCGAGGTGGGCAAGGACGACGACTTCTCGACGATCCAGGTCCGCGCGACCTCCGGTGACAACCGCCTCGGTGGTGACGACTGGGACCAGCGCATCGTCGACTACCTCGTCAAGAAGTTCAAGGACGAGCACGGCGTCGACCTGTCCACGGACAAGATCGCCAAGCAGCGCCTGAAGGAAGCTGCTGAGCAGGCTAAGAAGGAGCTGTCGTCGCAGATGTCGGCGAACATCCAGCTCCCGTACCTGACGCTCACCGCCGAGGGCCCGCTGAACCTGGACGAGACCATCTCGCGCGCACAGTTCGAGCAGATGACCTCCGACCTGCTCGACCGCACCAAGAAGCCGTTCAACGACGTCATCAAGGAAGCCGGTGTCTCGGTCAACGACATCGCCCACGTGGTGCTCGTCGGTGGCTCGACCCGCATGCCCGCCGTGGCCGAGGTCGTCAAGTCGCTGACCGGTGGCAAGTCGCCGAACCAGGGCGTCAACCCGGACGAGGTCGTCGCCGTCGGCGCCGCACTGCAGGCCGGTGTCCTGAAGGGCGAGCGCAAGGACGTCCTGCTCATCGACGTCACGCCGCTGTCGCTCGGCATCGAGACCAAGGGCGGCCTGATGACGAAGCTCATCGACCGCAACACCGCGATCCCGACCAAGCGGAGCGAGACCTTCACGACCGCTGACGACAACCAGCCGTCGGTCGCGATCCAGGTCTTCCAGGGCGAGCGCGAGTTCACCCGCGACAACAAGCCGCTCGGCACCTTCGAGCTCACCGGCATCGCACCGGCTCCCCGTGGCGTCCCGCAGGTCGAGGTCACCTTCGACATCGACGCCAACGGCATCGTGCACGTGTCCGCGAAGGACAAGGGCACCGGCAAGGAGCAGTCGATGGTCATCTCCGGCGGTTCTTCGCTGCCGAAGGAGGACATCGAGCGCATGGTCCGCGAGGCCGAGGAGCACGCCGCCGAGGACAAGGCCCGTCGCGAGGCCAACGAGCGTCGCAACCAGGCCGAGCAGCTCGTCTACTCGATCGAGAAGCTGATCAAGGAGAACGACGAGAAGCTCCCCGCGGACGTCAAGTCCGAGGTGCAGGCGGACGTCGACGCGCTCAAGTCCGCACTCGCGGGCGAGGACGACGACGCCGTGAAGACCGCCTTCGACAAGCTCAACGAGTCGCAGGGCAAGCTCGGCCAGGCCATCTACAGCCAGCAGGACGCAGCAGCCGGCGCCGCCGGTGGCGAGCAGCCCGCGGGTGAGCAGCCGGCCGACGACGAGGACATCGTCGATGCCGAGGTCGTGGACGACGAGGACGACAAGGACAAGAAGTAACGATGACGGATCCCAAGGACAACGCGCCCAACGAGGACGAACCCCAGGTCGAGGGCGACGCCACGAACGCGGCGGAGCCCGAGGACCTCATCGAGGCGGAGGGGCCCGACGTCGAAGTACCGACGGACGGCCCCGCCGCCGGGGGGCCGGCGGCCGATGCCGCGAACGACCTTTCCCCGGAGGACGAAGCGCTGCTCGCCGACGCTGCCCGCGGCATCGCCGAGGACAAGCTCAGCACCGAGGACCGCGACCTCGTCGCCGAGATGCGTGCGGACATGCTCCGTGCGCAGGCCGAGCTGGTGAACTTCCGGAAGCGCGTCGAGCGTGACCGTGAGGCCAACCGCGAGGTCGCCATCGCCGAAGTGGTGCGGGCCCTGCTGCCGGCGCTCGACGACCTCACCCGGGCTGAGGCCCACGGTGACCTCTCCGAGGGCCCGATGCAGGTCATCGGCCAGAAGATCCGCGGGGGCTTCGAGAAGTTCAAGCTCGTGCAGATCGGCGAGAAGGGCGAGGCGTTCGACCCGAACATCCACGAGGCGATCGTCCAGCTCCCCACCCCGGGTGCCACCGGACAGACCGTCGCGGACGTCGTCGAGCCGGGCTACAAGCTCGGCGAGCGCGTCCTCCGCGCGGCCAAGGTCGCGGTGGCGGTCCCGGCCTGAGCCGGGTCCCCACGGTGACGACAGAAGAAGGCAGGTGATCCATGGCCAGTCAGGATTGGTTCGACAAGGACTTCTACAAGGTCCTCGGCGTGTCCAAGGACGCCTCCGACGCCGAGCTGAAGAAGACGTACCGGAAGCTCGCGCGGCAGTTCCACCCGGACTCCAACCCGGGTGACGCTGCTGCCGAGAACCGCTTCAAGGAGATCAGCGAGGCGTACTCGGTGCTCTCCGACAAGGAGCAGCGCCAGGAGTACGACCAGGTCCGCGCCATGGGCTCCGGCGCTCGCTTCACGGCGGGCGGCGGGGGCCAGGGCGGGTTCGAGGACGTCTTCGGCGGGATGTTCGGGCAGCAGGGTGGTGGCGGACAGCGCGTCCGCTTCGGCCAGGGTGGCCCGGGCGGTGCCGGCGGTTTCGAGGACATCCTCGGCGGGATGTTCGGCGGGGGCGGTGGCTTCGGCCAGACCTCCGGCGGCTACCGCGGCTTCGGCGGGCCGACGAAGGGCCGCGACGTCACGGCATCGACGACCCTCGACTTCACCACGGCGATCGCCGGTGACACCGTCAAGCTGTCGCAGGGCAACGGGCGCCCGGTGAACGTCCGCATCCCCGCTGGCGTCGCCGACGGTCAGAAGATCCGTCTGCGCGGCCGCGGCGAGCCCTCGCCCGACGGCGGAGAGGCCGGTGACCTCGTGGTCGCCGTGTCGGTGCGGAAGCACCCGGTGTTCGAGCGCGACGGGCTCAACCTGCGCGTGGACGTCCCCGTGACGTTCACCGAGGCAGCGCTCGGCGCGACGATCGAGGTCCCGACGCTCGGCGGTTCGCCCGTGAAGCTCAAGGTCGCCCCCGGCACGCCGTCGGGTCGCGTCCTGCGCGTCAAGGGCCGCGGCGTCACGACGAAGAACGGCACGGGCGACCTGCTCGCGACCGTCCAGGTCGCGGTGCCGTCGCACCTGTCGGACAAGCAGCGCGAGGCCGTCGAGGCACTCGCGGCTGCGCTGCCCGACGAGAACCCCCGCGAGGACCTCCTCGCCAAGGCGCGCGACTAGCGTCGCGCACGCAATGCAGTAGACCCGGCCTGGAGGAACGGCGCGGCTTCCTGACGGACGCTCGCTGAGCCTCCAGGCTGGTTTTCACCCCACGCGGACGACGGAAAGGAACGCGCCATGACCGACATGGACGAGAACTCGCCCGTCTTCGCGATCGCGGTCGCTGCGGAGCTCGCCGAGATGCACCCGCAGACGCTGCGGCAGTACGACCGGCTCGGCCTGGTCGTGCCGGGTCGCACCCGAGGTGGGTCGCGGCGGTACTCGATGCGTGATGTCGTGCAGTTGCGCGAGATCGCGCGCCTCGGCTCCGAGGGGGTGTCGCTGGAGGGCATCCGGCGGGTGCTCGACCTGGAGAACGAGAACAAGGCGCTGCGCGACCGGGTGCGCGAACTCGAGTCGGCGTTGGCCGACCAGCTCATCAACCGGCCCGGTGCGCGGGTCTTCGCCGCCACCGCGAGTGGTGCGGCGATCTCGCTCAAGGCGGGGTCGCGGCCGCAGCGGAACACACAGATCGTGCTGTACCGCGGGCCTCGCTGACGCGCCGACGAATCGATGCCCCCGGACCAAGTGGTCCGGGGGCATCGTCGTTGCAACCCGGCGTCACCGGGTGTTCGCGAACACTTCCGCCAGCGTCGTCTCGTAGGTCGTCCCCGAGATCGACACCTCGAACTTGAACTGGAACTTCGTGGCGCCGCTGGAGACGACACGCTCGAAGCTCCAGTTGCCCTCGGGGTCGACCGTGACGGTGCCGGGCACGATCTGTGTGCCCGATGCGTTGAGCACGACCATCGTCGCCCCGGCAGGTCCGGTGCCCTCGAACGTGTTCAGGACGCCGGGGTCGACGGCGCGCGTGGTGATCTCGACCGGCGCGAAGCCCTCGTTGGCAGCGATCGTGAAGAGCTCGGACGGCTCCGGTCCCTGTTCGCCCTTCGTCTGTTCGATGACGAACCGCAAGCTCTCGGCGCCGTTCGACACCACCCGGTCGAAGGACCAGTTGCCCTCGTCGTCGACCTGGCGCGTGCCGGGTACGAGCTCCGCGCCCGAGACGTTCAGGACGCGGTAGCTCGCGCCGGGTTCGCCGGTCCCGGAGATCCGGTTCGACACCCCGGGGGTGACGGTCGCCGGCCCCGAGAGTCGGACCTCGGTCAGACGGCCGGTCTCGCCGGGGTTGACCGTGACCTGCGCAGTGGTGGTGTTGTCACCCTTCGAGCCCTGGACCACGCGGAGGACGTGCTCGGCTCGGTCCAGCGAGTCCGTGTCGACGAACCAGCGGCCGCTGGGCAGGACCCCCTCGGTGCTGCGACCGACCGTGCGCTCGCCGTCGGCGGTCACCTCGACCACCTCGATGGTGGACCCCGGTTCGCCACTACCCGACATCGAGACCGAACCGCCGGCGTGGGCGGCGCCCTCGGCCGGCGTCGCGATGCTCACGGCGGCGCCGTAGTCGACGTCGCGGGTCACCTCGTTCGCGGTGTCGCGGACGCCGTCGACGAACTGTGCGGCAGTGATCCGGAGGACACCACCGGCATCGGGTGCGGGGATCGTCGTCTCCCACGCTCCGTCCGGACCTGCCGTGACCGTGTCGCCGAGCTGGTTCCCCGCGGCGTCGTAGAGGCGGACCGCGGACTCGGGCTGCGCGCTCCCGCTGGCCGTCACCGGATCGGACAGGGTGTCGGCGAAGGTCGTCTCGAACGTGAGCGGTGCCACCGTCAGCGTGATCTCGAGCTCGGCGACTCCGGTGCGTTCGGTGCCCTCGTACTGCTCGAGCTCGAGGGTGCTGGTGCCGAGGGGGAGGTTCGTGACGCGGGCCGTCCAGCGACCGTCGGGCCCGACGACCTGCGGGTTCCGACCGTCGATGAGGACCGTCGCGTCGGGTGTCCCCGTGCCGGAGACCTGGGCGCTCCGCGTCGTGACGTCGGTGGAGTCGACCCGTGCGGTGAACGAGGGCGTGAAGTCCTCGGTGTTCGGCAGCCGGTCGGCGACGTTCTGGGACTGCAGGCGCATCACCCGGTCGGTGTTGAACAGGCCGAGGAACCCGCGGTTGTAGGTCGACTGCAGGCCGGTGCCGATCGGGTTGTTCGAGCCGGTGTTCGCCGCGGTGCGGAACTGCTGCTTGGCGTCACCGTCGACGCACGTCTCGAGGGTGACGGGCGAGTAGCTCGTGATCGAGGCCGTGGCGGCCGTGAGGCACAGGTCGGGGTCCGACATCGGTCGCACGGTGGTGACCGCTCCGGGCTGCGGGATGGACCACCGCACGGCGGCCGCGCGGGCGGCCGCCAGTGTGCTGGCTCGGTTCGCCGGGATCTCCGCCCCGGCCGCGGCCGCCGAGGGTGCGCTGTACCGCGGGGTGGACGGGTCGCCGGCGAACGCCGAGGTCTCGGTGACGAGCGGGCCGACCAGGGTCAGCTCCGACTCGTCGAGCTCGGCCGCGGCGGCCGGGGACAGCCCGGCGGTCGCAGCGATCGTCAGGACCGTCAGGCCGGTTGCCGTGCGCGCGGTGGTCCTGCGGGAGTGTCTCGTCATCGATGGGTCTCTCTCGTCTCTGAGGGCGGACGGTCGGTACCGTCCGTGTCCGGTCGGGCCGGACGGAACGCAACATATCAGCACCCTCGAAGCCATCGACCATGCGGCAATGCGAGATACAGAATGACCCTCGTATGGTGGAATACCAGGACGTGGACGGTGCGACCGCGGCGCCGTACGGTTGCGCCGACACAGCGGGGCGATCGGCACGACGAGGGGGCAGGGATGGACGACCGAGGGCGACCGGAGGAACGTGTTCGACGTCGCGTGCTGATCGCTGCGGTGCTCGGCGGAGTCGGGCTGGCGGCGACCGTGGTCCTCGGGCGACGCCCGGGCTCGACCGAGGCGGCCGACGACCCGGACGGCGACCCGCTGCAGGCGGCACTGGACGCGGTGCCCTCCGGAGGGGAGTACGTGATCGACCGAGGCTGGGCGCGCTCGCGGAGTCTCGTCGTCCGGCGTCCGCTTCGACTGCGGTTCACCGGCGGCGGTGCCCTCCGCATGACGACTGCGTCGACCGCCCTCCTGGTGCAGGCGTCCGACGTCGAGGTCGTGGATGCCGTGATCACGGGAGCCGGTGCCGACAGTGGGGGCCTCGGTCACGGGATCGCGGTCATGGGACTCCGCGGCGGTCCGCTGCACGGGATCACCGTGCGACGCGGTCACTTCCGGGACATCCCGCACGACGGAGTGCACCTGGAGTACTGCGACCGATTCGAGATCACCGGGACGACGATGGAGCGCCTCGGCTACGCGGGCATCATCGGGGTCGGGGTCGTCGACGGGGCCATCGATGGCAACACGGTGCGGGACGTCCGGCAGCCCGCGCATCGGGTCAACTCGTACGGCATCTCCCTGACCCGCGACGCCCGGTACACCCCCTCGGAGGCCCGCCGGTCGGCTCGGGTCCGGGTGACGGGCAACCGGATCGACGGCGTCCCCGCGTGGGAAGGCATCGACACGCACGCCGGCGAGGACATCGAGATCCGCGGCAACGTCGTGACGGGCTGCCGGGTGGGCATCGCAGCCGTGCCGTCGAAGGACCCCGCCGATCGGGGGCAGACCAGCGTCGCGCCGATCGGACTGGTCATCGCGGACAACACCGTGACCAGGCCACCCGGGCTCGCGCCGGGGTCCGCCATCATCGTGAGCGGGGCCGGAACGACCGTCGGGTCCACCCGGCCGCGCGCGACCGGGGTGGTCTCGGGCAACGTCGTGACGGGCGGTGGCGGATCTTCCGGCGAGGCCGGCATCCTGCTCAAGCTGACACGGGGAATGGTGGTCGCCCGCAACCGGATCGAGGCGAGCGTCGAGAACGCCGTCTGCCTCGCGCACTCGAACGAGGCCGTCACCGTCCGCGCGAACCGCATCGTGGGTGTCGGTGGCGCCGGGATCGGGGTCAACGTCCGCGCCGGAGCGAACCACGGCGTGATCGCGCGGAACCACTTCGAGTCCGCACCGCACGCGCTGGCCGTGGCGGTCCGGTTCGGGGATGCGGACAACCGGTTCGCCGTCCGGCGCAACACATGGGGGACGGCGCGGGTCCGGATCGCCCACGGCGGAGCGACGGTGACGACCGGTTGACCTCATCCTCCCGACGCCACAGCACCCCCGGGCGCCGCGTGGGCCCGGGGGCGCTGTGGTTCACCGCTGGAGCGGCGATCAGCTCGCGGCGAGGGAGAAGGTGCCGGACTTCTTCGCGGTGCCGTTGACGGTCTGCTCGATGACGATGTCGAGCTTGGTGGCGCCCTTGGAGACGACGCGGTCGAACGACCAGGAGCCGTCGGTGGCGACCTGGTGGGTGCCGGGGACGATCTGGGTGCCGCTCGGGTTGAGGACGCGGACGGTCGCGCCAGGGGTCGCGGTGCCGGTGATGTGGTTCGACACGCCGGCCGTGACGGTCTTGGTCGTCACGGTGACGTTCCGCTCCGTGGACGCGGCGAGGGAGAAGGTGCCGGACTTCTTCGCGGTGCCGTTGACGGTCTGCTCGATGACGATGTCGAGCTTGGTGGCGCCCTTGGAGACGACGCGGTCGAACGACCAGGAGCCGTCTGTGGCGACCTGGTGGGTGCCGGGGACGATCTGGGTGCCGCTCGGGTTGAGGACCCGGAAGGTCGCGCCGGGGGTGGCGGTGCCGGCGACGTGGTTCGAGATGCCCGCGGTCACGGCCTTCGTGGTGACCGTGACCGGCTCGACGGTCTGCGCCTCGGCGTCGAACGCGATGTTCCGCATCACCGACGTCCGGCCGTCGACGGTCTTCTGCGTGAAGGTGAGCTCGTACCCGGCCGCGCTGGTCAGGTCGGCCGAGGCCTTCCAGGTCCCGACGCCGGAGCGCGTACCGGTCACCGGTGCCGTGAAGAGCTCACGGCCGCGCTGGTCGGTCGCAGTGATCGTCGCGCCGGCCTCGGCGGTGCCGGTGAACGCGCGTGCGCCCGGCGTGTAGGTGTTCTCGTCCGCGAGGCCGTCGACCTGCAGGAGGCGGGGGAGCGCCACCCGCTCGGACGTCCCGCTGAAGTCGCGGCCGTCGAAGACCAGGTTGACCATGTCGAGCTGCTTGCCGGTCGCGGCAGCGGCGATCGTGTAGCTCCACACTGCATCGGCGCTGGTGGCGTGCCCGACGACCCGGTCGCCGTCGAGGATCCAGAGCCCAGGAGCGTCATCGTGCTCCCCGACCACCTGGACGCGCCCGTCCGGGTGGACGAACACGGACCGGAGGGACGGTGCGGCAGCGGTGGGGTCGATCGGCAGCTGCTCGAGTGCGACGGGCACACGGGGCGACGGGGTGCCGTCGGCAGTGCGTCCGACGACGTAGACCGTGGAGCCGACGCGGTCCTGCGGGAGCCGAGCAGCGTAGCCGGTCTCGCCGAGGCGGGCGTCGGCGATGGTGGAGCCGGCTTCGTCCTGCACGACGACCGAGTCCACGTCCTCAGCGACGGAACCCGCCACGACGAACGACCCGTCGAGGACGCGCCCCTTCTGCACGACCGTCGGCGCTTGCGGCGCGTCCGACGCCGCCGGCGAGAACCGCACGTCGCGGAGCTCGTTCTTCCGGCCGTCGGTCGTCGTCTGCGTGAGGGTGATCACGTGGTCGGAGTCGGTGAGGTCGGCATCGGCGTTCCAGGTGCCGGTCCCGTTGCGTGCCCCGCTGACCTCGGTCGTGAACAGGGTGGCGCCCGAGGTGGTGTCCTTCGCGACGATCGTGGCACCGGCGGTCGCACTGCCGGCGAAGTGGGTGGTGCCGGGCGTGAACGTGTTCTGCTGCTGCAGTCCGTCGATCTTGATGGTGCGGGGGATCGGGGTGCGCTCGCCGCGGGTCTGGGTGCCGTCGGCGGCGGTGTGGACGCGGATCGCTTCGAGCGGTTCGTCCTTGTGGCGGTCCTGCACGACGAGGAAGAAGATGCCGGTGGTGCTCCGGTCGTACACCTGGTTGCCGCTGACGAGCCAGACGTCGTCGCCACCACCGGCTCGTCCGCCGACGATGCGGGATGACCACGGGGTGCTCCAGTCGATGGAGAAGCGCAGTGCCTCCAGCGAGGGATCGACGGGGATGGAATCGAAGTCCGGAAGAGTCTCCTGCACGGTGGAGTCCGACGACGAGGCGGCTGCGGGAGTGGCGGTGGCAGCGGTGGCGGCCGCGGGCGTCAGCAAGCCGAAGCCGAGGGAAGCGGTGAGGACGCCGCAGACGACCGCGGCGCTCCGGAACGAGGTGGATGCCATGAGGGCTCCTTCTGGTGGGGGACCTCCAGGGTACTGACATGTGAAATACACAGCCTGTTCACATCGTGAGTGCGATGACGACGTGCTCCGGCGCCGATCGCCGCCGGGTACGCTGACGCGGTGCCAGACTTCGCCGACCTCTTCCGCCGACGCGACGACGACGCGCCCGACCTCATCGCGATCGACGGCACCGACCGCTTCCTGCTCGACGAAGCACCGCACGTGCACGGCGACGCACTCCGACAGCCGGGCGAGGTCGCGGTCGTCGACGACCGGTACGGGGTGCTGACGCTCGGCCTCATCACGCAGTACGGGGCGAGCGACATCCGCGTCGTGCAGGACTCCCTGGTGGGGGAGCGGGCGCTCGAGGCCAACGCCGGCACGTTCGGGCTGCGCGGCTTCCACCACCCCGACTCACTCGAGGACGCCTTCCGCGACGTGCGGCTCGTGGTGCTGCGGCTCTCGAAGTCGCACGATCGCCTCGACGAGATCGCCCGCGCGGTCGCCCGGTTCGCGGCGCCCGACGTCGTGCTGCTCTGCGGCGGCAACGTGAAGTACATGCACGTGACGCAGAACGACGTGCTCCGGCGCTCGTTCGGCGAGGTCACGGCATCACGAGGCCGTGGCAAGTCGCGACTGCTCATCGCGCAGGACCCGCTCCGCGCACAGGCGAACCGCGCCGCGACGACGAACCCCTGGCCGCGGTCGGTGCACGTCGACGACCTCGGCATGACCCTGGTCGCCCACGGTGGCGTGTTCGCCGGGACGTCGCTCGACCAGGGCACGCGGGTGCTGCTCGACGCGATGGACCAGGCGGTCCCGACCGCGCGCACGATCGTGGACCTGGGGAGCGGCAACGGCGTCATCGCGGCTGCGGTCGCTCGTCGGCGACCGTCGGTGCGGGTGATCGCCACCGACGTGTCCCGGATCGCGGTGGAGTCGACGCGCGCGACCGCGGAGGCCAACGGTGTGGCCGACCGGGTGACGGTGCTGCGCACCGACGCGGGCGACGAGCTCGCGGAGGGGTCCGCGCAGCTCGTGCTCTGCAACCCGCCGTTCCACGCGGACACCACGGTGACCACGGACACCGCCGAGGCGATGTTCCGGAACGCGGCCACGATCCTCCAGGCCGGCGGTGAACTGTGGTGTGTCTGGAACACGCACCTGCGCTACCGGCCGGTGCTCTCGCGCCTGGTCGGTCCGACCCGGGAGGTCGTCCGGACCCCCAAGTTCACGGTCACGGCCTCGGTCGCGACCAACCGCTGACGGGCGGCGCGACCGACAGCCGACGGCCGGCGCGACCGACCACTGACCGGCCACGGACGGCGAGAGCCGCCCGGGCTGACCCGGACGGCTCTCGCGACGTGGTGCGGTGGGGGACCGATCAGGCCGGCACGTAGTCGAACGTGTCGGGGTCCGGACCCGTGCGGTGGCCCTTGTCGAGGCCGGTGATGTCCGTCATGTCCTCGTCCGAGAGCTCGAAGTCGAAGATCGCGAAGTTCTCCTCGACGCGGGCACGGGTGACCGACTTCGGGAACACGATGTCGCCGCGCTGGATGTGCCAGCGGAGGACGACCTGCGCCGGGGACTTGCCGACCGATGCGGCGATGCGGGTGATGGTCTCGTCGTCGAGGACGAGACCCTGCGCGATCGGGGACCACGCCTCGGTCGCGATGCCGTGCTCACGGTTGTAGGCGCGGAGCTCGTCCTGCGCCAGGTACGGGTGCACCTCGATCTGGTTCACCGCCGGGGTGATGGTCGTCTCGGCGGCGAGGCGGTTGAGGTGGTTGGTCTGGAAGTTCGAGACACCGATCGACCGCGCGGTACCGGCGGCGTAGAGCTCCTCGAAGGCCTTCCACGTCGGGACGAAGTCCGAGACGGTGGGCAGCGGCCAGTGGATGAGGAACAGGTCGGTGTAGCCGCCGAGCAGATCGGCCGACTTCTTGCCGTTCTCCAGCGCCGCCTCGGGGGCGTGGAGGCCGTTGTTGAGCTTGGAGGTGACGAAGATCTCGGAACGGTCGATGCCGGACTCTGCGATCGCCTCACCGACCTCCTTCTCGTTGCCGTACATCTCGGCGGTGTCGATGTGGCGGTAACCGACCTCGAGCGCGGCCAGTGTGGCGGCCTTCGTCTCGGAGGGGTCGATCTGGAAGACACCGAAGCCGAGCTGCGGGATGGTCTTGCCGTCGTTCAGGGTGATGTTCGGAACGGTCATGGACCCATGCAACCAAACGTCCCTCAGCGCGCATTCCGCCGACACCCAGGAACGGCGGCCCCGGGCGTGCCGCTCAGGCTGCGCAGCTCACGCGAGCGCAGCCGTGATGTACGCCTGGAGTGCCTGTCCGTACGCGACCGCCGGCACCTCGGACGCGAAGCTGCGGTCGGCCCCGCCGATCGTCGCCGTCACGGTGAAGACCACGCGACCGCCGACCTGCACCCGGGTGAGTCCGATGAACGACGGCCCGAGCAGGTCGCGCAGCTGGTCCTCGCGGGGCAGCCAGAGCGACTCGGTGGCGGTGACCGAGTCGAGCGCCCACTCGGTGGTGCCGTTGAAGCCGAGGATCGTGCCGGTGGGGGAATCGTGCCGTTCGACGGTCATCTCGGACACCGTGTAGACGTCGTCGTCGATGCCCGGCTTGTCGATCACGAACCGGTCCCCGGTCTCGGGGTGCCAGCGGAGGCCGGCGTCACGGAGGGACCTGGCGAGTTCGACGGTGATCACGTTCCCACCTTGCCCGCGGGACCCGCCCCCTGTCACCACCTAGGTTGCCGAAAGCATCCCGTACTAGCATCGCCGAGCACCCCTCGCGCGAGCGCAACCCGTTCGTGCGCGCGACGTGACGACGCCCGGGCAACCGGTGCCGAGCCTCCAGGCCGTGGGAACCGGCCGTGGGTCGGACCGCCGGTCGGCGTCCCCGACCGAGGCTGACGGACACCCTGCCGCCGAAGAGAAGGACCCGCATGACCCTCGAACGCGAGGAACTCCGCGACGACTGGACAGTGACCCTGGCCGGGGGAACCGGCGCGCCGGACGGCGTCGCGGGCCGCACCATCCCGGCGACGGTGCCGGGCCAGGTGCACACCGACCTGGAACGGGAGGGCCTGCTGCCGGACCCGACGTTCCACCTGAACGAGCAGCCCGCCAAGTGGGTCGGTCGCGCCGACTGGGCCTACCGCCGCACGGTCGACGTCGACCCGCGGGGCCACGAGCGCGTCGACCTGGTCTGCGACGGCCTGGACACGGTCGCGGAGCTCAGCCTGGACGGCGTCGTCGTGGGCACGACCCGCAACATGCACCGCCGGTACCGGTTCGACGCCCGCGTGCAGACGGGATCCGGCGGCACCACGAAGGACCTCGAGATCCTGTTCGAGTCGCCCTACCGCGAGGCCGGTCGGGTCGCTGCGAAGGCCGGCAGCATGCCCGGTCCGTACGACGAGCCGTTCCCGTACGTGCGCAAGATGGCGTCGAACTTCGGCTGGGACTGGGGCCTGACGGCGGTCACGAGCGGCCCCTGGCGGCCGGTCGCGATCGAGCGGTGGTCGACCGCGCGCCTGCGCGAGGTCCGTCCGCTCGTCGACGTCGAAGCCGGCGAGGGGGTGCTCGACGCGCACATCACCGTCGAGCGCTCGGGCATGAACGACCTGGACCAGGACGGTGAGGACGACGACCTCGTGCTCGTCGTCACCGTCAGCGGCGAGACCGAGGACGGCGGCACCACGCGCCAGCGGTCCCGCGCGCAGCTGACCCCGAAGGATGACGAGACCGTCGTGACCGTGCGCGTCCCCGAGGCGCGGCGCTGGTGGCCGCGCGGCTACGGCGCGCAGCCGCAGTACGACGTCGTGGTCGAGCTGCAGACGGTCGACGGCGAGGTGCTCGACCGCGACACGTTCCGCACCGGGTTCCGGTCGACCCGCATCGAGACCCAGGTCGACGGCATCGGCCGCCCCTTCGCCGTGCACGTCAACGGCACGCTCATCGACGTCCGGGGCGTCAACTGGATCCCCGACGACGTCATCGTCTCGCGCGTCGACCGCGCCCGACTCGAGTCCCGGCTGGGTGCCGCGGCCTCGCTCGGCACGAACCTCGTGCGCATCTGGGGCGGCGGCGTGTACGAATCGCGCGACTTCTACGAGGTCTGCGACGAACTCGGGCTGCTCGTCTGGCAGGACTTCCCGTTCGCGTGCTCGGCCTACCCGGAGGTCGAGCCGATCCGCAGCGAGGTCATCGCCGAGGCGCGGGACAACGTCGCCCGGCTGGCCCGCCACCCCTCGCTGGTGGTCTGGAACGGCAACAACGAGAACATCTGGCTGCACGACGCCGACGGCTGGGGCGAGGAGCTGGGCGATCGGGGTTGGGGACTCGACTACTACCTCGACCTGCTGCCGACCATCGTCGACGCGGTCGACCCGTCGCGCTTCTACACGGTCGCGTCGCCGTGGTCCGGCTCCGAGTCGCTGCCCGCGAACGAGGTCGACCACGAGACGCACCACTCGTGGGACGTCTGGAACCGGCTGCCCGACACCGCCTACCGCGAGTCGGTGCCGCGGTTCGTGTCGGAGTTCGGCTGGCAGGCGCCGCCCGCCTGGCGCACGCTGCGTGACGCGGTCACGGACGCGCCGCTCCGGGTCGACTCGCCCGGTGTGGTCCACCACCAGAAGGCGGCGGACGGGATGGCCAAGCTGGCCCGCGGGCTGGAGCCGCGCTTCGGCGCGGTCGACCCGGCCGCGTTCGACGCGTGGCACTACCTGACGCAGCTCCAGCAGGCGCGGGCGATCGCGACCGGCATCGAGCACTGGCGCACCCACTGGCCGCGCAACACCGGTGTCGTGGTGTGGCAGCTGAACGACCTGTGGCCGGTGTCGTCGTGGTCGGCGATCGACTCGGCGGGGCGGCTGAAGCCGCTGGCGCACGAGCTGCGCCGGCTCTACGACGACGTGCTGCTGACGATCCGTCCGGTGTCGTCGGTGGCGGTGACGCCGGGTGCGGCCAGTACCGCTGGTGCGGCCGGTACCGCTGGTGCGTCGGGTGCGGTCGCCGCGTCGGGCGCGGAGCGGACTGGAGGCCCGGATCACCCGGGTGCGTCGCCTGCGGTCGGCGAGACGGCTGACCTGGGCGAGCTCGCGGACACGCTCTCGCTGGGCGTCTCGCCCGGTGCGTTCGGGTCCTCGCCCGTCGAGGTGGCCGTCCGGTCGACCCGCACCGGGCACGACAGCGTGGTGCGGGTGCGCCGGATCACCACGGCCGGCACGATCCTGGCCGAAGCGTCGCTGCCGGTCCGGCTGTCGTCCGCCGGCGTCGCGGTCGTCGCCCTGCCCGAGTCGGTCGGTGTCGTCGACGACCCGGCCAACGAGCTCGTCATCGCGGACATGGACTGGCGCCGCGCGGTCTGGACTCCCGGTCCCGACGCCGAGATGCGGTGGGAGCCCGCGCGCTACCGGACCTCGTTCGCGGTGGTCGACGGTGGTCTGGACCTGACCGTCGAGGCCGACTCGCTCGTCCGCGACCTGCTGGTGCAGCCCGACCGGGTCGCGGCCGGTGGAACGGTCGACCGCGGGTTCATGACGCTGCTGCCCGGCGAGCGGGTGGTGTTCCGGCTCGGCGGTGTGACCGAGGCCGACATCCCGGCGCTCCGTGAGGCGCCGGTGCTGTGGAGCGTCGACGGCGTCCTGCGGTGACCGGAGCGCTTCCCTGGGCGAACGGTGTCCGTTCCGGGGACCGGCCTGGGCATCCGGGGGCGGGGGAGTTACCATGGGGGGACACGGACTTCCGCCGCGGTGATCGACGACGATCAGCGGACGGCGACCAGTTCCAGATCAAGGAGTCATGATGATTGGTAACCTGACCGGCCTTCACCTGCTGATCATCCTCGGGATCGTCATCCTGCTGTTCGGCGCGACCAAGCTCCCGGCGCTCGCCAAGGGCCTCGGCCAGTCGATCAACATCTTCAAGAAGGAGATGTCCGACGACGAGAAGAAGGCCCAGGCCAACGGCACGGCTCCGGACGGCACGGTGCAGAACAACACCGTCCAGAACGTCCCCGCCGAGCCCGCCGCCGGTCCGGTCCTGAACCCGGGGCCGACCGCGCAGCCGAACACCGACTCCCGGCGTTAGGACACCCAGCCCCGTCCTGTCGGCAGCCCCCGCGACCACTTCGGTCGCGGGGGCTTCGTCGTGCGGGATCGACCGCGGGGTACCCGGTGCCGCAGGATGAGCACATGACCGCTCCCGTTCCCGTTCCGGCCCCCGTGCCGCACGGTGTCGCGCCGCTCCGGGACGACCGGCGGATCGTGCTGGTGGTGGCGATCCTGGCGTCGTTCGTCGTCGGGCTCGACTCGAGCGTCGTGAACGTCGCACTCCCCGCGATCCGGCAGGAGCTCGGCGGCGGACTCGTCGTGCAGCAGTGGGTCGTCGACGCGTACCTGGTCACCCTCGGCTCGCTCATCCTGGTCGCCGGCAGCCTGTCCGACCTGTTCGGCCGCGTCCGGATCATCACGTGGGGGCTCGTGGTCTTCGGCATCGCGTCCGTGGTGTGCGCGATCGCCCCGACCGGCGAGGTGCTCATCGTCGCCCGGGCACTGCAGGGCGTCGGCGGGGCGCTCGTCATGCCGAGCGCGCTCGCCCTCATCGTCGCGGCGTTCCGCGGAGCGGCGCAGGCGAAGGCCATCGGCACGTGGACGGCGTGGTCGAGCGCGGCCACGATCCTCGGCCCCGTGGTCGGCGGGCTCGTGGTGGACGGCATCGGGTGGCGGTGGGTCTTCGTGCTCACCGCGGTGCCGATCGCCGTGACGATCCCGATGGTCCTGCGCATCACCGGTGACGTGCACCCCGCCGTCCGCCCGCGCATCGACGTCATCGGGGCCGTGCTCGCCGTGGTGGGTGTCGGTGGTGTCGTGCTCGGCCTCATCGAACAGGAGCGGTTGGGGTGGGGTGCGCCCGTGGTGGTCGGCGCGCTCGTGCTCGGTGCCGCCGCACTCGTGGCGTTCGTGCCGTGGGAACTGCGGGTGACGCGGACGACGGGGTCGCCGCTCGTGCCGCTCGAGCTGTTCCGGGCGCGGAACTTCACGGTCGGCAACCTCGCGACGCTGTCCATCTACGGGGCGCTCGGCATGGTGTTCTTCGTCGTCACCCTGTTCCTGCAGGAGGTCTGGCGGTTCCCGGCCTGGCTCGCCGGCCTCGCGACGCTGCCGCCGACGATCATGCTGCTCGCGCTGTCCACCGCCGTCGGGTCCTTCGCCGGTCGATACGGCCCGCGGTGGTTCATGGCCGCCGGGCCGGCGGTCGGCGCGGCCGGGGCACTCCTGCTGCTGCTCGCCGGCGACGACCCGAACGGCTACTGGTGGTCGGTGTTCCCCGGACTGGTGCTGATCGGCGTGGGCATCGCGCTGATGGTCACACCCCTGACGAGCGCGGTGCTCGGATCAGTCCCGCAGTCCGAGGCCGGGTCCGGTTCGGCCGTGAACAACGCGGTCGCGCGGATCGCCGGGCTCGTCACGGTGGCACTGGCCGGCGTGGTGCTCGGCGGCGAGGTGAGCGTCGACGGGCTGCACCGGGCCATGGTGGTGATGGCGCTCCTGCTGCTGGCCGGCGCCGTCGTCTGCGCGGTCGGGATCCGGAATACCCCCGCGCGGACATAAGTTGAGTGGAGTAGACTCAACTCCAGGACCACCGCAACGAAAGGACGGAACGCATGGCGAACCTCCAGGGCGCTCCTGACTCGCAAGAACGACAGAAGACCGCCCTCGAGCAGTACGGCATCGACCTCACGGCGATCGCCCGCAGCGGCAAGCTCGACCCCGTGATCGGCCGCGACTCCGAGATCCGGCGCGTCTCCCAGGTGCTGACGCGCCGCACCAAGAACAACCCCGTGCTCATCGGCGAGCCCGGCGTCGGCAAGACCGCCGTCGTCGAGGGGCTCGCGCAGCGCATCGTCGCCGGGGACGTCGCCGACTCCCTCAAGGACAAGCGGCTCATCTCGCTCGACATCTCCGCCCTCATCGCCGGCGCCAAGTACCGCGGCGAGTTCGAGGAGCGGCTCAAGGCCGTGCTCAAGGAGATCAACGACTCCGACGGGCAGGTCATCACGTTCATCGACGAGCTGCACACCCTGATGGGTGCTGGGGGCGGCGAGGGCTCCGTCGCGGCGTCGAACATGCTCAAGCCGATGCTCGCCCGCGGGGAGCTCCGGCTCATCGGCGCGACGACCCTCGACGAGTACCGCGAGTACATCGAGAAGGACGCCGCGCTCGAACGACGCTTCCAGCAGGTCTACGTGGGTGAGCCCAGCGTCGAGGACGCCGTGGCGATCCTCCGCGGGCTCAAGGAGCGCTACGAGGCGCACCACAAGGTGACGATCAACGACTCCGCGCTGGTCGCGGCCGCGAGCCTGTCGAACCGGTACATCTCCGGCCGGCAGCTGCCCGACAAGGCCATCGACCTGATCGACGAGGCCGCGAGCCGGCTCCGGATGGAGATCGACTCCAGCCCGGTCGAGATCGACGAGCTGAAGCGGAACGTCGACCGTCTGCGTGTCGAGGAGTTCGCGCTCAAGCAGGAGAAGGACGACGCCTCCAAGGCCCGCCTCGAGACCCTGCGCAACGAGCTGCGCACGCGCGAGGAACGGCTTGCCGAGCTCGAGCAGCGCTGGCAGGCCGAGCGCGCGAGCCTCAACCGCATCGGTGAACTCAAGCAGCAGCTCGACGACCTGAACATGCGGTCGCAGCGCGCCCAGCGCGAGGCCGACTACGAACTCGTCTCCCGCCTGGAGTACGGCGAGAAGCCCCGCATCGAGGCCGAGCTCGCCGCCGCCGAACAGGCCGAGAGCGCCGACCGGATGGTGAACGACAGCGTCACCGACGAGGACATCGCCGCCGTGATCGCGCAGTGGACGGGCATCCCGCTCGGCCGGCTGCTGCAGGGCGAGACCGAGAAGCTCCTGCACCTCGAGAGCGAACTCGGCCGCCGGATCATCGGGCAGCGCACCGCCGTGACCACCGTGTCCGAGGCGGTCCGTCGCACCCGCGCCGGCATCTCCGACCCCGACCGCCCGACCGGTTCGTTCCTGTTCCTCGGACCGACGGGCGTCGGCAAGACCGAGCTGGCCAAGGCGCTCGCCGAGTTCCTGTTCGACGACGAGAAGGCCCTCGTCCGCATCGACATGAGCGAGTACGGCGAGAAGCACTCCGTGGCCCGCCTGATCGGTGCCCCGCCCGGGTACGTCGGGTACGAGGCCGGTGGACAGCTCACCGAGGCGGTCCGCCGCCGTCCGTACTCGGTGATCCTGCTCGACGAGATCGAGAAGGCGCACCCCGAGGTGTTCGACGTGCTGCTGCAGGTGCTCGACGACGGGCGACTGACCGACGGCCAGGGGCGCACGGTCGACTTCCGGAACACGATCCTCGTGCTCACGTCGAACCTGGGGTCGCAGTTCATGACCGACCTGTCCCTGAGCGACGCGCAGCGGGAAGAGGCGGTCCGTGAGCTCGTGCAGCAGGCGTTCCGGCCGGAGTTCATCAACCGTCTCGACGACATCGTGGTGTTCCAGGCCCTGACGGCCGACGACCTCGGGCAGATCGTGTCGCTCTACGTCGACCGGCTGGCCCGTCGGCTGACCGACCGCCGGCTCGAGCTCGCCGTCACCCCCGAGGCGCGCGGCTGGCTGGCCGAGCGCGGGTACGACCCGCTCTACGGTGCGCGGCCGCTCCGCCGCCTGATGCAGCGGCAGATCGACGACCGGTTGGCCCGCGCGATCCTGTCGGGTGACGTCCGTGACGGCGACACCGTCCGGGTGGACGTCGCGGCGGACGGCGACGGCCTGACGGTCGAGCCCTTCGAGCTGGCCGAGATCGTCGAGGAGTAGTCCACCAAGACGGACGGGAGGCCCGTCACCGGTTCCTGGGACCGGTGGCGGGCCGGTCGTCTACCGTCCACGGCATGCCTGAGATCCGCGCGATCCGTCGCCTCACCGACGCCGTCGAGCACGCGAGCGTGCTCGACAAGGCCGTCGACATCGACCGTGCCGTCGTGAACGCCCTCGCCAAGCCGAAGGCCCTGCGCCAGCTGCTGCACGGCGTGCCGTTCGGCCACCCGATCCACCCGCTCATGGTGCAGGTGCCCCTCGGTGCCTGGATCTCCGCCGCGGTGCTCGACCTGGTCGGCGGGAAGGGCAACGCGAAGGCCGCCAAGACCCTGGTCGGCGTCGGGGTCGTGTCGGCGAGCAGTGCCTCGGTCGCCGGCTACGTCGACTGGTCCGAGCTGAACCGCGAGCAGCTCCGCACCGGATGGGTGCACCAGGCCGTGAACTGGACCGGCCTGTCGCTGTACGGCCTGTCGTGGCTGCAGCGGAAGCGCGGCAACCACGGCGCCGGCAAGCTGCTCGGCTTCGCGGGTCTCGCCGTCGTCAGTGTCGGCGGGTACCTCGGCGGACACCTGTCCTACCGGCAGCGCGCCGGCGTCAGTGACCACGGCGAGGTGCCGTTCGACGCCTGATACGCTTCCCAGGTCAGGCAAAGGTACGTCACATGTGATGTATCGATGCGCGTACTCGTGGTGGATGACGAACGAGCCCTCGCCGACTTGATCGCGACGGGCCTGACACGGCAGGACATGGCGGTGGACGTCACCTACCGGGGCGACGACGCCGACGAGCTGCTGGCGGTGCACGACTACGACGTCGTCGTGCTCGACCGTGACGTTCCCGGTCTGCACGGCGACGAGGTCGCACGGCGGCTCACCGCGCGCGGCGCACTCACGCGGATCCTCCTGCTCACCGCCGCGACGACGTTGAGCGACCGTGTGCACGGGCTCGAGCTCGGTGCCGACGACTACCTGACCAAGCCGTTCGAGTACCCGGAACTCGTCGCCCGGGTCCGCGCGCTCGGTCGACGGAGCGTCGCACCCGTCGCCCCGGTGCTCGAGCGTGCGGGGTTCGTCGTCGACACGAACCGGCGGATGGCCACACGCGACGGTCGCCCGCTCGACCTGACCTCGAAGGAACTCGGGGTGCTCGAGACCCTGCTCCGTGCGGACGGCAGGATCGTCTCCGCCGAGCACCTGCTCGAGAAGGTCTGGGACGTGAACACCGACCCGTTCACCGCCGCGGTCCGGGTGACGATGTCGAAGCTCCGCCGGAAGCTCGGGGACCCCGACCCGATCCGCACGGTGCCCGGCCAGGGCTACGCGCTGTGAGCCGGTGGGCCCGGGGCTGGAGCATCCGGACCCGGACTGCCCTGACGTTCGCGCTCGCGGCCATGGCGCTGGCGACCGGGGTCGTCGTCTTCACGAACACCATGTCGCTGGCCGGTGTCGGTGCCGGCCTCGACACCGCGGCCGTGCAGCGCCCGCCGTCCGGGTCGCAGAGCGCCAGGACCGATCCGGCCCCGATCGAGGTCGACGGAACCGACGACGACGGTGCGGTGGCGGTGATCCGGCTCGTGGCCGTGCAGCAGTGGCAGTGGTCCGCGATCGGCATCGCGGGCGCCGGGCTCGCGGCCGGGGGCATCGGTTGGCTCGTCAGCCGCCGGGTCCTCCGACCCATCGACCGGATCACCGCGACCACGAACCGCATCTCGGCGTCGAACCTGCACGAGCGCATCGCGCTGGACGGTCCCGACGACGAGCTCCGGCGGCTCTCGCGCACCGTCGACGACCTGCTGGCCCGCCTGGAGACCGCGTTCGAGAGCCAGCGCCGGTTCGTCGCCCAGGCGTCCCACGAACTCCGGACGCCCCTGGCGGTGCAGCGCGCGGCGGTGCAGATCGGTCTGCACGACGACGCCGACCCCGGAGACGTCCGAGCGGTCCGGGCCGAGCTGCTCGAGCAGAACCGCCGGACCGAGCGGTTGGTCGAGTCGTTGCTCGTGCTCGCCGAAGCCGATCGTGGCCTGGCGGGCGCGACGCGCGCGGTCGACCTCGACGAGGTGACCGCCGAGGTCGTCGCAGGGGCGGCCCGGGACGCGGCCGAGGCGGGGGTGACGCTGACCCACGAGTGCTGCACCGGGCCTCCCGGCCTGGTCGTCCCGGGGGAGCCGACGCTGCTGCGGCAGCTGCTCGGCAACCTGGTCGGCAACGCCGTCGAGTACAACGAACCCGGCGGCACCGTCCTGGTGACCACGGAGCCGGACGGGTTCGTCGTCGAGAACGGTGGGCCGGTGGTCGCGGCGGACGAGGCGGAGTTGCTCGTCGAACCGTTCCGCCGCGGCGGGACGGACGACGCACGCGGGCAGCACAGCGGACTGGGCCTGTCGATCGTGGCCGCCATCGTGCACGCGCACGGGTGGGAGCTGTCGATCACCGCACGGCCGACGGGCGGGCTGCTCGTCCGGGTCCGTGTTTCGTCGGTGCAACCCGACGTGCACGCGGGGCGAAACAGCTGTTCCGGTGTGCTGGAGGCATGAACCACACCACGAAGACGACCACCCGGCGCACCCGGTCCCTGATGAGCGCGGCCGCGGCCGTCGTGCTGCTGCCCCTGCTCCTGGGCGGCTGCTCGGACGCGTCACCGGACGCCGGCGGGACTGCGGCGTCCGGCGGTGCGGCACCCGGCGTCGCCCTCGCCGAGTGCATGCGGGACCGGGGCTACGACATGCCCGACCCGGGCACCGGCGGTGGGGCGATGCAGCTCAGCGCACCCGACGGCGTCGATCCCGAGCAGTACCAGGAGGACCTCACGGGCTGCCTCGACGACTCCGCAGCGGCCGGCGACGCGCAGGCCGCGCAACCGATGCCGGGCAGCGAGGAGATCGCGAGGAAGACGGCGGAGTGCCTGCGGGAGCAGGGGTTCCCGGACTTCCCGGACGACCAGGAGGCGCAGAACCGGTTCCAGCCCGACGACCAAGAGGCGTTCGACGAGGCCGCCCACACCTGCACCGACGCGGCCTTCGAGGCCGTCCAGGGCGGAGCCGGGTCGTGACCCACCGTCGCGTCCGTCGCCGGGTGATCGTGTCGGTGTGCCTCGTCGCGGCGGTGGCCGCGGGGGCCGGGACGTGGGCCCTCGCCACGGTGCCGAGTGGTCCGGGAGCCTCGGCCAGCAGCGGGTCGCGGGGCGGGACCGCGTCGAGCGGAGCCACCGCCACGGTCACGCGCGGCGACCTGACCGACTCGAAGGTGTTCGCCGGGACGCTCGGGTACGGCGCGGCGACGGGGGTCCCCGGTGCCGCCGCCGGCACGATCACCTGGCTGCCCCGCGCCGGCGACGTCGTCGAACGCGACGGGGCCCTGTACGCCGTCGACGAGCGGGACGTCCGGTCGATGTACGGCACCGTGCCGCTCTGGCGCGACCTGGAGCGTGGACTGCAGGGCGCCGACGTGCGGCAGCTCAACGAGAACCTGGCCGCGCTCGGGTACGACGTGTCGGTCGACGACCGGTTCGGTCCACGGACCGAGCGAGCCGTCCGGCAGTGGCAGCAGGACCGCGGACACGAGGTGACGGGGGTGCTGACGGCGGACGACGTCGCGTTCGTGGACGGCGCGGTCCGGGTCGCCTCGGTCGACGGTCGGCTCGGCGAACGGATCGCCGGCGGAGCGGGAGCGGGTGTCGGTGGCGCTGGTGCCGGCGCGGGTGCGGCGTCCGATGTGCTGCAGGTCACGAGCACCCGGCGCGTCGTCACGGCGACCGTTCCCCAGCGCGATGCGGAGCGGCTCGCGGTCGGCTCCGACGTCGAGGTCCGGGTGAACGGTGCCGGGGCGGCGATGCCGGGCTCGGTCGTCGGCGTGCAGCCGACGACGAGCGAGGACGGCGGCACGGCCGTCGACGTCTCGGTGTCGTTCGACCCGGGGAAGCGCACGCTGCCGGCGGCAGCGTCCGCGCAGGTGGACGCGGAGGGCACCACCGAGCACGACGTCCTGTCCGTGCCGGTCGCCGCACTCGTCGCGGGTGCCGGTGGCCGGTACGCCGTCGACGTCGTGCAGCGGGACGGCAGGACGGAGCGGGTCCGGGTCGAGCCCGGCTTCAGCGCGGACGGGCGGATCGCGGTCACGGGTGACCTGGCCGTCGGCGACCGCGTGGTGGTGCCCGGATGAGCGCCGCCGTGCTGTCGCTCCGGGACGTCACGAAGACCTACGGCGACGTCGGAGCCCTGCGCGGGGTGTCGCTCGAGGTCACCGCCGGTGAACTCGTCGCGGTCGTCGGTCCGTCGGGGTCGGGCAAGTCGACGATGCTCAACGTCGTCGGGACCCTCGACCGTCCGACGTCCGGCACGGTGACGATCGCCGGCAACGACGTCGCGACGATGTCCGACGACGCCCTGTCCGGACTCCGAGCCGACCACATCGGGTTCGTCTTCCAGCACTTCCACCTGCAGGCCGGCGCGACCGCCACCGAGAACGTCGCCGACGGCCTGCTCTACCAGGGCGTGCCCCGGCGCGAGCGGCACCGTCTGGCGGTCGAGGCCCTGGGGCGCGTGGGCCTGGCGCACCGGGTGGACCACCGACCGCACCAGCTCTCCGGCGGGGAACGCCAACGCGTCGCCATCGCTCGGGCCGTCGTGGGCGACCCGACGATCCTGCTCGCCGACGAACCGACGGGTGCACTCGACACGGCGTCCGGTTCCGCGGTCGTCGAACTCCTGCGCGAGCTCAACGCGGCGGGCACGACGGTCGTGGTCATCACGCACGACCTCGGCCTGGCGGCGTCGCTGCCCCGGCAGGTCCGGATGCGCGACGGCGTGATCGAGCCCGAGGCCGCCCGATGAGCCGGCGTCGGTCCGTGGGCGCGGTCGACCTGCTCCGCCTCGGCGTCTTCGGGCTGCGGACCCGTCCGGGTCGCGTCGTGCTGTCCGCGCTGGGCATCGCGATCGGCATCGCGGCGATGCTCGCGGTCGTCGGGATCTCGTCGTCGAGCAAGGCGAAGATCGACCAGGTGCTCGACACGCTCGGCACGAACGTGCTCACCCTCACCCAGGCGCAGGGCCTCGGCGAACCGGTCCCGCTGCCGTCCACCGCACTCGAGTCGGTGCTGCGGCAGGACGACGTCGAGTCGGCCGCGGCGGTCGGTACCGTGCCGGACACCGGTGTGTACCGGAACGACCACGTCCCGGCTCCCGAGACGAAGGGCCTCGGCGTGGTCGCCGCGTGGGGCGACGTCCCACGGGTCCTCGGCGGGCAGCTCGCAGCCGGGCGGTGGATCGACGATGCCGCCGGGGCGCCGCCGCAGGTCGTCCTGGGGGCACGGGCGGCCGCGATCCTCGGCATGGAGGACCTGCGTCCGGACAGCCGGGTCTGGATCGGCGGGCGGTGGGTGCAGGTGGTCGGGGTGCTCGACCCCGTCGCGCTCGCCGAGGACCTCGACTCGCGGGTGTTCGTGCCCCGCGGGTTCGCCGGGCAGCTGGGCTTCGACGGGGCCCCGACCGCGGTCTACACGCGTGTCGACCCGGCGCACGTCGAACGGTCGAGGGACCTGCTCGCCGGTGCGGTCCGACCCGGGGCACCGCAGGACGTCGGCGTGACCCGGCCGTCGGACGCATTGGCCGCGAAGGACGCCACGGACGACTCCTTCACCGGGCTGCTGGTCGGCATCGGCGGGGTGGCCCTGCTCGTCGGGGGCATCGGGGTGGCGAACACGATGGTGATCACCATCCTGGAACGCCGCGCCGAGGTCGGTGTCCGTCGTGCACTGGGCGCCCGTCGTCGGAACATCCGCGACCAGTTCCTGGTCGAGTCGCTGCTGCTGTCGTTCCTGGGCGGCTTGGCCGGTGTCGTGCTCGGCGTCGCGGTGACGGTGGTGTTCGCCGTCACGCAGGGGTGGCCAGTGGCTCTGCCGGTGTGGGCCGTCGTCGGGGGACTCGGTGCCACGGTCGTGATCGGCGGGGTCTCCGGGCTCTACCCGGCGGCACGCGCGGCGCGGATCCCGCCGACGTCCGCCCTGGCGGCCGTCTGACGCGTGCGGTGGACGCGTGCACGGGAGGCCCGGTGCCGGTCCGGCGGACCGGCACCGGGCCTCCAGGCGGTCCCTCCCAGGCGCCGGACGCGAGTCGCAGATCATGCCTGGTCATGACCACCTGGTCAAGCATCTGCGTCGATCTGTTCGACATCCGTGATGCCCCGGAAACACGCGGATCGAAAGCGGTCACAGGGACCGATCCAACGGTTGACAAGGGGCCGTGCAGGGTCTTCTATTGCGAATACGCAACGTCCTTTCATAAAGGTCGGACCAAGGGAGTCATCGTGACACGAACGCGTTTCGCCGCACTCGGTGCGCTCGCCCTCGCAGGCGCGCTCGCCCTCACCGGGTGCTCCGCCGGGAGCAACGCCGCTTCCGACGGCGGCACGAAGTCCATCGGCACACCCGATGGCACGGGCAAGACCATCACCGTCTGGATGATGAACGGCGACCTGAGCGACAAGGTGCTCGACGCCGCCGGCAAGCAGTTCACCGCCGACACCGGGGCGAAGGTGAAGATCCAGACCCAGCAGTGGGACGGGATCACCACCAAGCTCACCACGGCGCTCGCGCAGAGCGACGCCCCCGACGTCGTCGACCTCGGCAACACGCAGGTGCCGGTCTACGCGGCAGCCGGCGGGTTGACCGACCTGACGCCGTACCGCGACGAGCTCAAGGACGGCCAGACCTGGCTCACCGGGCTCGAGGGACCCGCCACCGTCGACGGCAAGCTCTACGGGGCGCCGCTGTTCGCCGGCAACCGGGCCGTGGTCTACGACAAGCAGGTCTGGAAGGACGCCGGTGTGACCGACGTGCCGACCACCTACGACGAGCTCACCGCTGACCTCGACAAGGTCAAGGCCGCCAACCCGGCCAGTGACTTCTCCGCCTTCTACATGCCCGGGCAGTACTGGTACGGCGGGCTGCAGTGGGTCTGGGACGCCGGCGGCGAGATCGCCACGGACAAGGGTGGCAAGTGGACCGGCACGCTCGACTCCGCGGACGCGGTGAAGGGGCTGACCGCCTGGAAGGACTTCCAGAACGCGTACTCGGCGAAGTCCACCCAGGACATCAACACCGACAAGCCCTCGCAGAGCGACGTCTTCGCACAGGGCAACACCTCGGCGTTCCTCGGGTCCGCCTGGGAGATCGGCTCGATCACCACGGCGAAGCCGGAGCTCGCCGACCGCATCGGCACGTTCCCGATGCCGTCGTCCACGGCGGGGAAGACGCAGCCGGTGTTCCTCGGCGGCTCCGACCTGGGGATCCCGGCCAAGGCGAAGAACCAGGAGCTCGCGCTGTACTACCTGAAGATCCTGACCTCGAAGGAGTTCCAGCAGGACCAGGTGTTCGGGGTCGACGGCTGGGAGCCGAACTCCACCGAGATGCTCGACGCGGTCGCCGGCGACGTCGACGAGCTGCACAAGCCGTACTTCGAGGCGGCCGGTACGAGCCGACCGACCCCGGCCACCCCGGGCTGGGCCACCATCGAGGGCGACGCCTCGTTCCAGTCGATGTTCGCCGACGTCGCCACCGGTCGGAAGTCGCCGGAGCAGGCCGCCGAGGGCTTCTCGAAGCACCTCACGACCGCGCTGAACGCGCAGCCGTAGGCGATGACGTCCACTGCGGAGCCGGTGACCGACGCGGAGCAGTCCGCGCCGGTCACCGGCGGGCGGGCGGGCGGACCGGTTCAGGGTCCGTCGCGGGGGTCCCGTCGAGGCGGGCGGGGCACGGGCCGTCGGTCGCCGGTCGGGTCGCGGGCGCCGCTCGTCCTGTTGGCCCCGGCGGCACTGCTGCTCCTGGCCCTCGTCGTCTACCCGCTCGTCCGGCTCGTCGTCATCTCGTTCCAGGACTACGGGCTGCGGGCGATCTTCACCGGGCAGGCCGGGTTCACCGGGCTGACGAACTACACGGACGTCCTGACCGACGCGTCGTTCTGGCCGGTCATCCTGCGCACCGTGCTCGTGACGGGTGCGATGGTGCTCGGCACGATCGTCATCGGCATGGGGGTGGCGCAGCTGCTCACCCGTCTCGGGGTCGCGATGCGCACGGTCGTCAGCGTCGTGCTCGTGCTGGCCTGGGCGATGCCGAACGTGGCCTCGAGCCTGGTCTGGCAGTGGCTCTTCCAGCCGTTCTACGGCGTGCTCAACTGGCTCATCACGCAGCTGCGGGTGTTCGGGGACCACACGCAGGACAACTGGGCCTCGCACCCGGGGCAGGCGTACACGATCGTGCTGACGCTCGTCATCTGGCAGGCCGTGCCGTTCGTGGCGCTGACGCTGTACGCCGCGCAGTCCCAGATCGCGCCGGAGTACTACGAGGCCGGGGCGCTCGACGGGGCCTCGGTCTGGACGATGTACCGCGCGATCACGCTGCCGGCCCTCGCACCGACGCTGCTGCTCGTGTCGATCCTGTCGGTGATCTGGGACTTCAACGTCTTCAACCAGATCTGGCTGCTCACCCGCGGCGGACCGGAGGAGGCCACGCTGACCCTCGGCATCTGGACCTTCGTGCAGTCGTTCGTGTCCAACGCCTACGGGCAGGGCGCGGCGATCGCCGTGATCTCGACCCTGATCCTCGGGGTGCTCACCAGCTACTACATCCGCCGGCTCGTCCGCAGCGGTGAGGAGGACCTGTGACCGTCTCGAGAACGGCGCCCCGTGCGGGCAGCGCATCCGCTCCGGGCCCCGTGCGGGTGCGCAAACGCAAGCCGCGCATCGTCGCGAACACCATCGCCGTGGTGTTCTGCCTGGTCTGGGTGTTCCCGATCTACTGGATGGTGAACACCGCCTTCAAGCCCGCGGACGAGGTCACCACGATGACCCCGATCTGGGCGCCGCTGCACCCGACGCTCGACAACTTCACGCGGGCGCTCACGCAGGAGGGCTTCCTGGTCTACCTGCGGAACTCCACCATCGTCGTGGTGGCGGCCGTGCTGCTGTCGATCGTCGTCGGGTTCCTGGCGTCGGCGGCACTGTCGCGGTTCCGGTTCCGCGGACGGCGGGCGATCCTGGTCGCGATCCTGTTCGTGCAGATGATCCCCTCGGGCGCACTGCTCATCCCGCTGTTCCTGTCGTTCCAGACCCTCGGGCTCCTGAACAGCTACGTCGGGCTGATCCTGGCGTACGTGGCGAGCGTGCTGCCGTTCTCGATCTGGGTGATGCGCGGCTTCTTCGTGGCCGTCCCCGTCGAGATCGAAGAGGCGGCGAAGGTGGACGGCGCCGGCACGTTCCGGATCCTGTGGAGCGTGCTGTTCCCGCTCGTCATGCCCGGGGTCATCGCCACGAGCGTGTTCGCGTTCATCGCGGCGTGGAACGACTACCTGATCGCGTACGTGATGCTCAAGGACCAGGGGATGTACACGCTGCCGGTCTGGCTCGCCGGGTTCTCGACGAACAAGGGCACGGACTTCGGTGGGCTGATGGCGGCGAGCGTGCTGTTCTCGATCCCGGTCGTGGTGTTCTTCCTCATCGTGCAGCGCCGGCTGGTCAGTGGCATGACAGCGGGTGCCGTGAAGGGGTAGCGCTCGGACGACCAGCACCTGTGGACGTGTTGGTTGCGTGACGGAACGGTTGCGTTCTTGTGGGTTTCAGACGTACAGTGCTCGAAACCCAACGGAACGAAGGAGTTCGGGCATGTACGCAACCGAGCGGCACACCGCCATCGCCGCCGAGCTGCAGTCCGTCGGTCGCGTGTCGGTCGCGGGTCTGGCCGAGCACTTCGACGTCACCACCGAGACCGTTCGCCGTGACCTCGACGCCCTCGAGTCCGCCGGGGTCCTGCGCCGGGTGCACGGGGGAGCGGTCCCCGTCGGCAGCTCGAGCGTCGTCGAACTCAGCGTCGCCGAGCGCGAGGGGCAGCACGGCACCGCGAAGTCCGCCATCGCCCGAGCCGCGATGCGCCTGGTACCGCCGACCTTCACCGGCTCGATCGCCCTCGACGCCGGCACCACATGCGCCGCCGTCGCCTCCGAGCTCGCCCGCTGGGAGCCCGAGGTCGCCGGCTCGACCATCACCGTCATCACGAACTCGGTGCCGATCGCCGCGACCCTGCAGCACAGCGAGCACCTCGAACTGCACCTGCTCGGCGGGCGCGTCCGTGGCGTGACGAGCGCGGCGGTCGGCACGGCCACCGTCGAGCAGATCGGTGCCCTCCGGCCCGACGTGGCGTTCATCGGCACGAACGGCCTGTCCGCCGGCTTCGGGCTGAGCACCCCGGACGAGTACGAGGCCGCCGTGAAGGGCGCCTACGTGCTCGCCGCCCGACGGGCCGTGGTGCTCGCCGACGCCGCCAAGCACGGCGTGGAGGCCCTGATGCGGTTCGCGCGCCTGGACGAGATCGACACGCTCGTCACGGACGAGCAGCCCCCGGCCGACCTCGCCGGCGCGCTCGCCGACGCCGACGTCGAGGTGGTCGTCGCATGAACGCCCGCATCGTCACGGTCACCCCGAACCCGTCGCTCGACCGCACGATCGAGCTCGCCGGCGAACTGCAGCGGGGCGCGGTCCAGCGTGCGACCCGCTCCACCGCGGAACCCGGCGGCAAGGGCGTCAACGTCTCCCGCGTGGTCGTCGCGAGCGGCGGGGACACCGTCGCCGTCCTGCCCGGCGACGAGCTCGACCCGGTCCTGCTCGGCCTGGCCACACGCGGCATCCCGACGGCCGCGCTGCCGATCGGTGCGCCCCTCCGCTCGAACGTCACCGTGACCGAGCCGACCGGCACCACGACGAAGCTCAACGAACCCGGCCCCTCGCTCGCCGGTCGCCTGGACGACCTCGCCGCGCTGGTGGCCGACACCGCCGCTGCAACGGCCACCGGCCCAGCCGCCCGCTGGGTCGTGGTCGCCGGGTCGCTGCCGCCCGGTCTGCCCGACGACGCGCTCGCCGTGCTCGTCCGGGCCGTCCGTGCCCGCCACGGTGCCGACGTCCGGATCGCCGTCGACTCGTCCGGGGTGCCGTTCACGGCGCTGCTGCAGTCGGGCGAACGGATCGACCTGGTGAAGCCGAACGCCGAGGAACTCGCCGAGGTCGTCGGCGGCGACCCCGAGGAGTACGAGCGTGACCTCGACGCCGCGGTGGCAGGAGCCCAGCGGCTGCGGCGGAAGAACGTCGGCACGGTCCTGCTCACCCTGGGCAGCGCCGGCGCCGTGCTGGTCTCCGACGAGGGCGCGTTCGCCGCCGCTGCACCGAAGATCGTCGCCCGGTCGACCGTCGGCGCGGGGGACTCCTCCCTCGCCGGGTACCTGCTCGCCGAGGTCGCCGGAGCCTCACCCGAGCAACGTCTCGCACAGGCCGTGGCCACCGGTGCCGCGGCCGCAGCCCTGCCCGGCAGCGACGTGCCGGCACTCGACCACACCGACCCGACGGCGGTCTCCGTCCGGGTGCTCGACACGCACCCGGCCCCCGAACCCGCCTGATCCCCTCTCCACCCCGCCCGACCACCCCACGAACACCTGCACCACCGCGCGATCAGCGCCATTGCGAAGGAGCAAGCACATGTCCGCAGACTCGAGTCCGCGCCTCATCAGCGCACAGCTCGTCGGCCTCGACGAGGACCTCGGTGCCACGTCGACCGACGTCATCCGGGTGCTCGCCGACCGCGTCGCCGCGACCGGCCGCGCCGCCGACGGTGCCACGCTCGCCGACGACGCCATCAAGCGCGAGGCGAGTGTCGGAACGGGCGTCCCCGGTGGCATCGCCATCCCGCACGCCCGGTCGGCGTCGGTGTCCGAGCCGACGCTGGCGTTCTCGCGCCTGGCCCGGAAGGTACCGTTCGGCGCCCCGGACGGCGACGCCGACATCGTCTTCATGATCGCCGTGCCCGAGGGGGCGGACAAGGACCACCTGACGGTCCTCTCGACCCTGGCCCGCGCGCTCATCCGCGAGGACTTCACCGCCGCGCTCCGTGCCGCGACCACCCCCGACGAGATCGTCCGGTTGGTCGACAACGAGGTGAGCGGCGAAGTGGCCGAGGCCGGCGTCGGGAAGGCGAGTGGTGCCTCCGAACCGGCCACCGCGCCGGAGGCGGGCCGCAAGGTCTTCGTCGGCGTCACTGCCTGCCCGACCGGCATCGCGCACACCTACATGGCGGCGGACGCCCTCGTCGCCGCAGCCCAGCGTGCCGGTGCCGAGATGCACATCGAGACGCAGGGGTCCTCGCAGGTCGAACCCCTCGACCCGGCCCTGATCGCCCGTGCCGACGCCGTCGTGTTCGCGGTCGACGTCGACGTCCGCGACCGCGGTCGGTTCGCCGGCAAGCCGCTCGTGTCCGGACCCGTCAAGCGCGGTGTCGACGAGCCCGACAAGATGATCGCCGAGGCCATCCGCGCCTCGGAGGACCCGCACGCCGCACGCGTGCAGGGTGGTGCCGCCGTCGAGGGCGAGCCCACCGCCAAGAACGAGCACTTCGGCCAGTCGCTCAAGCGCTGGCTCCTCACCGGCGTCAGCTACATGATCCCGTTCGTGGCCGGCGGCGGGCTGCTCATCGCGCTCGGCTTCCTGCTCTCCGGGTACGGCATCGCGCTGACCCACGGTGACTCGGGCATGAGCAACGCCGCATACACGCTGACGAACTCGACGCTGCTGAACCTGCCGCCGGAGGGCCTCGGGTACTACCTCGGCGCCGCCGCGTTCCAGATCGGACAGGTGTCGCTCGGGTTCCTGGTCGCAGCACTCGCCGGGTACATCGCCTACGCCATCGCCGACCGTCCGGGCATCGCCCCCGGATTCGTGGCCGGGTCGATCGCCGTGTTCATGAACGCCGGGTTCCTCGGCGGTCTGGTCGGTGGACTCATCGCCGGTGCCGCCGCGTACTGGATCGGGCGCATCCCGACCTGGCGCTGGCTGCGTGGCCTGATGCCGGTCGTGATCATCCCGCTGTTCGCGTCGATCATCGCCTCGGGCCTCATGCTGCTGGTGCTCGGCGGTCCGATCGCCTGGGTCATGACCGAGCTCACCGCCTGGCTGAACTCCCTGTCGGGTGCCTCGGCCGTCCTGCTCGGGATCATCCTCGGCCTGATGATGGCGTTCGACCTCGGTGGTCCGGTGAACAAGGTGGCGTACGCGTTCGCCGTCGCCGGGCTCGGTGCCGGGACCGCCACGAACGTGGTGCCGTTCGAGATCATGGCCGCCGTCATGGCGGCCGGCATGGTGCCGCCGCTCGCACTCGCGCTCGCCTCGACCGTGCTCTACCGCAAGGGCTTCACGAAGCCGGAGCGCGAGAACGGCAAGGCCGCGTGGCTCCTCGGTGCGTCCTTCATCTCCGAGGGTGCGATCCCGTTCGCCGCAGCCGACCCGCTGCGCGTCATCCCGGCGTCGATGGTCGGTGCCGCGATCACGGGTGCGATCTCGATGGCTGCCGGCGTGACCTCGCGAGCGCCGCACGGCGGGATCTTCGTCTTCTTCGCGATCGGCGACGTCCTGATGTTCGTCGTCGCGATCCTGGCGGGGACCGTGGTGTCCGCGCTGGTGCTCGTCGCCCTGAAGAAGTGGGTCCGTCGTCGCCCTGTCGACGAGGCCGCAGCGGGCAGCGAGGCTGCCGTGGCCGGCGAGACGGTGGGCCAGCGCGCACCGGTCGCCGCGTAGTCGACGCGACCCCGAGAACGACGGGAGGCCCGGTGCCAGCTGGCACCGGGCCTCCCGTCCGTCGTCCGGTCGCGTTGCAGGCCCCACGTGCGCCGGTCAGGCGGCCATCGCGAGCGCGGACGGGTCGACCTGACCGGGGACGCACTCGTCGACGTCGCACGGAGCGATCGGCGCGACCGAGGTGTGGGTGATCTTGGGGTGTACCGGGCGGCGTTCGGTCTCGCCGCGTCCGATGAGGTCCTCGTGGAGCTTCTCGCCCGCCCGCAGGCCCGTGAACACGATGTCGGAGGGGCTGCCGGTGGCCTGGAGCATGCGCCGTGCGATGTCGAGGATCCGGACCGGTGCCCCCATGTCGAGCACGAGGACCTCGCCGGGGTGGGCGATCGCTGCCGACTGGATCACGAGGTGGCACGCCTCGGGGATGGACATGAAGTAGCGGGTGGCGTCGGGGTGGGTGACGGTGAGGGGCCGTCCGGCACGGATGAGCTCCGCGAAGAGCGGGAGCATCGAGCCGCGGCTGCCGAGGACGTTGCCGAACCGGACCGACACGTAGTCGTGGCCCGTGTCGGCGGCGGTCCAGGCGGTCAACCGCTCCGCGATGCGCTTGGTCGATCCGAGCACGCTCGTCGGGTTCGCGGCCTTGTCGGTCGAGATGTTCACGAGCGTCCCCACGCCCGCGGCGGCAGCGGCGCGGAGGACGTTCAGGGTGCCGAGGACGTTCGTCTTCCAGCCTTCGTCCGGGTACTGCTCGAGCATCGGCAGGTGCTTCAGCGCCGCGGCGTGGAAGACGACGTCGGGCCGGCGGGTCAGCATGATGTCGCGGATGGCGTCGGCGTCGCGGATGTCGGCGAGGACGACGTTCTTCGTGTCGAGCAGCCCGTGACCGTCCACGGAGACCTGCACCTGCTGCAGGGCGGTCTCGTCGCGGTCGAGCATGATGATCTCCGCCGGCTCGAACCGGACGAGCTGTCGGCAGAGTTCACTACCGATCGAGCCGCCGGCGCCCGTGATCAGCACCGACCGCCCCCGGACGAAGTCGACGGTGATCTCGAGCTCGGCCTCGGGCTGTCGATCCCCGATCAGTGCGTCGATGTCGAGCCCGTCGAGGCCGGGGATGCTGCGCTGTGGCATGGGGGTCTCCTCCGTGAAGTCCTCCCCAGTGTGAACCTCTCACATGTGAAATGTCAACAGGTCAGTCGGCGATGTTCGCCGTCACCGCGTCGATGTACGCCGCACGCTCCTCACGCGAGTGCGGGCGCCCCGGGACGCCCGGTCGCTGCTCCCACGGGAACGGCCCGGCCTCGTGCCGGTACTCGATGCCCATGGCCTCGAGGCGGGCGGTGTGCTCGGCCAGGCGTCCGCGGAACTCGGTGAGGTCGCGCAGCCCGGTGACGTCGGCCGACCACAGTGCCTCGGCGAGGGCGGCGACGCGGGGGAAGAGCTGGTAGTCGAGCCGACGGGCGGTGTCGACGTGCTCCGTCCACATGTTGCCCTGGCCGCCGATGACGTGGGCGCGCTCGGCGTCGGTGAGCCCCGACGGCACCGGGTCGAAGGCGAAGACGTCGTCGACGGTGAGCACGATCGACACCGGGATCGGCTCGGTCGGCAGGTCGCTCTGGCGGTAGTCGAGGTACACCTGGTCGTCCGGCGACGAGATGACGTCGTGCCCGCGGCGGGCGGCGGTCCGTGCGCCGGTCAGCCCGCGCCACGAGACCACGGTGGCGGAGGGGTCGAGCGTGCCGCCCTCGAGGATCTCGTCCCAGCCGAACGCCCGCCGGCCGTGCGACTCGACGTGTGCGGCGAGCTGTCCGATGATCCAGGCCTGCAGTTGTTCCTCGTCCTGCAGCCCGAGCTCGCGGATGCGCTCCTGGGTGCGGGGGTCGGTCTCCCACTGCACCTTCGGGCACTCGTCGCCGCCGATGCCGATGTAGCCGGAGGGGAAGAGTGCGATGACCTCGTCGAGGACGTCCTTGAAGAAGTCGATCGTGGCGTCCTCGGCGTTCAGGACGTCGTCGGCGATGCCCCACTCCGTCCACACCTCGACCGGTTCGCCCGTGACGCCGAGCGACGGGTACGCCGCCAGCGCCGCACGGACGTGCCCGGGGGTCTCGATCTCGGGGACGACGGTGACGAACCGGTCGGCCGCGTACGCCACGATCTCGCGGACGTCGTCCTGCGTGTAGTACCCGCCGTGCGGGCGGCCGTCGAACCCGGCGACGACGAGTGTGCCGTCCGGCCCGGCGACGTGCGCGCCGACCTGGGACTCCCGACGCCAGGACCCGACCTCGGTCAGGCGCGGGTACTTCCGGATCTCGATGCGCCACCCCTGGTCCTCGGTGAGGTGGAAGTGCAGGCGGTTGATCCGGTGCGCGGCGAGCTGGTCGACCACCCGCATGACCTCGTGCTTCGTCCGGAAGTGCCGGGCGACGTCGAGCATCACGCCGCGCCAGGCGAAGGCGGGGGCGTCCTCGACGACCACGGCGGGGACGGACCACGGACCGGTCGCGACCCGGCCGCGGCGGTACACGTCCGGGGGCAGCAGCTGCAGCAGGGCCTGCACACCGTAGAAGACCCCGGCGGGCGAGCCGCCGACGACGTCGACGCCGTCCGGCGTCACCGTGAGGCGGAACGACTCCGCCCGGTCGCCCTCCGGCGTCGTCGGGCCAGCGGGCAGGGACGGGTCGTCGGCGACGCGCAGCGCGATCGTGCCGGGCCCCGGTGCCGTGTCGTCGAGGGCGTCCCGCACCGGCAGTCCGGTCGATCCCCGCAGGGTCTGCTGCAGGTACAGTCGGACGGACTCGCTCGCCGGGTCGGCGGCGATCCGGGTCGACGGGGTGATCTCGAAGGCCCCGACACCGGGAGCGGTGCGGCGCGGTCGTGGGACGAGCATGTCGGAGCCACCATTCCTCAATGATCTTTCGTAATGTGGAGGCTATGGCCGTGCAGCAGACCGTGTCAACGACCCCGGGCACCGTCGGGACGACCCCGGGGGTCCTGCGGCAGATGAACTCGCGGGCCATCCTCCACGAGCTCCTGCGCGACGACGTCTCCCGCACGGTCACCGAGCTCGGCCGCACGGTCGGACTCTCCCGCCCCACGGTCGAGGCGGCGCTCGCCGACCTGGTCGACGAGGGCTGGGTGACCGAGGCCGAGGCGATCGCCACCCCGAACAAGGCCGGTCGTCGCGCCAAGCGCTTCGCCGCGGACGCGTCGGCCGGCTCCGTGCTCGGCGTGGACCTCGGCCTGCACGGGATCGTCGGCGTGCGCGCGGACCTGCGCGGCGTCACGCTCGCCCGCGTCGAGGAGCGCTACACCGACCTCGCCGACGCCGAACAGGCCTGGTCGAGCGTGCAGGACGTGGTCCGTCGGCTGACGGCGCCTGTCGGCTCCGTCGGTGGTGCGCCCGTGCTCGGCGCCACCTTCGGGGTGCCGGCGGTCGTCGACCGCGACGGCGCGATCGACTACACGGTCGCGGTGCCGGAGTGGGTCGAGCGGCGGGTGCCCGGCCGGATCCAGGACCTCTTCCCCGGGGTCGCCACCTTCTTCGACAACGACGCCAAGCTGGCCGCCACGGCCGAGGCCCGGTGGGGGCGGTTCCACGGCGTCCGGGACGGCCTGTACCTGGTGATGGGTCGACAGATCGGTGCCGCCCTGGTGGTCGACGGCTCGCTGGCGCGCGGTGCGCGCGGTGCGGCCGGCGAGATGGGCGGCATCGCCTCGACCGGCTGGCCCGCCGCACCCGCCCGCCTGGAGGCCCGGATCCCGTCCGGCACGGACCTCGAGTCCGTCTTCGCGGCGGCGGCCCAGGGCTCGGTGTCGGCCGTCGAGACCGTCCGTACGTTCGCGGCCGACGTGGCACCCGGCGTCGTGCAGCTCGTGACGACGATCGACCCCGAGGTCGTCGTCGTCGGTGGCGAGGTCCTGCCGGCTGCCGAGGTGTTCTGCGCCGCGCTCGACGAGATCGTCACGCCACAGCTCCGGCACCCGGTGGTGTTCGCCCCGTCGACCGTCGGTCGCGACGCCGTCGCCCGGGGCGCGCTCGCCCGGTCGCTCGCGCACGTCCGCGCCACCCACATGGGACTCGGCTGACACCCAGGGAGCGTGCCGGGTCCTGACAGGGCGTTCAGGGATGCTGGGGGCATGACGACTGCCGTGACCGCCCGTGCCATGACCGTCGCCAGTGGCGACTCCACCGCCCCGTCGGACCTCGGCGGGCTCTCCGGGCTCGTGTTGCAGCTGATCGACGCCCTGGGGGAGTGGGGCGTCGGGCTGATGCTCTTCGTCGAGACGGTGTTCCCGCCCATCCCGTCCGAAGTCATCCTGCCGCTGGCCGGGTTCCTCGCGGGTGCCGGCCAGATGAACCTCGTGCTGGTCCTGGTGCTGGCGACGATCGGTTCGTACCTCGGGGCGCTCGTGCTCTACTGGCTCGGCGCGAAGATCGGGTTCGAACGCACCACACGGTGGTTCGGCAAACTGCCCCTCGTCGACGAGGACGACTTCCGCAAGGCGGCCGGCTGGTTCCACCGGCACGGCAAGAGCGCGGTGTTCTTCGGCCGGTTCGTCCCGATCGTCCGCAGCCTCATCTCGTTGCCGGCCGGCGCCGACCGCATGCACCTCGGCACGTTCTCGGTGTTCACGATCATCGCGAGCGGCATCTGGAACAGCGCACTCGTGCTGCTCGGTGCCGCGTTCGGGTCGCAGTACGACCAGGTCGAGGCGTACACCGAGTGGATCGACCGTGTGCTCTACGTCGCGATCGCCGTGGTCGTGGTGACCTTCGTGGTGCGCCGGGTCCGCCGTGTCCGCGCCGAGCGGCGTGCGGGCGGCCCCGATGACCACGACGACGAGGCCGGCAGCCCTGCCGTGGGCGGTGCCCGGGGTCGTCGTCGCGCCGAGCCCGCCCGCGACTGAGCCTCAGGCCTTCGTCAGCGCCGACTCCTTGTGGGCGGCCTGCTTGCCGCTCTTCTCCGACTCGACGATCCAGTACGGGTCGTCGTCGGTCGGCGTGAAGTGCTGCCCGTCGAACTCGAAGTCGCTCGTCCGCTTGCGCACGAGCGTGCCGGTCGTCCTGCCCTGCGAGGTGTTCCAGTGCACCTCGTCACCCTTCGACAACGCCATGCTGTCCTCCTTGCGCGATTCCTCGTCCTGGTGGAGGTCGGACTGTACCCCGTCGATCCCCGGGAACTCAGGGAAGTACGGCGATCACGATGTCGTAACGGCCATGCGGATCGAGAGTCGGACGCGTACCGTTTCCCCTGAGCCCACACGCCGGCAGCGGCCGCGGAACCACGGGCTCCGGACGGGACGACGGACACCATGACCCTGCTGGACAGCGCGCGGGCGGACACCGTCCTCTCTGCGCGGTACCGGCTCGTGAAGCTCATCGGCACCGGCGGCATGGGATCCGTCTACGAAGCCCGTGACGAGCACACGTACCGGGCCGTGGCCGTGAAGCTCTTCGCGACCCCGGACAAGATGACCACCGCCGACCGTGTCCGCCAGGAGCGTGAGATCCGGCTGCTCAGCATGCTCTCCCACCCGGGCCTCATCCCGCTGTACGACGCCGGGACCCACGAGTTCGAGGACGGCCCGCACCGGTTCATCGTGATGGAGCTCATCGCCGACACGACGCTGCTCCGCCGCCTGTCCGAGGGTGCCCTGCACAACTACGAGGTGGCCGACCTCGGTGCGCAGCTCGCCGACGCCCTGGCCTACGTGCACTCCCGCGGCATCGTGCACCGCGACGTCAAGCCCGCCAACATCCTGATCAGCGACGAGGGCTCGTCCGGGTTCGCCCGCACGGTCAAGCTCACCGACTTCGGCGTCGCCCACTTCGTCGACGGCTCCCGCCTGACGAACGACGGCACGGTCATCGGTACCGCCGCCTACCTCAGCCCGGAGCAGGTCGCCGGCGAACCGATCAGCTTCGCCACCGACGTGTACTCGCTCGGGCTCGTCCTGCTCGAGGCGCTGACCGGCAAGCAGGAGTACTCGGGCACCCTGATCGAGGCCGCACTCGCCCGGCTCCGCCGCGACCCCGAGATCCCGGATGACGTCGCCGACGAGTGGCGTGAGTTGCTCAGCCGGATGACGGCCCGCGACCCGGAGCGCCGGCCCACGGCGGTCGCCATCGCGAACGCGCTGCGCGGGGGGTCCACCCAGATCACCGGCCCGGTGCCGCTCGGTCCGGAACGCGTGAAGCACCAGCGCGACCACCGCATGCACCGTGCGGCACACCGGCACGCCAGGCGCGGCACGTTCTCGGCGGTGCGTCGCTGGCGTCGGCGGAACGTCCTGGTCGGGTCCTTCGCGGCCTTCGGCGTCACCGCGGCGTGCGTGGCCGCCTACGTCGCGGGCGCCCTGCACTGATCCCTCGGGCGGCGCCGTGCTCCGGGCACCGGAGCACCCTGGCAGGATGGACAGCATGACCGACCAGCGCTGGATCAAGATCTGTGGCCTGTCGACGCCCGACACCGTGGACGCCGCCGTCGACGCGGGTGCCGACGCCGTCGGGTTCGTCTTCGCGGCGGGCAGCCCCCGGACCGTCACCGCCGACCTGGCGAAGGAACTCGTCGAGCGCGTGCCGGACGGCATCGACGCCGTCGGGGTCTTCCGCGACCAGAAGATCGACGAGATCGTGGGCATCGCCTCCGAGGTCGGGCTCACCACGCTGCAGCTGCACGGTGGCGAGTCGGCGTCCGACTTCGCCCGCGCGCGCGACGCCGGCTTCTTCACCATCCGGGCCATCGCGGCCGAGGACTACCTGCGCGAGACGCCCGAACAGCGCGCCGCGTTCGACCACGACCTGCTGTTGCTCGACGCCGCCGTGCCCGGCAGCGGTCGCCTGATCGACCCGGCCACGATCGAGGGCGTGGACGAGGCCTGGATCCTCGCCGGCGGGCTGACCCCGGCCAACGTGGTCGCCGCGGTCGAAGCGCTCGACCCCGACGGCGTCGACGTGTCGAGCGGTGTCGAGTCCGAGCGTGGCGTCAAGGACCCCGCGAAGATCCGCGCCTTCGTCGAGGCCGTCCGCAGCCTGGGCTGAGCGCGCGACCGCACCGATCGGTCGCGCTCGCGGCTCCGGACGCGACCGAGGGCGGACAGGAGGCGCGGTGCGGGCCCGCCACGGGCCTCCCGTCCGCCGCGCGGTCAGCGCAGGGTGGGGATGAGCTCCGTCAGGAACGCGTCCGTGTCCTCCCAGCCCTGCACCGCGTGGCAGGGGACCCCGAGTGCCTTCACCGGGTAGTCGTTGCCCTCGGGGTCGAGCCGGTCGCCGACGAAGAGCATGTCGTCGAGTGCGATACCGGTGATCTCGGCCAGACGCTGCATGCCGTAGGCCTTGTCGATGCCCTTGCGGGTGATGTCGATGCTGGTGGAGCCGCCCGATCGGACCTCGAGGTCGGGCAGGTCCTGCTGCACCAGGCGGCGCAGGTGGTCCTTCTTCTCGCCGGTCGGGTCCCACTGCTTCTTGACGTCCACCGGGGCGGACTGGCCGAGGGCGGAGAACGTGATCTGCGACCCGCGGTCCTCGAGGATGGCGCCCCAGGTCTCGGACTCCCAGTACCCGGCTTCCTTCGCACGGGCCTCGACCGCGGCGAGGGCGCGGTCCTTCTGCTCGTCGGTGAGGTCCTCGGCGTACTGCAGCGCCCAGTCCTGGTCCTCCCAGCGGTAGTACCGGGTGCCGCAGGTCGGCAGCAGGTGCAGGGCGTCGAGCGTCAGGCCGTCGCGCTGCCGGAGCGGGGTGACGAGCTGCTGCTCGAACTGGGTGAAGTTGCCGCCGGAGATGACCGCGACCGGCACGACCTCGAGCAGGGACGCGAAGGTCTCGAGCATGCGGGGGTCGAGGGAGGACTTCGACGGGGCGAGCGTGTCGTCTAGGTCGAAGGCGACGAGGCGGGGCGTGGTCATGCCCCCGATCCTGCCAGAGCCCGCCGACCACGCGCAGGGTGCGACCGACAGGGTGCCCCGGTGCTGCGCGATGTCTGCGGGGTCACGCGCGGTGTGTGGCGGGGACCCGGTCGCGGGCGTAGGTGATGTCCGTGTAGCCGTGCGGGGCCGGGTTGCCGTCCTCGTCGAGGTTCACGAACACGACCTCGTCGATCGTCAGGATGCTGCGGTGCGTGAAGAGGTTGCGCGCCTCGGCCCGCATGGTCAGCGACGTCCGGCCGAACCGGGTGGCGACGAGGCCGATCTCGACGATGTCGCCCTCCTTCGCCGAGGACAGGAAGTTGATCTCCGACATGTACTTCGTGACGACCTTGCCGTTGCCGAGCTGGATGATCGCGTAGACGGCGGCTTCCTCGTCGATCCAGCGGAGCAGGCTGCCGCCGAACAGGGTGCCGTTGGCGTTGAGGTCCTCCGGTCGCACCCACTTCCGGGTGTAGAAGTTCATCTCCGGCGGGGCGTCGTCCTGGTGCTGATCCATGTCACGTCATGGTACGCCGACGGCCGCGCCCCCGCAGGGACGCGGCCGTCGTGGCGATCGGGGGCGGCGGTGCCGCCGGTGCTCACTCCTTGACGAGGACGACCTCGTCGAGGGGGATGCGGGTGCGCGGGGCGACCTCGCGCTCGGCGGCCTTGTCGTCGAGCTGCGACGGGTGCGCGACGGTGCCGACGGCCGTGACCGTGTACGGCAGGAAGCGCTCGGGCAGGTCGAACGCGGCACGGAGCCCGGCGGCGTCGATGCCCGCCATCTGGTGCACGTGCAGCCCCTCGGCGTGCGCCTGCACGGTCAGCGCGGCGAGCGACTGGCCGAGGTCGTACTGCGCGAAGGGGCGCTCCTCGCCGTCGGCGGTCACGGTCTCGAGCACGCCGACGACGAGGGCGCTGGCGCGGAAGGCCCAGGCGGCGTTGAAGCCGAGCAGGTTCTCGTTGATCTTCCGGAACGTCTCGGTGCCGCGGCGGCCGGCGATGAAGCGGCGGGGCTGGAAGTTCATGGCCGAGGGTGCCCAGCGAGCGGCCTCGAGGACGGCGTCGAGCTGGTCGTCCGAGATCGTCGCGGTCTCGTCGTAGGAGCGCGGGCTCCAGCGCTCCTCGAGCAGCGGCACGAGCGGCTGGCTGGAGTCGGTGGACCGGGTGAGGGTGTCGGCGTTCGTCGAGGTCATGGTGCGCTCAACGGTATTCGATGCGTCCGCATTTCCGACCTGAGTGACGTCACATCACCGCCGGCAGGTGCCAGGATGGACGGGATGGGTGGCGTGTTGACCGGCTTCGCGATCATCGGCGCGATCATCGCCGGTGGGTACGTCGTCGGACGCATCGGCCTGCTGGGCCCGCACGCGCAGTTCGTGATGAGTCGGCTCGCGTTCTTCGTGCTGATGCCGTGCCTGCTGTTCCACACCATCGCGACCGCCGACATCGCGTCGCTGCTGTCCTCGATGCTCTGGGTCTCGCTGCTGAGCGCCGCCGTGGTCGCCCTCGGTGCCGCCGCCGTGTTCCGCTTCGTGCTGCGCCGCCCCGTCACCACGACCACCGTCGGCGCCCTGGCCTCGAGCTACGTGAACGCGAACAACATCGGGCTGCCGGTGGCCGTGTACGTGCTCGGCCAGGCGACCGCGGTCGTGCCCGTCATCCTGCTGCAGCTCGTCGTGATGGCCCCGATCGCGCTGACGATCCTCGACGCTGCGACCGCGGGTGGCGGCGGGTGGGGACGACGGATCGCGGGGCCGTTCCGGAACCCGATCATCATTGCCTCGCTCGTCGGGCTCGTGTGCTCGGCGACGGGGACCACGCTGCCCGACCCGGTGCTCGAGCCGTTATCGCTCGTCGGCGCGGCCGCTGTGCCCGTCGTGCTGCTGTCGTTCGGGATGAGCCTGCACGGTGCGACCCCGCTGCGGGACCCGGCCATCCGCACCGACGTCATCGTGGCGTCGTCGATCAAGCTCGTGGTGATGCCGGCCGTGGCGTTCGTGTTCGCCCGGTTCGTGTTCGGGCTCGGCGACCAGGAGGTCTTCGTGCTCACCACCCTCGGCGCCCTGCCGGCGGCGCAGAACGTCTTCAACTACGCGCAGCGGTACGGGGCAGCGGTCCCGGTGGCGCGCGACGTCGTGCTCATCTCGACGCTCGGCTCGGTGCCCGTGCTCGTCGCGATCGCCGCCCTGCTGCACCCGTAGCGCGCCCTGGACGCGCCGCGGGGCGGACGGGAGGCCCGTGGCGGGCGCGCGCCGGGCCTCCCGTCCGGCCGTGGTGGCGACCACCGCGGATCGTGAGCAGGAACGGTCGGGCCGCGTCCGCCGACCCGACCTGTTCTGCTCACGAAGTGCGGACGGCACGCGCGTACCCTGGCGGGCACGCGGGGCGGACCGCCTCGTGACCGATGACCACGACGAGGAGACCGGCGATGGACACGATGGCGATGATGAAGAACATGTCGATGACGGACATGCCCATGGAGATGGACATGGACATGATGCAGGACACGATGATGGCGATGAACGCCGCGTCGATGGCCGCGACGATGTGCTCCGCGGCCGACATGCGGATGGGTGGCGAGATGGCCACCTGCGCCGCGATGTGCTCGAACACCGCGATGCTGGCCGACACCGGGATGCGGATGATGATGCGTCCGATGGGGATGGACGCCGCCGCGATGCAGGCGATGCTCATGGCCGTCGTCGCGATGGGCACCGCGTGTGCCGCCGAGTGCCGCCAGCACCAGGACATGGACGAGTCGTGCCGCTACTGCGCCATGGCCTGCGACGAGATGGTGTCGAAGTGCCAGGCGATGCTCGACTCGATGACGGCCTGACCCGCTCCGCCGGCGCTCTGCGACGCGTGCGCGCTACGCGACGCGCGCGGTGGTCTGTCGGCCGCCGGCGCTGAGGATCTCCGCGACCGGGTGGTGGGCGACCGGCTCGCCGACCGACAGGACGCCGTCGGCGTCCGCCACCCGCAGCTGGGTGATGCTCCCGTCGAGGAACAGCACCACGGCGTCGGCTGCGCGCGTCTCGACGACGATGCCGTCGCGCCACGCACCGGGGGCCGCGGTCGCCATGAGGCGCTGGATGGGAAGGATCGTCGTGCGGGACATGGCTTCACCTGCTCTCGAAGGGGTTCGGTGCAGGAAACCTACGTCGGCGTGACGGACGGCTCAATCACGGCGGTCGCCGGGCGTAACAGAGCCGGACGGGCGCTGCCGATCCGGGCTGGCTGGGCTGGGCTGGGCCGGAGACCCGACTCCGATCAGAAGATCATCGGGCGGTCGTCGTCGAGCGACGTGTCCAGGTCGAGGTCGACCACCACGGGCACGTGGTCACTCGGGGCGTCGCCCTTCCGCTCGTTCCGGTGGATCGAGGCGTCGGTGACGACGTCGGCGAAGGCCTGCGAACCGAGGACGAAGTCGATGCGCATGCCCTCGTTGCGCGGGAACCGCAGCTGCTTGTAGTCCCAGTAGGTGTAGCCGTCGGGCACGATCGGGCGGACGACGTCCTGCAGGCCCCGTGCCTCGAACTCGCGGAACGCTGCCCGCTCGGGCTCGCTGACGTGGGTCGACCCCTCGAAGACCCTCATGTCCCAGACGTCCTGGTCGAGCGGTGCGACGTTCCAGTCGCCCATCAGCGCGAGCGGGGTCTCCGGCGAGGCCTCGATCCACTCCGAGGTGCGGTCGGCCAGCTGGGCGAGCCAGTCGAGCTTGTACGTGTAGTGCGGGTCGCCGAGCTCGCGGCCGTTCGGGACGTAGAGGCTCCAGAGCCGCACACCGTCGACCGTGACGCCGATCGCGCGGGCCTCGACCGGCAGGTCCGGCCCCTCGTGGCCCTTCAGGAACCCGGGCTGGCCCGGGAAGTCGCGGGTGACGTCCTCCATCGGCAGCCGGCTGGCGAACGCGACGCCGTTCCACTGGTTCAGGCCGTGCGCCTCGACGTGGTACCCCGCGGCCTCGAACTGCTCGACCGGGAACTGCTCCGGCTTGCACTTGATCTCCTGCATGCCGAGGACGTCGACGTCCTCACGCACCAGCCAGTCGACGATCCGACCCACTCGGGTGCGGACGGAGTTCACGTTCCAGGTCGCCACGCGCATGGAACAAGAACCTACCGGTGTCGACTGACGACGAGGTCGGCGAGACCAGCGGTACGGGCGGGCGGGACGTGCGCCGCCTGTGCGGCGTACGGCACGATGGTGTTCGCTGGAGGCCAGCAATCGACCGCACGGAGGCAGCAATGGCATCGACGACCAACCGCGTCGACGGGACCCCGACCGGTACCACGACCGGGGCCACGCTCGGGGCCGGGGCCGGGAGCACCCAGCCCGCCGGCACCACCACGACGCAGGTCACCGCCAAGGGCAGGACCATCATCGACGACACGGTCGTCGCGAAGGTCGCGGGCATCGCCGCCCGAGACGTCCCCGGCGTCTTCGCGCTCGGCGGCAACGCCTCGCGGGCGTTCGGTGCCATCCGCGACGCCATCGGCTCGAGCGCGCTCGGTCAGGGTGTCCGCGTCGAGGTCGGCGAGACCCAGGTCGCCGTCGACCTGACCATCGTCGTCGACTACCCGACGCCGATGATGGAGGTCGCCTCCGCGGTCCGTGCCGCCGTGACGAACGCCGTCACCGAACTCGTCGGCCTCGAGGTCACCGAGGTCAACATCGCCATCAACGACGTGAACATCCCGGCGCTCAACGGCGTCGCGGACGAGCTCGACACCCGGGACGGTCGGGTCCGGTGAACGCCACCGTCGTCGGGATGGGCACCGGCGCCCTGCTCGCGATCGTCGCCGTGACGCTCGGGTTCTGGGCGTTCGTCGTCGTCGCCGTCTGCATGGCGGTCGGTGCACTGGTCGCCCGCATCGTCACGGGCGACGTCGACTTCCGTCGCCTGCTCGACGTGCTGCGCGGACGCCGGAGCTCGTCGTGAGCGACGCCGCCGTCGCCACGACCGGCGACAGCGGCGTCCGGCTCCGCGGCTCCGACCGCATCGGCACGTCGGCGCTGGTGCACACCGCCCAGGCGGTCGCCGCCGAAGCACTGCGGGTGGCCTTCCGGGAGGTCCGCGCCCGGGTCGCCGACGACGGTCGCGGCGCGCTGGCGGTCGAGATCACCGCCCCGCTCGCCCTGCCGGTGCTGGGCTTGCACGCACTCCCCGACGAACCGGTCGTCGCCACGGCGCACCGGGCTCGCAGCACGATCGCCGAGCGCTTCCGGACCATCACCGGCCGACAGGTCGCCCGCGTGACCGTGACCTTCGCCTCGTCGGTCGTGGACACCCCGCGGAGGGTCCGGTGACCGCCCCACCCCTCGTCGGCGCGCCCGCCGCGGACCACGCTGCCACCCACCGCCGCCTGCTGCGCCGCGAGACCCACGTCTCCCGCTCCGGTGCCGTCGTCGTCGCGATGCTCATCGCCCTGGTGCTCGCCGCCGCTGCGGTCTTCGCCGGTGCACTCGTCCTGCTCGACCAGAACGTGCTCGGCGTCGACCCCCGTGCCGTGGTCGACGCCGCGCTCGCCGCTCCGGACGACCTCGACACCACCATCGTGATCGGCATCGGCGCCGTCGTGGCCCTGATCGGCCTCGTCCTCCTGCTGCAGGGGATCCTGCCCCAGCGCCGTCCGCGGCACGTGATGTCGTCCGACCGGCTCGCAGTGGTCGTCGACGACGAGGTCCTGGCCTCCGCCGCGGCCCGCGCCGCCCGATCCGCGACCCGTCTGGGCGCCGACGCCGCCGTGGGCACCGTCGGTCGCCGCACGGTCGACGTCGTGCTCCGTCCCGCAGCCGGGGTGGACGTCCCAGCGGTCGCCGCGACCGAGGCCGTCGAGCGGGAGTTCGCCGCGATCGACGCGCAACCGCCACTCGCTGCACGGGTCCGGGTGCAGCCGACCGGACGGGTGGACGGATGAACGCCACGAACCGCGCGCTCGGCCGGACGGCGCTCGTCGTGCTCGGGCTCGTGCTGCTCGTCGCCGGGGTCGCCGCGATCCTGGTGCAGACCGCGCAGGGCCTGCCCCTCGTCGCCTCGTGGTGGCGCACGGTCGGCGATGCCCTCGCCGGACTCGGCACCGGGGCGTCGCGTGACGACTCGGTGTTCGCGTGGACCTGCGTGCTCGGCGGTGGCGTCGTGCTCGGCGTGCTCGCACTCGTCGTGCTGACGACGCTCGGCGGGGGCCGCGAGAGCACCGTCGTGGACAGCGACGGTTCGGCCGACGGCGTCGCCGGCTCGGTGCGCATCGAGTCCACCGCCGTGCAGCACGCGCTCTCCTCGGCCATCGGCGACATGCCCCAGGTCGGCTCGCTCGCCGTCGACGTCTACCGGGTCCGGGGTGGTCGGGCGATCCGGGTGCGGGTCCGTCCGCGCCGGGGTGCCGCGCCGCGGGAGATCACCGAACGGGTCGAGGCCGTGGTCGCCGACCTGGACGCCCTGCTCGGTGAGCGCCTGCCCGTGCTGCTCGAGATCGCCCGTGGTGGGTCGGGGTCCTCCCGCCCGGACCGCGTGCACTGAGGGTCGCCGTGGTGCGCTCGATCGGTGGACTGCCCCGGCCGGGTGAGACCGTCCCGGTGCCGCGCGTGGTCACCGACGTCGCCCGAGGACGTGAGGTCGCGCTCGTCTGGCACAACCAGATCGGCGGGACGACGTTCCGCATCGGGCCGGACGCGCACGCCGAGGAGTTCGTGAAGGTGCTGCCGCGCGCCTACGGTTCGTGGATCAGCGGCGAGGCCGCGCGGCTGACGTGGGCGTCCCGGTACGCGCGGGTCCCCGAGGTGCTCGACCACGGCGCCGACGACGACGGCGTCTGGCTGCACACCCGAGCGGTGCCCGGGTGGAGCGCCGTCGACCCGCGCTGGCACGACGAGCCCCGGACCGCGGTGGTCGCGGTGGGCGAGGGCCTGCGCGCGCTGCACGACACCCTGCCCGTCGACGAGTGCCCGTTCACGTGGGCGACAGCGGACCGGCTCGATCGCGCGCGTGGGGCTGCCGCCGACGCCGACGCCGTCCGCGGCCCGGGCGGTCTCGGTCCGGAGCCGCCGATCGACCGGATCGTCGTCTGTCACGGTGACCCGTGCACGCCGAACACGCTCATCGGTGCGGACCGGCGGTGGAGCGGGCACGTCGACCTGGACGCGATGGGCGTCGCGGACCGCTGGGCCGACATCGCGGTGGCGACGATGGCGCTCGGGTGGAACTACGGACCCGGGTGGGAGCCGCTGTTCCACCGGGCGTACGGGCTGCCGGACGATCCGGAGCGCACCGCGTGGTACCGGGCGCTGTGGAACGCCGGCGACGACGGGATCGACGAGCCGGAACCGGGGCCGATCGGCTAGAAGGCGACCCCGCGAGCGCCCATGAAGGGCACCGGGTCGGTGGTGGCGCCGTTGATGTGCACCTCGACGTGGCTGTGGCAGCCGGTCGACGCCCCGGTGGAGCCGACGAGCGCGATGAGCTGCCCCGCGGAGACCTGCTGCCCGGTGGCGACCCGGAAGCCGCCGTCGACGATGTGGCCGTACGCGGTCTGCACGCCGCCGCCGTGGTTGATGCGGACGTAGTTGCCGTAGCCGCCGTACCAGCCGACGTAGTCGACGGTGCCGGCCGAGGCCGCGACGATGGGCGTGTAGCAGCCGCTCGCCAGGTCGGTGCCCTCGTGCATGGTGACGACGCCGGTGATCGGGTGCACGCGGTACCCGTAGGGGCTGATGACGTAGCCGCTGGCCGGGCGGACCCAGCCGGTCCCGGAGCCCGCGCCGACGGAACCGCCGCCGCCCGAGCCGCTGCTGCCGGTCGAGCCACCGCCTGACGGCGCGCCCCCGCCGGAGTTCGCGGCGGCCTGTGCGGCAGCTGCTCGCTGCGCGGCGGCGGCGCGCTCTGCGGCTTCGCGTGCGGCCTTCTCCTCCGCCGCCTTGCGGACGCGCTCACCCTTGGCGAACTCGGCTTCGGTCCGGACGCGGCCGGAGGTCAGGGTCGCGAGCTGAGCGTCGAGTCGGGCCTTGTTCGACTGCTGCTCGTCGTAGGCGGCCTGCACGGCGTCGGACGCCGCCTGGGCTTCCTGCATGCGGTCTTCGGCTTCGGCGGCGAGGTCGCCCAGTGCTTCGGCGGCGCGGTCGGCCTGTGCCTCGAGCGAGCTGGCGACGGCGGCGTCAGCGCTCGCGGCGGCCTGGACACGCTCGGCCTGCTCGGAGAGCTTGCTCAGCGCACCGAGGTTGTACAGCAGGTCACTGGCGTCTTCGCCCTGGGTGATCACCGAGGTGGTGACGTCGGCGCCACCGGAGCGGGACATCTGCGCGGCGAACTGCCCGGCCTGCGCGGCGCTCTGGTCGGCGACCTTCGCGTGGTCCTTCGCGTCGGCGCGGAGCTGCTGTTCCTTCTCGGCCGCGGTCTGGGCCTTGCGCTGCGCCTTGTAGAACACGTCACCGAGCTTCTTGGCCTTGGCCTCAGCCGCGTCGACCTTGGCGTCGAGCTCGCTGATGATGCCCCGGATCTCGGTGATCTGCCCCTGCTTCGCGGATTCCTTGCCGCGGGCGGACTTCACTTCGTCCCACGTGGGGTAGGTCACCGCCTGAGCGGCCGGAGCGTCGGCGATGACCGTGCCGACGAGGCCCGCGAGTGCCAGGCCGGTGACGGCGAGGCGCAGGCGCACGGGGACACGGTGGGCGCGGAGGCTGGTGGGACGAGACATCGAGCACGAGCCTATACATCCGTACAGCGAGCATCGGACGGCAACGCGCCGCTGTGGACAACTTCAGCAGTGGATCAGAAGCCGCGGTCACGCCGGATGACGTCGGCGCTCCCGACGACGTCGCGCCGCAGGATCGCCTGCCCGGCGGTGCCGGCGTAGTCGTAGACGTCGAACCCGGTGCAGTGGGTGATCGTCGCCGGGGGGCCGAGGGAGTCCTCGACCGCGGTGGTCCACAGGTCGTGCGAGCCGACCACCACGAAGCTCGGGTCGGCGTCGCGGTACGCGCCGAGGTCGACGAGCCACGGGTACGTCTCGAAGGTGTCGCGGACCTGCAGCAGCCCGACGTTCGTCGCCGCGTAGGTGGCGAGGGGCCGGACCGTCCAGAACTGCCCGACGCCCGTGACCTGGCGCCCGTCGGCCCAGCGGTCCAGGCACGCGGCGGCCGGGTACCGCGCGGTCGACACGGCGTGGGCGGTGCCGGGGGCCACGGCGATCCCGGTCGCGAGCACGGCGGCCATCGCGACCGCCACCCCCGCCCGGACCCCGCGGTGCGGGCGGTGCACGCGGGTGCGACGGACCGCGGTGCGGGTGAGCTCGGCCACGGCGACGAGCGCGAGCAGCGGTGCCGTCACGATCGGCTGCAGGTAGCGCGGGGTCTCGGACCCGGCGACGACGACCCCGACGGACACGGCGACGACGGTCACCAGCGGCAGCAGCGTCGCGACCAGCACGGTGCGTGCGGTGCGGACCCGCCAGGCCCAGACCGTGCCGCCGACGGTGACGAGCACCCCGGCGAACAGCAGCAGGAGCCCGAGGTCGCCCGGTGCCGTGCCCGCCCGGTCGTCGGTCAGTGCCGCGAAGAACCGCAGGGTCTCGCCGGCCCGCGACGGCTGCACGTACGTCGCCGGGTCGAGGGAGACGAACGGCCGGAGTGGGATCCGCACCAGGTACCCGACGACCGATCCGACCGTCACGGCACCGGCGAGCAGCGCAGCGGGGCGCCACGGCACCCGCCGCGCCAGCACCAGGAGCCCGAGGGTGACGACGACGGGAGCGGCGGACCACGGCACGTACAGCGGGTTCGACGCGGTCGTGCACGCGGCGACGAGTCCGAGCACCACGAGCAGGGGCACCGACGCCCGACCGAGGCGCACCGCCCGCAGCACCAGCACCGCGGTGCCGAGCACCGCCAGCACGGCGCCGTAGTAGTAGGTCGTCGTGAGCAGCAGGGACGCCAGCTCGAGCGAGGTCGCGGTCGCCGACGACTCGGTCAGCACCAGCAGCGTGACCAGGCCGAGAGCCCCGGCCGACACCGCGATCCGGGCGGGGCGCCCGGCGGACGGCATCAGTTCGTTCGCGGCGGCCCGCACCAGCGCGTAGACCGCGAGGAGCACGAGCACCCCGTTCAGCGCCAGGGCCTGCTGCGGGGTCGCGGTCACCAGTGAGCAGAACAGGTACACGGGCAGCTCGGGGAAGAAGAACAGTGCGGGAGACATCGCCCACTCGAACGGCTGGCCGGCCTGCAGCGAGCGCTCGACGAGCGGCAGCAGCACCGAGTCGCCGTCGTACCAGAGCAGCGCCACCCGTTCCGTCGCGACGACGTGGCGCAGGGCGATGACGGCCAGGGCCAGCGCGACCAGGCCGCCCAGGGCCTCCCGTCCGATCGTGACGGCCACCCCACCGGTCCGGCGGCCGCCGGACGGAGCCGGCTCCACGGCGGGGCGACGCGGTGCTCGGGACATGCCCCGGAGCGTACCGAGGCCGCCTCGGTGCCGGTACGCACAGACCCACAGGCTGGGGGAGCGCGTTGCGGGCCCGACCGACTACCCTTGTGCGCTGTGACCGACGCGCGCGAACAGTTGATCCAGTACATCTCCTCCGAAGCGGTGTTCCACGGCGACTTCACCCTGACCAGCGGGAAGAAGGCGACGTACTACATCGACCTGCGGAAGGTCAGCCTGGACCACCGCGTCGCGCCGCTGATCGGCCAGGTCATGACCGAGCTCGTGCAGCAGGTGCCGGACGTCTCCGCCGTCGGTGGCCTGACCATGGGCGCCGACCCGATCGCCAGCGCCGTCCTGCACCAGGCCGCAGCCCAGGGCCTGACCTACGACGCCTTCGTCGTCCGCAAGGAGCCGAAGGACCACGGCCGCGGCAAGCAGGTCGAGGGACCGGACCTCAAGGGCAAGCGCGTCGTCGTGCTCGAGGACACCTCCACCACCGGGGGCTCACCGCTCAAGGCGGCCGAGGCGCTCGAGCGCGAGGGCGCGATCATCGCCGCCGTCGCGGTCGTCGTCGACCGGGACACCGGCGCCAAGGAGACGATCGAGGCGGCTGGCTACCCGTACTTCGCGGCCATCGGGTTGGCTGATCTGGGGCTGACCGCGTGACCGAGGAGCGTCCGGACGACGCACGCGAACCCGACGGCACCGCCGGCCCGGCAGACGGGGACGACGGCCTGGAGGCTCGGCGTGCGTCCGGATCGGACGCTCCGTTCCACGGTCTCCGCAGCGCTGCGGACATCTTCGGGGCTCCGCGCGGCGAGGAGGACTGGCCGTCGCGGCGGGAGCGCCGCGAGGCCGAGCGCACCGCCCGTGAGACGGGCGCGCCGCTGCCGGAGCCGTTCGTGGCCGAGGGGGAGGCGGAGGGCGCCGAGGCTGCTGCTCCTGCTGCGCCGGCTCCTGCCGCTTCTGCGCCGGCCGCTTCGGCTCCGGCGCTCGACGACGGCGCGACCCAGGCCATCTCGATGCCGCCCGAGCTGCTCGCGCCCTCCGAGAACCCCGACGCCGTCGTCGAGCACGAGCGCTCCACACTGCACGACCGGATCCCGGCCGCCGCCGACGTCGCACCGGACTCCACTGCACCGCACCCGTCGTCGATCGTGCTGCCGACGGCGCAGACCCACCGCGACGAACGAGCTGCCGCGTCGAAGGCCATCGAGGACGAGCGTCGCCGCGTCGACCCGTTCGGCGAGGGCCGCGCAGACGTCGACTGGCTCGGCCGTGCGACCGGGAACCACCCGGAGTCCGTGGCACCCGTTGCCCCCGTTGCCCCGCAGCCCCTCGGTGTCGAGAACGTGCTGCCGCCGACCGAGGAACCGCCGACCTTCACCGACCTGCTGCGCATCACCAGCACCGGGCCGGTCCCCACGCAGACCGGTGCCCACGACCGGCCGTTCGACTGGGCGATCGGCGACGACGACGAGCCCGGCGAGGTCCCGGCGACGCTGACCACCGACTCGTTCGACACCACCGCGCTGTCCGCCGGGTCCTGGTCGCTCGCCGACGAGTTGGACGACGAGGACGAGGTCGTGGCCGGCGAGGTCGACACCCCGGCCTCCGGGCTGCCGCAGGCACCGCGGACCTACCCGGTGCCCCCGGCGGTTCCCCCGGCGGTCCCGGCAGCTGGTGCCGCTCCGTCGGAGGCGACCGAGGCCGTGGACGTGCCCCGTGCGCCCGCCGGAGACGACGTGCCGGACGCGACCGAGGGCCTCCAGGCCGATGCGCCGACCACCGCGATGCCGGCGGCCGGGACGCCCTGGTGGTCCGAGCCCGACGCGACCGTGCCGCCGACCGCGGCACCGCCGCTCGTCGAGCCGGCTGCGGGTGCCCAGGAGTACCCGGCGCACCTGCCGCCGTCGGTGGGGCAGGACCTCGACGCCGTGCTCGGGCTGCGTGGGAACGACACCGGTCCGCAGCCGGAGTCCCTTCCTGCCGCGGCGCCGGACGACCTGGACCAGTCCGAGTGGGACGGCCGCGAGACCAGCGACACGAGCGCCATCAAGGACCTGTTCGGCACCGAGGCCGTCGGGCAGCTCGGCGGGACCGGCTACGACCCGGAGGACACCGGGACGCGGATGATGCCGGCGGCTGCGGTGCCAGCGGCTGCTGCTGCGCCTGCTGCTGCCCCCGCGCCGGCTGCTGCTGCTGGGCGGCCGGCCGGTGGTCCGGACCGGCAGTCCGGCGACCGCGACAACTTCATCAACGAGGGCTTCGCGCGGCTGCGGAACGAGGGCAAGCGCGGCAAGCAGCTGCTGATCTACGGGTCGATCGCGCTGATCCTCGTGCTCATCGTGCTGGTGTTCCTGCTGTCGAAGTGGATCCTCGGCAACAACATCGCCGACCAGGCCGTGCCGACGAAGTCGCCGGTGGCTGACTCGTCGGCGCCGGCGACACCGAGCGCTGCGGCGTCGGCGTCGGCCGCGCAGCCGAGTGATGCCGCAGCTCCGGCCGCCACGCTGCAGTTCGCCACGACCCCGGCTCTGCCGGGCGAGCACCCGTGGACCGACCTGGCCGGCGGGGAGTGCCTGTCGCCGTTCACGAACGCGTGGTCGCAGACCTTCACGGTGGTGGACTGCGCGACGCCGCACATCGGGCAGCTGACCGCACGGCTCGCGGTCGAGGGCGACACCTACCCCGGCGCCGAGGCCCTCGCGACCCAGGCGGCCGACCAGTGCCAGTCCGACACGGCGCTGAACGCCTCGGCCGCCGCTGCCGTGGGGGACGTGCAGGTGCAGGGTTCCTACGCCCCGGACCAGGCGACGTGGGACCAGGGTGACCGGTTCATCGCGTGCTTCGTGACGCGGTCGTCGGGGCAGCCGCTGACCGGGTCGTTGGCGCCGGGGGCGTAGGGGCGGGTCGGGCAGGCGGGCGGCGCGGGTCGGGCGGCCGGCGCGGGTCGGGCGGTCGACGTCCGACGTCGAACGACGATGTCGACGTCGTACGACAACGACACCGTCGTTCCTCGCGCCCCGGGACTGTCCGCGTGTGCAACGAACGACATCCCCGATGTCGTGCGACGTCGGGGATGTCATTCTGCGTCGGCGGTGGTGCGGGCCGCGCGGCGTCAGGCGCTCGCGGGCACCTTCGCCGACACGTCGGACAGCGTCTGCAGCTCGTCGGCCGTGAGCTCGAGCTCCGCCGAGGCCAGCAGCGCCGGCAGCTGCTCGGTGTTCCGGGCGCTGGCGATCGGCGCGACGACGTCGGGCTGCGCCTGCAGCCAGGCGAGTGCGACGGTGGCGATCTCGGAGCCGTGCGCGTCGGCGATCGAGGACAGGGCGTCCACGACGGCGAGCCCCTCGTCGGTGAAGTAGCCGGACACCTGGCCCTCGCGGTCCTTGCCGGCGAAGTCGTCCTTCGAGCGGTACTTGCCGGTCAGGAACCCCGCGGCGAGCGAGAAGTACGGCACGACGCCGAGTCCGTGCTCGTGCGCGAGCGGTGCGATCTCGGCCTCGTACGGCTGGCGGGTGACCAGGTTGTAGTGCGGCTGGATCGCGACGGGCTGGGCGAGGCCGTTCTCCGTCGCGATGCGGACCCACTCCGCGGCGCGGTCCTTCGAGTAGTTCGAGATCGCGGTGTAGCGGACCAGGCCGTCCTGCACGAGCTGGTCGAAGGCGCGGACGGTCTCCTCGAGCGGCGTCGACTGGTCGTCGAAGTGCGCGTAGTACAGGTCGATCCGGTCGGTGCCGAGGCGCTCGAGGCTCGCGCGGGCAGCGGCGGCGACGGTGTCCGCGGCGAGGCCCTGGAACTCCGGGTGCTGCGAGCCCTTCGTCGCGATGACGACGTCGTCCCGCTTGCCCGAGGCGCGCAGCCACGAACCGATGACCCGCTCGGACTCGCCGCCCGAGTTGCCCGGCGCCCAGGCCGAGTACACGTCCGCGGTGTCGATGAAGTCGCCACCGGCCGCGGTGTAGGCGTCGAGGACCTGGTGCGAGGTCGACTCGTCCGCCGTCCACCCGAAGACGTTGCCGCCGAGGGCGAGGGGGAACACGTGCAGGTCACTGGTACCGATGCGGGGCATGCGGAGGTCCTTTCGTGGTCGGAGGTGCGGTGGGAGCGAACCGCACGTCTCCCGACGCTATGCCCCGATGCTTGACACGGCCCCGGCGTGAGGGGCTTCGATGGAGGGATGACCACGCTCACCGATGCCCTCGCCGATCCGCGATCCTCCGCCCGGCTGCAGGCCGTGATGGCCGCGGGGACCACCCCGGACCCCGCGGACCTCGAGGTGCTCGTCGCGCAGTGCGCCGTCGAGCCGGACTTCTTCGTCCGCGACATGCTGACGTGGGCGCTCACCCGGCACCCCGCCGACGACGTCGTCGCCCGCGTGCTGCCCGAGCTCGAGCGCCCCGAGCCACAGGCCCGCAGCCAGGCGCTCCACACCCTGTCGAAGATCGGCGACCCGGAGGCGTGGCCCGCGGTGCGCCCGCTGCTCGAGGACCACGACGACGAGGTGCTCCGCGCCGCCTGGCGGACGGCCGTCGCACTGGTGCCGGACGACGAGCGGGCGTCGCTCGCGCGGACCCTCGCGGTGCAGCTCGGCATCGGCGACCGCGAGCGTCGGCTCAGCCTGTCGCGTGCCCTGGTGGGACTCGGCGAGGACACCGTCGGACCGGTCCTCGCCGCGGCCGCCGACCGGGGGACCGACGCCGTCCGGGAGCACGTGCGCGAGACCGAACGGCTGCTGCACGACGCCGGCGTCGCCTCCGAGTACGCGCTCGAACGGGCTCGGCGCGAGGTCGCCCTCGGCCGGACGCGCTCCGTGAAGGGCTAGGGCCGGCGGGCGCGCCCGGCCGGGCGGGTCGAGTGGTCGAGAACCGTCGCCGTCGCGGTGGTGGGGCGGGCGCGTCGCGCGGTCACGACACCCCGTGGCCGGGGTGCCGAGTGGTCGCGAACCGTCGGTTGCGGGGCTCCCGGGCGACAGGTGGTGACCGCTCGGCGGAGGTGAGCGGGGTGTCGTGACCGGCGGGGGCGCCGGACGGGAGGCGCGTGGCGGCGGGGCGCCGGGCCTCCCGTCCGTCGCCACGCGGGTTCGCGGGCCGCGGTGCGGTCACGACGCCTCGTGCGCTGGGTGCTGAGTGGTCGAGAACCGTCGGTTGCGGGGCTGCCGGGCGACAGGTGGTGACCGCTCGGCGGACGTGAGCGGGGTGTCGTGACCGGCAGACCACCCGACCATCCCGCCCGCGCGCGCCGTGCGGTCAGTCGCCGTCGGGCGCGAGCCAGATGGAGGACGCGGCGGCGGCCGGCAGGTCGACGAGGGACTCCGAACCGTCCGTCGCCCGCCGCGACACCGCGATGACGCCGGCGTAGTCCCGCACCCGCTCGACCCGCAGGTGCGTGCCCAGTCCCACCCCGAGCTCGTCGAAGTACCGCAGCAGCGAGGGGTCGTCGTCCGAGACGCGGTCGACGGTGCCGCACGCTCCCGGCTCGATCGCACCGAGGAGGGTGCCGGGGGAGTCCGGCACGATGCCGTCCGCACCGGGGATCGGGTCGCCGTGGGGGTCGTGCGTCGGGTGGCCGAGGTCGGCGTCGACCCGGTCGAGGAACTGCTCCGACACGGCGTGCTCCAGGGCCTCGGCCTCGGTGTGGACCTCGTCCCACGAGTAGCCGAGCCGCTCCACCAGGAACGTCTCGATCAGCCGGTGTCGCCGGACCATCGCCACCGCGACCTGCTGCCCGAGCGGGGTGAGCACGACGCCGTAGTACGGGGTGTGCTCGATCAGGCCGTCACGGTCGAGCTTCTTGAGGTTGCCCGACACCGTCGACGCCGACACCTTCAGCGACGCCGCGATGTCCCGCGTCGCCAAGCCGGGCCCGCCGCGCTCGCTGGCCTTCCAGATGAGCTTGACGTAGTCCTCTGCCATGGTGGACAGGGAGGGCAGGCGCATACCGCCAATCGTACGACCCGCCTGGTACAACCGGGAGGTGACCACCACCGCCCCCGCCCGAGTCCGCCGCCGTCGCTGGCCGGTGCCCCCGTCGCTGCTGCTCGGGCTCGCGCCGATCGTGGTCTTCGCGGCGATCAGCGCCTGGCGGTCACGGCCGAGCGACGACTACGCGACCCTCGGGCAGACGGTCGACAGCGTCGTGCACGCCCTGGTCATCCCCGAGGGCATCGCCGTCGTGGCACTCGCCCTGTTCGTCACGGCGCTCGGCTGGTGGCGGATCGCCACGGTCGACCCGGTCCGGACGCGGCTGCGGTGGACGATGCTCGCGCCGATCCTCGTGCTCGTGGTGTGCGTCGTCCGGCTGCCCCTGATCGACTGGACGGCGCTGCCGGCGCACTACTTCCTGCTGCTCGCCGTCGGGGTGCTGTTCGTCGGGGTCTTCGAGGAGCTGATGGCCCGCGGGACCCTGCTCGTCGGGCTGCGGCGGCGCCTGCCGGAGATGGGGGTCTGGGCCCTGTCGTGTGCGCTTTTCGGGCTGCTGCACCTGCTCAACGCGCTCGCCGGTGCCGGGATCGGGCCGACGCTCATCCAGGTCGTGTTCGCGGCGTCGTTCGGGTCGACGCTGTACGTCGCGCGTCGGCTGACCGGGTCGCTGCTCGCCCCGATGCTGCTGCACGCCTTCTGGGACTTCGGGTCCATCGGGTTCTCGGCGACCTCGGACCCTGGCGACTTCGGCAAGCTGACCCTGCTCGGCCTGATCGGGCTGTTCTCGTTCGGGGTGCTCGCGTTCGGCATCGTGGCCGGCGGGATCATCGCCTGGTACGACGACCGACCCCGTCGGCTCGCGAAGCGGTGGCGGACGGTACCGCCCATGGGGGCGGTCGTGGTGCCGGGAGGCGAGCCGCGCCTCCCGGCCGACGTGGTCTGAGGGACCGGACGCGACGGCCGCTGCACCGGCGAACGCTGTGCCGACCGGCGCGTGGCGACCCCGCGCGGACGCGACGGTGCCCCGGAGCGCAGCACGCTCCGGGGCACGGTTCGGTCGTGTCGGTCGACGCGACGCGACGCGACGCGACGCGACGCGACGTGTCAGTCGGCTCGGCGTGTCGTGTTGGTCGACCCGACGCTCCGTGTCAGTCGGCCCGACGCCGGAGCTGTCGACGGCGGACGACGACCAGCGCGATGCCGGCCATCAGGAACACGATCGCGGCGATGGTGACCCCGGTGAGCTGCACGCCGGTGAAGGCCAGGCGCGTCGCGGACGGGTCGGTCGCGGACGGGTCGGCGGCGACGGTCTGCCCCGCGGCCCCGGCCCCCGCTGCGGCGCTCGAGGCAGTCGTGGCCCCACTGCCCGTGCCGGCGCCCGTGCCTGCCGTGCCCGCCGTTCCGGCCGTTCCTGCCGTTCCGCCGGAACCGGCGCTCGCGCCCGTGCCGCTGCCGCCGGTCCCCGTGTGCGGCTTCGTCGTGGGCTTCGGGCTCGGCTTCGGCGTGACGGCCGTGGACACGATCCGCGAGACCGCACCGCTCTTCGTGTTCAGCAGTACCTCGCGGTGCTGCGGGTGCGTGAAGTCGAACATGCTCCGGATGGACCCGGCCCGGGCGTCGAACGACTGGTCACCGATCCGCCCGGTCGACCAGTTGTCCTCGATGAACTTCGTGGTCGAGGTCTGCTCGATGGCGGTGTGGTCGACGTGGTTCTGCTTGGCGAACGGCGAGATCACGAGGTACGGCAGCCGCTGCGAGGGGCCACAGCGGTCGAGGTACCCACCGGCGACACCGACCTTGGTCGCGGCCGTGGTGCAGACCGTGGTGTCGTTCGAGGAGTCCGTCGAGCCGTTCAGGATCGTCGGCGCGACGTGGTCGTACCAGCCGTCGGAGTCGTCGTAGTTGATGACGATGGCCGTGCTCGACCACTCCGGCGACCGCTCGATCTCGTTGATCTTCGACGTCAGGAACTTCTGCTCGTCGAGCGGGTCGGAGTACGCGGCGTGGCCGTCCTGGGCCTCGGGCGCCTTGAGGAAGGACACGGCGGGCATCCGGTGCTCGGCGAGCGCGGTGTCGAACGCGGAGAGGTCGTACTGGTGGTTCGCGCGGTCGGTGGAGCCGATCATGCGGTCGCTCGTCGGTGCGAGGTGGTGCGGGTTCGACGTCGACGCGTAGTACGCGAACGGGTTGTGGTGCGGCGAGTAGTCGTTGCTGACCGACCCGCCGACGTTCGTCGTGGTGGCGTCGCACTTGGCGAGGGTCCCGGTGCCCGAGTAGGCCGTCGTCGGGGTGAAGCCGCCCTGGAACCAGCCCCAGGTGACGCCCTTCGCGTTGAGCAGGTCGCCGATGTTCTTGCCCGACATCTTGACCAGGTTCGACGTCGACGTGTGGTCCTTGTCGGAGCAGTCGTCGTAGGCGGGGTCCGGGTCGGCGGTGACGGTGCCCTGGCCGGCGGCGTCCTTCGTGACGACGGAGGTCGAGGTCGGCACCGTGGCACCGGTGACCGAGTCGACGCCCGTGCCGCCGTGGGTGTTGCCGCTGATCAGGTTGAGCGCCCCGGGGGTGGAGGGGCCGAAGCCGGTGTCCCAGGCGTTGTCGCTCATCGCGTAGTTCTGGGCGTAGTTCCACAGCCCGGTGGTGGTGTTGCCGTCGTAGTAGTCCATCGTCAGGCCGGGGGACCCGTACAGGCCGGTGCAGGTGTCCACCGAGGTGCTCTCGACGAACTTGTCCATGGCACCCCCGTCGACGGCCTTCTGCTCGGGCAGGTAGTTGTGGTTCTGGTCGCAGGTGAGCGCCTGGGCGGGCGTCAGCCGTGACGGGGCGTAGGCGTTCGGGTTCTTCGTCAGGGTGCCGGAGGACGCGAGCGTGTTCACCTTCGGGGTGCTCCGCGCCGCGGTGAAGCGGGTGCCGTCGGTGTTCGCGGCCTTCGGGTAGGTGCCGAAGTAGTGGTCGAACGACACGTTCTCGTCGTACATGACGACGACGTGCTTGATCGGGGTGGTGGTCTTCAGGGAGTTGTCCGCGGCGGACGCCGACTGCGGGATGGCGAGGGCCGTCCCGGCGACGGCCGCCAGGGCCATGATGGCGAGCGCGCCCTGTTGGACGCGTCGTTCGGAAGGTCGGAACACGTGGAACCTCTCACTGGTCGGGACGGTGGGGTGGTGGGGAGCGGTGGGGCCCTACGGCGGGCGGGCGGGCGCGTTCGAGCGACGGCCCGGCGCCCGGCTAGGTCCGTGCGAGCAGCCGACGGCCCAGCCAGTCGTCCGCGTGGCGGACCCCGGGCAGGGCGAAGTAGTAGCCACCGCCGACCGGTGACACGTAGTCGACGAGGGGCTCGTCGACCAGGCGCTTCTGCACGGCGACGAACTGCCGTTCCAGGTCGGCCTGGAAGCACGCGAACAGCAGGCCCATGTCGAGGTCGCCGTTCGTGTCGGTGCCGTTGTCGTAGTTGTACGGACGACGGAGCATCTGCTGCGCACGGGCCTCGGCGGTTCGGGGGTTCGCCAACCGGATGTGCGCGTCCATCTGGATGACGTCGCCGGTCGGGTCGTCCTGGTACCGGGGGTCGTCGAACTCGCCGCTGCGGGTGAGCGGGGCACCGGAGTCGCGGTGCCGGCCGATCATGTTCTCCTGCTCGTGCAGCGAGACGCGGTCCCAGAACTCGACGAACATCCGGATGGTCCGCACGACGTGGTAGCTGCCCCCGGTGACCCAGTCGGGTTCGCCGCCCTGTCCGCCGCGGGTCCAGACCAGGTCGTCCATGACGCTGCGGTCCGCGGTGGACGGGTTGCCGGTGCCGTCCTTGAACCCGAGCAGGTTGCGCGGGGTGCCGGAGGGGCGCGGCGGGGACGCGAAACCGTCCTGCCGCCAGCGCACCTGCATGCCGCCGCGAGTGGCCCGGGCGATGTCGCGGACGGCGTGCAGGACGGTGTCGGTGTTGTGCGCGCACACCTGCAGCAGCAGGTCGCCGTCCGAGATCGACCGGTCGAGGTCGTCGTTCGGGAAGTCCTCCATCGTCCGCAACCGCGCCGGGCGCTGCCCCGACAGGCCGTACCGGTGGTCGAAGAGCGAGGCACCGACGCTCGCGGTCACGGTGAGCCCGTCGGCCGCGACCTCCGGTCCGAGCACGCCGGAGTCGGCCGGCGGCGCGGTGATCCCGACGTCGGCAGGCGTGCCGCCGCGGGTGAGGAACCGGGCCCGCTCGGTGATCGTCCGGAGCAGGTCGGCGAGCTCCCCGCGGTCGGCCGCGGTCACGTCGAACGCCAGGAACGCCGACTGTCGCTGCGCGGGCGTGGTGATCCCCGCCTGGTGCGCCCCGTGGAACGCGTACGAGGAACCGGGCGGAGCGTCGGCACCGCCCGTGGTCGCGGCGGCTGCCTGGAGGCCCGTCCCACCCCCGGCGGTCAGGCTCGCTGCCGCCGCGGCGGCTCCGGCACCTGCCCCGACCGCGCTGGTCAGGAACGCGCGGCGGCCGACCCCGCGGGTGGGGCCGGTCGGCGGCTGCTGGTCGTCCGGTGCACCGGCGGGACACGCGCTGCCGTCGGCCGACAGTCCGAGGCGGGCGTGCGCCTCGGACATCCGTCGGTACGTCGCCGCGTCCATCCCGCGTGGGAGTTGCCGGCTCTGGATGCCCTGCCGGCCCTGGCACTGCGGTCGTTCGGTCACGAGGTCCTCCTCGGGTCGCAGATGGCGGCGACGGGGGCGAGTCGTTCGAGCGCAGCGTCGAGGTCGGCGTCGAGGTGCTCGCGGGCGGTGCGGTCGAGACCGTCGAGGGTGTCCCAGCTGCCGTCCGGCCGTCGGTGTGACCGGACGTCGGCACGGAGGGTCGCCAGCGCACGATCGGTGGCCCGGAGGCCCGGGTAGCGGGTCCGCAGGATCGACCGGAGCGGCTCGAGCGCGTGTTCCGTCCCGCTCGTGTTGGCGTCGATCGTCGCCAGTGCCGTGTGGCTGCCGGCGTCGGTGGCCCCGGTCGCCTCGAAGCGGAGTGCGTTCTCGAGGATCTCGTGCGAGCGCAGGCCGATGTCGAGCGGGTCGACCCGTTGGATGGGGAACGTCCGGCGCAGGTGCGCGACGGCGGCGACCAGGGCGTCGGCGGGCGCGACGGCGCGACGGCTGGGCGCACCCGACCACAGCAGCGCCTCGACGCGGTGGAAGCCGGTCAGGTGCGAGTCGTCGAGTGCGGTCCGTCCGGCGGCCGGGAGCCCGTTGATCGCGGTGTCGTCGTCGCCGAACGCCCCGTAGGCGGCTCCGAGCTGCTCGTACTCGCGGTGCCCGGTCAGCCAGTCCCGCCGTGCGGCGCGGACGTCACCCGCACGGACGTCGGCGTCCAGCGCGCGCACGTCGTCGAGCAGCGCCGGCAGGCGACTCTCGATCCAGGCGCCGTACGACTTCGCGGCGGGGATCAGGTCGTCGCGGGTGACCGGGACGATCCCCGGGGTCTCGTCGCTGACGTGGGTGGCGCCGCGCAGGTGGACGACGGGCCCGGTGCTCGGGTTCGCGTCGGCGGGCAGGCAGCGGAACCGGTACTGGCCGCGGGGGAGTCGGACGCCGTAGTCGTGCGTCGCACCCGATCCCAGGCCCTCCGCGTCGAGGTAGACCGCGCCGTTCGTGGGGTCGACCAGCTGCACCTCGATCCCGGTGACGGAGGTGTTGTGGATCCGGAACGTCTGGGGGCCGGCGAGGGCGTGGTCCGGGCTCGCGGGCCACCCCGTCCCGCAGGCGTCGGTGCCGGCCTGCACGGTGACCGCCGACGTCTGCGGCGCCGACGAGGGGACCAGGTGCGGGGCGACGATCGCCGTCCCCACGAGTGCCCCGAGCGCGCCGACGACCACTGCCGTCGTGGCACGAACCGACATCGGCACCGATGACCCCATCCTGTAGCAACTCACAGAAAACCCTGATCAGAGCCACTTTCGGCTCGACCAGGGCAACCATAGAGTCGCCCCAGGGGCAGTTTTCCCGTCGTTCACCGCAGGGCGGTTCTGTTCACCGGATCGTCATCGAGCGGTCTGCGGCGAACGGGCGCACCCGGGTGGCGTGGGCCGCTCGAGCTCGAGCTAGAGCTCGACCTCGAACGGCTCGGTGCGCACGAGCTCGTGCACGCCCGAGATGACCTCGCTCGGGCGGAACGGGTACCGGTCGATCTCGGCCTGGTCGCTGATGCCCGTCATCACGAGCACGGTGTGCAGCCCCGCCTCGATGCCGGCCTGCACGTCGGTGTCCATGCGGTCGCCGATCATGCCGGTGTTCTCGGAGTGCGCGCCGATCCGGTTCATCGCCGACCGGAACATCATCGGGTTCGGCTTGCCCACCACGTAGGGCTGCTTGCCGGTGGCCTTCTCGATCATCGCCGCGATGGCGCCGGTGGCCGGCAGGACCCCCTCGGCGCTCGGGCCGGTGGCGTCGGGGTTCGTCACGATGAACCGGGCACCGGCGCGGATGAGCCGGACGGCCTTGGTGATCGCCTCGAACGAGTAGTTGCGGGTCTCGCCGACGACGACGTAGTCGGGGGCGGTCTCGGTCATGATGAACCCGGCCTCGTGCAGGGCGGTCGTCATGCCGGCCTCACCGATCACGAACGCCGAGCCGCCGGGCATCTGTGACTTGCAGAAGTCAGCGGTCGCGAGCGCACTCGTCCAGATCCGCTCCTCGGGCACGTGCAGACCCGAGCTCCGCAGCCGGGCGCTGAGGTCGCGCGGCGTGAAGATCGAGTTGTTCGTCAGCACGAGGAACTCGGTGCCGTCGTCGAGCCACTGCTGGATGAGTTCCGGCGCGCCCGGGAGCGCCTGGTTCTCGTGGACGAGCACGCCGTCCATGTCGGTCAGCCAGCACTCGACGTCGTCTCGGGTCGCCATGGCCCTCACCCTACTGCGCAGGGGTTCAGGCCCGGCTCGTGGTCGGCTCGGAAAGGGCCGGGAGGCCCGGGGCGGCTCTTGCGCGCTGCTCCGAGACCCGAGAAGGTCGAGACACCGAACCGCGGTCGGCTTTTGCCCTACGCTTTTCGGGACACGTACCGAATCAAGGAGGCCCCCCGTGCTCGTCGAACCCGGAACCCCGTCCGCCGCGCCCCGACCCACCCCGGTGTCGGAGACGGAGCTCGAGGTGACGCCGCGACGACGCCGAGGCCGCCCGAACGTGCTCTCCCGCGAGCAGGTGATCGACGCCGCCACGACCATCGCGAACGAGGACGGCCTCGACCGCCTGTCCTTCCGGGCCCTGGGCGTGCGGCTCGGGGTCGCCCCGATGACCGTGCACCGGACCATCGGCGGGCTGGACGACCTGCACGCCGAACTCGTCCGCCGCACCGTCGACGAGTTCACCGCCACCTTCGTCTGGCCGGACGAGTGGCACGCCGTCGTCCGCACCTTCGCCACGACGTTCCGTGACCTGATGCGCACCCACCCGCTCGTGCTCGAGTCGCACAGCCAGCGCGCCCCGCTCGCCTCGACCGAGTCCGACGCCGTCGTGGCGAAGGTCGTCGGTGCCCTGCAGGACGCCGGGCTGCCGCCGGCCGAGGCGATGTACACCTTCTTCGTCGTGTACGACTTCGTGGTCGGGCACGCCGGGGTGCAGGTCGGACGCGGGGACTCCGAGGCCGGACGCCCCGAGCGGCACCGGCTGGTGGGCGAGATCCTCGGCGAGCACTCCTACGACGACCGGTTCGCGCTCGGCCTCGACATCCTGATCGCCGGCATCGAGTCGCGCATCGCCCACGGGGCCGGCGCCGCCTGAGCCCGCGCCGCCGCCGGGCGCTGCCGTCGTCGGGCCGGTCCCGTGTGCGCCGTACGCTGGTCGGGTGACCACTGCGCCCGAACCGTCGCACGAGCTGACGACCAACGGGGTGGGGCCGCACCCGGAACCCTGGCCCGACGACCCGCGGCTCGACCCGGAGCTGCTGGCCGCCGGGGACTCCCGGAACGTGCTCGACCGCTACCGGTACTGGTCGATGGACGCGATCGTCGCCGAGCTCGACACCCGCCGGCACGCGTTCGACGTGGCGATCGAGAACTGGCAGCACGACCTGAACATCGGGTCGATCGTGCGGAGCGCCAACGCGTTCCTGGCCGGCACCGTGCACATCATCGGGCGACGCCGGTGGAACAAGCGCGGAGCGATGGTCACCGACCGGTACCAGCACGTCCGCTACCACCCCGACGTCGAGGCGTTCCTCGCCGCGATGGCCGAGGAACAGCGTCCCGTCGTCGCCATCGACAACACCCCGGGTGCCGAGCGCATCGAGACCGCGACGATCCCGGAGCGCTGCGTGTTCCTGTTCGGGCAGGAGGGCCCCGGGCTCACCGAGCAGGCGGTCGCCGGTGCCGACGCACACCTCGAGATCACGCAGTTCGGGTCGACGCGGAGCATCAACGCCTCGGCGGCGGCCGCGATCGTCATGCACTCGTGGGTCGTCCAGCACGCGGAGTTGCCGGGCGCTTCGTGAGCAGAACTGGTCGGGTACGGGCCCTGGAGCCGACCATTCGTGCTCACGAAGCGGGCGGGGCGGAGACGGGGCGGGCCTCCAGGCCAGGGTCCGTGCTGACGCGTCAGCGAGCGGCGGTGGTGCGGCGCGCGACCAGGCGGGGTTCGACGAGGAGTTCCGTGGCGGCGATCCGCGGATCGGCGATGCGGGCCAGCAGGCGCTCGCCGGCGCCGCGACCGATCTCGACACTGCGGTCGTCGATGCTCGTCAGGCCGACGTACCGCATCGCGGCCACCGGGGTGTCGTCGTAGCCGATGACGGAGACGTCCTCGGGGACGCGCAACCCGCGTTCGGCGAGTTCGGACAGCGCGCCGAGGGCCATCACGTCGTTCGCGGCGAAGACGGCCGTGACGTCCGGGTGCTCGTCGAGGAGCATGCCGAGGGCGCGGGAACCGGCCTCCTCGGTGGGTTCACCCGGCAGGACCGTCGTGACGACGGACGCACGGGTCGCCGCGGCCTGCTCGAACCCGGACTGGCGTTCGGCCGAGGCCGCCGAGCTCGCACCGACGAACCCGAGTCGGGTGTGGCCGAGGTCGAGCAGGTGCTGCGCCGCGATGCCGCCACCGGCGTGGTCGTCGTTCGCCACGGTGTCGGCGCGGGGGATCGCCACGCGGCCACCGGCGATGACGAGCGGCATCGAGGCGGGGATCGCGAGGTCGGTGGTGGGCTCGCCGGCGATCACGATGCCCTCGACGCGCATGGAGAGGAAGCCCTCCACCGGAGAGGCATCGAGCCCCGTGTTGAGGAACCGGTCGGCGACCACGAGCCGGTGCCCCTGGTCCTGCAGGCTCTCGCGCAGACCGGTCAGCAGGTCCACGAACCACTGGTTGCGGAAGTCGTCGAGGACCACGCCGATGGTGCGGCTGCGCGTGCCGGCCAGGGACACGGCCGCGGTGGAGGGTCGGTAGTCGAGCTCCTGGATCGCCTTGAGCACGGCTGCCCGGCGCTGGTCGCTCACCCGGGGGGAGCGCTGCAGCACGAGGGAGACGAGGGACTTCGAGACCCCGGCGCGTGCGGCGACGTCGTAGATGGTCGCGGGCTTGCCGTCTCCCATGATGCGCTTCGACCTCCGTTGGCTCGTGCGTCGATCGTAGCGGTTGACGTGACATGGGCCGGGCGGTGGGGTGCGGGGTGGGGGTCGGTGCGGGTGCGGGTCGTCGAGTGAGCAGAAGACGACGGGTCCCGAACAGCCACTCGTCGTCTTCTGCTCACTCCCTTGGGTTCGCGAGTCCTCCACAGGGGAGGCACGGTGCCGGTTCTGCACGGAACTCCGGTTCGGTGAGCGGGGCCTCGGCGCGGGGCGCGAGCGTGTCGGCATGCAACCACGACCACTCCCTCCGGCGCTGCGAGGCCGGGCCTTCGACATCGGCGCGGCTGATCGAGCCGGAGTTCCCCGACAACGACTCCAGCGGAAGGACCTGACGTGCCCGACGCGATCGATCCGATGGCCCCGGGACCGACCACCCGATCCGATCCGCCGCATCCAGGCACTGCGGCCGGTCCTGTTGCCCGGACAGTTCGTCAGCCACACCTCGGCGGCGGTGTTGTGGGGGCTGCCGGTGCCGTGCGGCCCTGAGGCGCCGGTGCACATCACCAGCGTGCACCCGCAGGCGCAGCCCCGGCGCGTCGGTGTGGCCGGGCACCGTGTGGCTGCTGACCGGGTGAGCACCCGGCAGCGCTGGGGTGTTCCGTCCAGCAGCCCCGCGGCGCTGTGGGTGGAGTGCGGAGACCTGCTCGGACTCGATGAGCTCGTCGTCCTGGGTGACGCCATCGTCACGTCGCGGGCCTGCGCGACCGCGCTGGAGGACCTCGCCGCCGCGCTCGCCGGGGCGGGGAATCGTCGTGGCGTGCGGAAGCTGCGCGTTGCACTCGAGCTCGTGCGGGTGGGGGCCGGGTCACCGCAGGAGACCCGAGCGCGGCTGGCGATCGTCCGCGCGGGGCTGCCCGAGCCCGAACTGCAGGTCGACGTGCTCGACGAAGCCGGCCGGTTCGTCGGCCGCGTCGACCTGGCCTACCCGGAGCACCGCATCGTCATCGAGTACGAGGGCGACCACCACCGGACCGACGCCGACCAGTGGGGCCGTGACCTCCGCCGCTACCGCGAGATGGAACGACTCGGCTGGGCAGTCGTCCGGTGGACCAAGTCCGACCTGACGCTGCACCGCTCAGCCGCAGTCGCGCACCTGCAGACGCTCCTTGCACGCGGAGGAGGTCGCGTCTAGTGAGCAGAAGACGACGGGTCGCTATTGCACGCCCGTCGTCTTCTGCTCACTCGATGTCGCGCGCGGCCGCCCGCGCCGCCCGCGCCGCCCGGCGCCCGCGCCCCGCTACCCGATCAGGCTCGGGCGCAGGTCGCGCAGCGTGCGGGAGCGGGTCTGCCGCGCCGTGACCACGAAGGACACCAGGAGCGCCCCGAGCAGCCAGCAGAGCAGCACGCCCGCGTCCGACCACGCGGCGCCGAGGTTCCCGCCGTACATCGTCTGCCGGATCGCATCGACCGAGTACGTCATCGGCAGCGCGAAGTGCAGCGCCGCCAACGGCCCCGGCAGCGTCTGCCACGGGAACGTCCCGCCGGCGGTGACGAGCTGCACGAGCATGAGCACCAGGCCGAGGAACTGCCCCACCGATCCGAGCAGCACGTTGAGCGCCATGATGATCGCCGCGAAGGTCGCCGAGGCAAGCACCATGATCCCGATCGTGCCGCCGACGTGCACCACGTTCAGGTCGAGGGCGAAGCGCACGATGAAGAACAGCGCCACCATCTGCACCAGGCCGAGGAGTGCCGGGGTCAGCCATCCGCCGAACACCACGGCGAGAGGCTTCCGCACCGCCGTGATCGCACGCTTCGAGATCGGCTTGAGGATGAGGAACAGCGCGTACATGCCGATCCAGGCCGCGAGCGAGATGAAGAACGGCGCGAGGCCGGCACCGTAGTTCGACGCGGCGGCGACGTTGTCGTCCCCGACCTTGACCGGGTCGGAGATGACCGAGGCCTGCGACGCACGCTCCGAGGCGTTCGACGCCGGGATCTTCGTGCGGCCCTCGTCGAGCGACGACGCGAGCTTCGACGAGCCGGTCGTGAGCTTGTCCAACCCCGATGCGAGCGACGAGGCGCCCTCGTCGGCGGTCTTCGCACCGGTCGCGAGCTGCGATGCACCGGACGACAGCGTCGGAGCGGCCGAGGCCAGCTTCGACGTGCCGTCGGCCACCTTCGACGCGCCCGACGAGAGCGTCGAGGCGCCCGTGGCCGCGTCCGCGATCCCGGACGACAGCTCCGGGGCCTTCGCGGCGAGCTTGCCGGTGCCGGCGGCGAGCGTGTCCGAGCCGTCGGAGAGCTGCTGGATGCCGCTCGTCAGCGCCGGGGCCTGCTCGGCGAGCTGTGAGGCGCCCGCGGACACCTGCGCGCTGCCGGTCTTGAGCTTCTGCAGGTTGCCGGACAGGTCGCCGGCACCGGTACCGAGCTCGGTGCTGCCGGCCTGCAGGTCGTCGAGCCCGGCGAGCAGTCGGGTCTTCTGTTCCTCGGAGAGCACCGTGGAGGCTTGGACGACGGGCTTCAGCGACGCGACGAGTTCGGGCGACTGCGCAGAGAGCTGCTGGACGCCCGCGATGAACGGTGCGGCCTTGTCGGCGAGCTCGGCGTTGCCGCTGGCGACCTGCGACGCACCACTGGACAGGCGCGCAGAGTCGGAGGGAAGCGAGGCCGTCTGGTCGCGGAGCTGGTGCAACCCGGACTGCAGCTGCTGCGCCCCACTGTCCAACTGCTGCGTCTGCGACGGCAGTGCCGCTGTCTGCTGCTGCGCGCTGGCCAGCCCGGACGCCAGGGTCGACGCCCCCGACGCCACCTGCTGCGCCCCGCTGTTCAGCTGCTGGGTCTGCGACGGCAGGTCGGCCGTGCCGGACGCGAGCTCCGCCGCCCCGGACGACAGCTTGCCGGTGCCGTCGGCGAGCTGGTGCGCACCCTTGTCCGCCTTGGCGGTGCCGGACGCGAGTTCATCGGCCCCGTCGACGGCGTCGCCGAGGCTGTCCCGCACGTCGGCGAGCCCGACGAGCAGGGTCTTCGCCGCCTGCTTGCCGACACGCTCCGCGACGGCGGTGCGCATGGTCTTGCCCGCCTGCTCGGCGATGGTCGAGGCCAGGTAGGAGTTCGTGTCGGCCGTCGTCATGACGAGCTTCGCCTGCGTCGGGTCGTCGGACTGCGCGGACACCAGGTGCTCGGAGAAGTCGTGCGGGATGGTGACGACGAAGTCGTACGTGCCGTTCCGGACGCCGGAACGGGCGTCGGCGGCGCTCGTCTTCGTCCACTTGAAGTCGGCGCCGTCGATGGCCTCCTTCGTGACGTCCTTGCCGTAGTCGACGTGGTCGCCGTCCAGCGTGGCGCCGGCGTCGAGGTTCACGATCGCGGCGGGGATCTGGTCGAGCTTCGCGTACGGGTCGCGGTTCGCCCACAGGTAGGCGCCGCCGTACAGCAGCGGCACGATCATCAGCGCGATGAACGCCAGGCGTGCGAGCGGGGTCGCGGTGAGCCGCGCGAGTTCTGCGCGGACGAGCGAGGTGGTGGTCACTTCTGTGCCTCCGTCGGGACGGTTGCGGATGCTTCGGTGACGGAAGGAGCGGCCGGGAGGCCCGGCTCGGTTCCGTCGGTTCGGGCCACGTCCTCGGGGTCCTCGGTCTGGGGCGTCACGAGCGTCGCGACGTCGTCGTGCGTCTCGATGCCGTCGTGCGTGTCGATCGTGTCGAGCAGGTGCTCGACGGTGGTGGCAGCGGCCTTCGAGGTCACGAGGACCACGGTCACGCCCCGACGTGCGACGTCGCGGACCACCTGGAACCAGTCCTCGACGGCGCCGCCGTGCCGCTCGGGCGAGGTGATCACGATGCCGGTCACACCGTCGCGGAGCAGGGCGAGTTCGACCAGGAGCCGGACGCGCACGGCGGTCGGCACCCGCTGCACGGCGGTGTCGACGTAGTCCCGCAGACCGAGCTCGTCGAGCACGGTGTCGACGTGCTCGCGGTTCGGGCGCTGCCCGGCGAACGCGAGCTCCTCGCGCACGATCTGCTTGAGGGTCATGACGGGGAAGGGCTCGGCGACCCCGGGGGTGTCCACGAGCGCGAACGAGCGGCGGACGGCTGCCGGGTCCTCGTGCCCGTCGAGCAGCAGGCGGCCGGTGTCGGGCTGCATGCGGCCACCGGCGACGAGTGACGCGAGCACGGGTGCCTGCTCGGTCTCGACGGCGAGGACCCCCGGGCGTCCGGGGCCGGCGACGGCGGAGACGACGGGCAGGGGTGCGCCGGGCTCCTCGCCGATGCCGACGTGGTCGAGTTCGAGCGTCATGCGTGGTCCTTCGGGGCAGGGGCGGGGGCGGGAGCGGGGGCAGCGGGTTCGGAGAGCAGTGCCGTGCGCCAGTCGATGCCGGCCATGCCCAGCGCCGACACCACCACCATGCGCCGTCCGTCCTCGTCGCTCGTGCCGGAACGGGTGGCCTCGTCGAGGACGGCGATGCACGCGCCCTCGACCAGACGGCCGAGGGTCTCGGGGTCGACGTCGTCCCGCATGGCGCCGTCGGCGATCCCGAGCGCGCACGCCTGGCGTACCTGTGAGCGCAGCGGCGCGAACACCTCGGCGACGGGTTCGGCGAACGGGCTGCGGACGGCGACCCGGGCCATCGAGCGGACGTGCGACACCTCGGTCCAGAGCGTCACCGCGATGGCGGCGAGGCGTGCGGCCGGTGGGAGCTCCTGCAGGTCCGATGCGGTGGGCATGGCTGCGGCGATCCGGGCGGCGCCGGCGGTCACGACCTCGCGCACCAGGTCGTCGCGGGAGGGGAAGTGTCCGTACACCGCACGGCGCGAGAGTCCCGCAGCCGCGGCGATCGTCTCGATCGAGGCATCCGGGTCCTGCTGCAGACAGGTCTTCGCCGCGTCGAGGAGGGCTGCCCGGTTCTCCGTGGCGTCGCGGCGGGGCGCGCGGGAGGGCTGCTCGGTGGTGGTCACGCACCCCATCGTAATAACGTGCACACGTGTGTGCAACTTAACAGGTTCCGTCCCCCGGACGAGGGGAGTCCCCCAAAGTGCGGACTGTCTTCCCTGAGAACGAACGCATAGCTTCACAGGAATCTCATGCGAACCACGGACTGAGCCAGGAGTGCCCTCTTTGAACCGTGCAACACCGAACACCGACCCGAACCCAACCCCCCATCGCTTCACCCGCGTCCTGACCGCCGGCATCGCCGTCGCGGCCCTCGCGTGTGGCGGTCTCGCAGTCGGGGGCGCGGCCTCCGCGGCTCCGGCCGGGATCTCGGTGGCCGACCTCAAGCTCTCCGCCCCGCTCCGTGACGCCAAGCCGACGAAGACCGTCGCCGCGTTCGTGCGCACGACCGGCCAGGGTGCCCTCGAAGTGGACGCCAAGGCGAAGGGCGGGGACCTGACGAAGTCGCGGACCCAGTCCTCCGCGGCCAAGAACCGCGTCGAGGCGATCCAGTCGACCGTCGCCGCGGTGCGGTCGGCCGTCAAGCGCGCCGACGCCGACGCGACCGAGCTCTACTCGACCGAGTACACCGTCCCCGGCGTCGCGGTCGTCGCCGACGTCGACGCGTTCCGGCAGATCGCCGAGCGCTCCGACGTCGAGAGCATCATCCCGCTCACGCCGAAGAAGATCGTCGAGCCGACGGTCAACGAGAACGCCGACGCCGCTCCCTCGGGCGTCGACCCCAGCCTGGTCCAGCCCGGCGCCGACGGCGTCGCGCCGAAGAACGCCGCGAGCGACGTCTACACGCGCTCGCTCAACGCCTGGCAGCAGACCGGGCACACCGGCAAGGACGTCAACGTCGCCGTCCTCGACACCGGTCTCGACTACACGCAGGCCGACTTCGGTGGCCCCGGCACCACCGAGGCGTACCAGCAGGCCCTGGCGAACGCGAGCAGTGGCGCCCCGGACCCGAGCCTGTACGACGCGTCGAAGTTCCTCGGCGGGTACGACTTCGCCGGTGCGACCTACAACGCCGACCCGTCGGACCCGGACGCCTACGACCCGGTGCCGGCTCCCGACGACAACCCGATCGACGGCAAGGGCGGCGACCACGGCACGCACGTGTCCGGCTCGATCGCCGGCTACGGCCTGACCGCCGACAAGCAGCAGTTCGACGGCGACTACACCAAGCTCACCACGCAGCAGGTGCAGGACATGTGGATCGGTCCGGGCACCGCGCCCGAGGCCGGCCTGTACGCCCTGAAGGTCTTCGGTGACAACGGTGGCTCGACCGACGTCACCGGTGCCGCGCTCGACTGGGTGGGCCAGGCGCTCACCGAGGGCAAGGACATCAACGTCCTGAACCTGTCGCTCGGCTCCGACTACGGCGCGCCGGACGACCCCGACAACGCCAAGATCGACGCACTGACCGCTCGCGGCGTGCTCCCCGTGATCGCCTCGGGCAACGCCGACGACTTCACCGACATCGGTGGCTCGCCGGGCAACGCCGAGGGTGCGCTCACCGTCGCCGCGAGCGCCACCGGCCAGTCGCTGTACGACGGCGTCCAGGTCACCGCACCGGCCGACGTCGCGAAGACCTACCGCTCGCAGTACTCGTCCAACTTCAAGGGGACCCTGCCCGTCGAGGGCGACGTCGTCGTCCCGACCGCGAACATCGACGGCTGTGCAGCGTTCAGCGCCGCCGACGCCGCGAAGATCAAGGGCAAGGTCGTCTGGCTGAAGTGGACGGACGCCGCGCTCGAGTGCGGTTCCGCCGTGCGCTTCGGCAACGTCCAGGCCGCTGGCGGTGTCGGCGTCCTGCTGGCGGGCACACTCGACACGTTCGAATCCGGCATCGGTGGCAACGCGACCATCCCGGGTGCCGAGCTGACCGCGAAGAGCGTGGCGAGCCTCCAGGCCACCGCCAAGGCGGGGACCCTGCACGTGCGCTTCGCGGACGAGCTCAAGGGCTTCGAGGTCGCCATCGAGGCGGACGCCGTGAACACGCTCGCGTCGTTCACCAGCCGTGGTGTGCACGGATCGTTCGACGACATCGTCAAGCCGGACATCGCCGGCCCCGGGGTCAACGTGATCTCCGCGGCCAACGGCACCGGTGACGGCCGCATGTCGATGAGCGGTACCTCCATGGCCACGCCGGACGTCGCGGGCATCGCGGCGCTGACGTTCCAGTCGCACCCCACATGGTCCGCCCCGCAGGTCAAGGCGGCCCTGATGAACACGGCGACGCACGACGTGAAGGACGGCAACCGTTCGGCCACCCTGCTCCGCCAGGGCACCGGTCGCGTGGACGCACTGCAGGCGGTCACCGCCGGCACCACGGTCCGCAGTGCCGAGAACGACCAGCTCGTCACCGCGTCGTTCGGCGTCGTCGAGGTCGCGAGCGGGACGAGCGAGACCCGCACCCTGCAGATCGACAACACCGACAGCACGGCGCACACGTACAACGTGTCGTACCAGCCGCAGGTGTCGCAGCCGGGTGTGACCTTCGCGCTCAGCTCGAAGCAGGTCACGGTGCCCGCCAACGGCACCGCGTCGGTCACGCTGACGTTCTCGGTCGCCGACGCGACGAAGCTCCGCCGGGTCATCGACCCGACCCAGGAGGCCGTCCAGCAGGGCTACCAGCGCGAGTTCGTGGCCGCCGCTTCCGGCATCGTGGCGTTCGCGCCGACCGACAGCTCGCTCAACCCGATGCGCCTCGGGGCCTACGTGGCCCCGAAGCCCGTCAGCGCTGTGCGGGCCCGGACCACGGTCTCGTTCACGGGACCGGGCAAGTCGGCCTCGCTGACGCTCAAGGGCCGCACGCTCGACCAGGGCGGACTGACGACCGGCTACCACGCCGCCGTCGCTCCGTTCGTGCTCGGCGGCACCGACCCCGCCCAGGCGTTCCCCGAGGGTTCGGCGACGCGCTCGCTGCAGGCGGCCGACGTCCGTTCCTACGGTGCGTCGTACGACAAGGCGTCGGGAACCCTGGCGTTCGGCGTGCAGACCGCTGGTCCGGACGCGAACCCGGGAGCCGTGACCAACGTCGAGGTCCTCATCGACACGGACCGTGACGGCGAGCCCGACTTCCTGGTGTACAACGCGAAGTCGGCTGCCGTGGACGCCACGTTCGCCACGACGGTCGACCTGGCGAAGGCCGCCCTGGACGACCCCGACGTCGACCCCGTCGTCGACGTCCAGCCGCTCAACGGCGGTGCGCCCGGACAGGACGTGAACACCTTCGACAGCTCCGTGAAGGTGCTGACCGTCGCTGCGAAGGCCATCGGTTCGTCGAAGAAGTTCGACTACACCGTGCTGACGGAGTCGGCCTACGCCCCGGGTGCTGCCACCAGCGGTTCCTCGGTCGTGGACGAGACGAAGACGGCCACGTTCGACCCGTCGAAGCCGAAGCTGTCGTTCTCGCAGGACGGCACCACCGGCGTGCTGTTCGCCGACGCCGACTCGCTCACGGTCACCCGTGCCTCGGGTGTCACCAAGGCGACGGTGCTGCTGCTCCACCTCGACAACGCGGCGGGCAAGCAGGCCGACACGTCGACCATCAACGTGGTCCCGCCGAAGCTCGCGCTGGCGAAGGGGAGCAAGGTCGCGGTGAGCGGGACGGCGAAGGTCGGCTCGACCCTCACCGCGAAGCACGGCACGTGGAGCACGACGAAGGCGACCTACAAGTACCAGTGGCTGCGTGACGGCAAGGTCGTCAAGTCGGCAACGGGTACCAAGTACAAGCTCGGCTCGTCCGACGTCGGGCACCGCGTCAGCGTGCAGGTGACGGCCCATGCCTCCGGGTACAAGGACGGCACGGCCAAGTCCGGGGCGACCGCGAAGGTCACGCGCCGCTAGGACAGGGAGCACGCGCGGTTCACGCGCCACATGGTGAGCAGAAGAGGTCGGGTCCCGAGTGGGGATCCGACCTCTTCTGCTCACCAAGCGCGGGGCAGCCTCCTGAACGCGTGTTCGGGACAGGTAGTTAGACAAACTAGTGAAGTGGTGCCAGTGTGGCTCCCATGCAGAGCACGCTGAACCAGCTCCGGTCCAACCCGGTCGAGTGGCGCCGTCGTGGACTCACCCCGCCGGACGTCATCCAGGCCATGATCGAGCAGCGCCTGGCCGAGCCGGGGCACTCCCAGCCCGTCGGCGACCCGTCGTACCAGGACTTCTTCCGGAGCTGATCCGCGTCGGCCGGGCGATTCGGGACGCACCGGCGGACAGACGGGAGGCGCGGTGCCAGCTGGCACCCCTCCCTCGCAGGCTCGGTCGGCGCGCCCCGCGCAACGCTTCGCGTTGCCGCTGAGCGGAACGCGCCCGTTCGTCTCCGGTGACGTCTCGGACGTCACTCGCCGATCGTGCCGCCGGCCGCGTCCTCGGCCCTGCCGATCTGGTCGCGTCCGACCGTGCTCCGACCGATCCGGACGGACATCGAGGTGCGCTCGATGTGGACAAGCGGCCCGCCGTCCACAGGACGTCACAGCGGGTGACGCGCAGGTGACCAGCCGATAGACTCGGGTGGACCACCGGCCCGGACGGCCGTGTGCGGTCCTCCGCCAACGTGAGGAGAACCAGATGCCCGCAGCAGTCATCATCGGAGCCCAGTGGGGCGACGAGGGCAAGGGGAAGGCCACCGACCTCCTCGGCTCCCGCATCGACTACGTCGTGAAGTTCAACGGCGGCAACAACGCCGGCCACACCGTCGTCGTCGGCGGCGAGAAGTACGCCCTGCACCTGCTGCCCTCCGGCATCCTGACGCCCGGCGTGACCCCGATCATCGGCAACGGCGTCGTCGTCGACCTCGAGGTGCTGTTCCAAGAACTCGACGCCCTGCGTGCCCGCGGCGTCGACGTCTCGAAGCTCCTCGTGTCGGCCAACGCCCACGTCATCACGCACTACCACCGCACCGTCGACAAGGTGACCGAGCGGTTCCTGGGCAAGCGCCAGATCGGCACCACCGGTCGCGGTATCGGCCCGACCTACGCCGACAAGATCAACCGCGTCGGGATCCGGATCCAGGACATCTTCGACGAGAACATCCTGCGCCAGAAGGTCGAGGCGGCGCTCGACCAGAAGAACCACCTGCTGGTCAAGGTCTTCAACCGCCGTGCGATCGACCCGGAAGAAGTCGTCGAGTCGCTGCTCTCGTTCGCCGAGCGCCTGCGCCCGATGGTCGCCGACACCGCCCTCGAGATCCACCGTGCGCTCGAGCGCGGCGAGACCGTCCTGTTCGAAGCCGGCCAGGCCACCATGCTCGACGTCGACCACGGCACCTACCCGTTCGTCACCTCGTCGTCCGCGACCGCCGGTGGCGCCGCGACCGGTTCGGGCATCGGCCCGGGCAAGCTCGAGCGGATCATCGGCATCGTCAAGGCGTACACGACCCGCGTCGGCGCCGGTCCGTTCCCGACCGAGCTGTTCGACGAGTCGGGCGAGTTCCTGCGCGCCAACGGCTTCGAGTTCGGCACCACCACCGGCCGCCCGCGCCGCTGTGGCTGGTACGACGCCCCGATCGCCCGCTACACGGCACGCATCAACGGTGTGACCGACTTCGTGCTCACCAAGCTCGACGTCCTGACCGGGCTCGAGACGATCCCGGTGTGCGTCGCGTACGAGGTCGACGGCGTCCGCGTCGACGAGGTCCCGGTCAACCAGTCCGACTTCCACCACGCGAAGCCGGTGTACCAGGAGTTCCCGGGCTGGACCGAGGACATCACCGGAGCCCGCACCTTCGACGACCTGCCGAAGAACGCGCAGGACTACGTCCTGGCGATCGAGGCGATGTCCGGCGCACGGATCTCCGCGATCGGTGTCGGCCCCGGCCGTGACGCCATCGTCGTGCGGCACGACCTGCTCGGCGACGACGAGCGTGCCGACCAGCGCGCCGGCGAGCGCACCGACGCAGCGTGACGATGCGGATCCTGTTCGTCTGCAGCGGCAACATCTGCCGGTCGCCGCTCGGCGCGCAGGTCCTGACGGCACGACTCGGCCCGGACGCCCCCGCGTTCGTGGTCGAGTCGGCCGGCACCATCGCCGACGACGGTGCCGCGATGGACGGCGCCGCGGCGGAGCAGTCCGTCCGGCTCGGGGGTGACCCGTCGGCCCACCGGTCGCGGTACCTGACGGCCGAGATCGTCGCGAGCGCCGACCTGGTGCTGACCGCCGAGCGATCGCACCGTGCGGCCGCCGTCTCCCTGGCGCCGCGGGCATCCAAGCGGACCTTCACGATCAAGCAGTTCGCGCGGGTGCTCGCCGGCCTCGAGCCCGGTGACCTGGCCGACGTGACGACCCCGCAGGAACTCGTGGAGCGTGTCGCGCGGCTGCGTGGAACGGTCCCGCCGCCCGCCGACCCGGCGGACGACGACGTGGACGACCCCTACCGTCGCTCGACGGCGACCCACCAGCGGGTCGCCGACGAGATCGACGTGGCCCTGACGGGCATCGCGGACGCATTGCGCGCCGTGGTCTGACCCCCTGACGGACAGGAGGCCCGGTGTCAGCTGACACCGGGCCTCCCGTTTGTCTGGACTGCTCGTGTTCTGCGAGTGATAACGATTCTCAGTTGCATGTAAGGTCGCTGTGGCAGCGCGCAGCGCTGCGTCCCCGCCTCTCAGCAGATCAGGAACCCATGCGTCCACGCTTCCTCATCGGTGCGCTCGCGCTCGCCGTGATCATCCCCGGCGCGCTCCTCGTGCGCCCCGCACCGCCCTCGCCCGCCCGACCGCTCGCGGACTCCGTCCCCGCCTGGACCGCACACGCGGAGCGCGGCGACCCGGTGACCGCCGACGAGTTGTCCCTCACCGTCCTCCTCGACCCCGTGCACCTCGACCGCGCCCCGGCCGTGGCGACCTGGTTGCGCGGTGCCGGGCTCCACGTCGGCCCCGTCGAGCGCTCGATCGCATCCCTGCCCGTTCGCGGGACGGCCGCGCGCATCGCGGACGCCTTCCACACCTCCTTCACGCGGTGGGACGTCGCCGGACAGAGCGCCGTGGCACCGGTCCGCGCCCTCGCCGTGCCACGCGGGCTGACCGCCGTCGTCGGCGTGTCCGGAGCCGTTGACTCTGACGCCGTCCGACCGACCGAGACGACCACTGCAGCAGCGGCGGCACCCACCCCGGCACCGGGTGAGACCGTCCCGCGACCGCCGGTCCTGGCCGACGACGGACAGTGCGCCGCATGGTGGGGCGAGCGCCTCACGACGGACTGGCCCGCATCGGTGCCGGTCACGCACCGATCGAACGCGCTGTGCGGGTACCAGCCGGGCCAGTTGCGCGAGGTCCACGACGTGCCGGCCGGGTACACCGGACGCGGCGCGACCATAGCGATCGTCGCCGCCTACGACGACCCCGACGTCGAAGCGAACACGGACACCTACTTCCGGGCGGCGGGCGCCCAGCCGTTCCGCTCGGGGCAGTACCAGCACCACGCTCCGGCGTCGCCGGACACCTCCCGCTGCGGCGGGCCGCAGAGCTGGACAGAGGAGCAGCACCTCGACGTGCAGGCGGTGCACGCGATGGCCCCCGACGCCGACATCGAGTACTGGGGTGCCGACGACTGCAGCACCACCTCGTTGTTCTCGCGGATCCTCGACGTCGTCGAACACGGCAGTGCGGACGTCATCAGCCTGTCGTTCGGGTCCACCGAGGACCTGGACACCGCGGACGACCGGACGCTGCTGAACCGGGTGCTCGTCGAGGCGGGGGCCCGGGGCATCTCGGTGTTCGCGTCCTCTGGCAACGACGGCGACAACAGCGCCGTCGGTGACCACGACTCCGGCCCCGACGTGTCGTCGCCGGCGTCCAGCCCGTACGTGACCGCGGTCGGAGCGACCAGCACCGGGCTCGCCCGTGACGGTTCCGTCGCGGTCGAGGCTGGTTGGGAGACCGAGACCCGCTTCGCGCGCAACGGTGCCCTCATCCCGCCGGGCTTCGCGTACGGCGCCGGCGGCGGCCAGTCCGACGTCTACGGCCGACCGACGTGGCAGCGCCAGCTGCTCGACGAACCGGGGACCGGGCGACTCGTCCCCGACGTCGCGTCGATCGGCGACCCCAACACCGGCTTCGTCGTGTACGGGCCACACAAGGGCGTGACCGGCTACGTCACGCACGGCGGCACGAGTCTGGCGACCCCGATGGTCGCCTCGATGGTCGCCATGGCCAAGGCCGCCACGGGGGTCCGGATCGGGCTCGTCACGCCGATGCTCTACGAGATGCTCGGGACCGACGCCGTCCGCGACGTCCGCCCCGCTTCCGCTGCCACCTGGTCGCCGCGCGGGCCCGATGCCGGAGCGCTGTGGCCCGAGACCCTGTTCCTCTGGGACACCGGTCGGCAGGGACTCCGGTCCGCACCCGGCTGGGACGACGTGACCGGGGTCGGCGTCCCCGCCGGCCGCGCCTTCTTCACCGCGTTCGCCGAGGAGGCCCGCCGATGACCGATCGTCCACGCACCAGTTCCGTCATCGCGCTCGCGGCCTCGGCGCTGCTCGGCATCGGCCTCGTGGCGCCCATGCTCGCGCTGCCGGCCAGCGCGGACACCGCGGCCGACGGCGCCACCCTCGCCGCCGCGTCGGGCGTCGAACTGACCGACATCGACGGTGGCACGCTCACCGCACCGACCCCGGCCGTGCGCTGGGACTCGGGCGACCCGACGGTGGCCCGGGTCGACACGACGCAGGACGTCCTGAAGCTCAACACCACCCGCACGAGCGGTCTGCGCTCGGAGGCCGGCCCGGACGGGGCGACCTCGACGATCGCGAGCGGGGAGTTCACCCTGCGCGATCGTCCCCCCGTCGTGTTCACCGGACTCCGCGCCGCGTGCACTCCCGGCGGCACCCCCGCGGTGTCGTTCGACCGCCTGACCATCAACGGCGACGACGTCACCACCGAGGCCACCGCGACGCCCGGGTGGAGCCGCGACCTGCCGGAGTCCCGTTACGGCGCCACCAAGGTCGTCGTCGGTAGCACCACGACGGCCGCCGACGGCACCACGACGACGGTCGCGCTCCGCATCGACGCCGAAGCCGGTGCCTCCGAGATCTGGCGCGTCCGTGCCGGATCGGTCTCCTGCGCGGCGGGTGACCGCTGGCCGGCACCCACCCCGACGCCGACGCCGACGCCCACCCCGACCCCGGCTCCGACGCCTGATCCCGCGCCGCAGCCGACCCCGGCCCACGGCGACGCCCTGGCCACCCGGAGCGTCAGCGGTGTGCAGGTGACTGCCCCGGACGGAACCGTGCTCATCGACGGGCAGCCCACGGTGACCGGCGTCGCGAAGCGCACCGCCGACCGGGTCGACGCTGCCGACGGTTCCCCGTCGACCGCACGTGGGGTCACCGTCTCGACTGCGGCGGACGGTACTTCGGACGTGCACCTCGACTCGTTCGAGCAGATCCCCGACCGGGCCTCGGACCCGGTCGCGGAGTACCGCTGGCCAGCGCTGCGCGTGTACGGCCTCGACGCCCACCTCACGCCGGAGGGGACGATGACCGTGGACTTCGCGAACGAGTCGAACGCGGTGTTCGTCAACGGGGTGTGGATCAACACCGCCACCGACCTGTACACCGGCGTCGACGCTGACGGCAAGGAGCGGGTCAGCGTGGCCTTCGGGGAGCGCACGGTGCACGCGGACGGCAGCACGACCCTGACCGCGCTGCACTACCGCGACCTGACGGGGGCGCACCCCGACGTGCGGCTCGGCGCCGTCACGATCCCGGCGAGGGCGAGCAGCCCGACGGACGCTCGGGTCACCGCCGCCTTCGGGGTGGGCGTCCGGGGGACGGACGGTACGGCGCTGGTCGCCCCGCAGCCGCGGGTCACCAGTGCCGGGGAACACCGTTCCGCCGCCCGCATCGACGCGACCGCCGGCTACCCCGCCCGGGCAACCGACGTCACGGCGGCGATCGGGGACGACGGCGACACCGCGACCATCTCGGTCGGGCACTTCGAGCAGATCCCGGACGAGGCCACCGACCCCGTCGCCGCCTACCGCTGGCCGGCACTCCGCGTGAACGGGTTGCACGCCGAGGTGACGGCGGCCGGCACGATGACGGTCTCCTTCGACGACGAGTCGAACGCCGTGTTCGTCAACGGGGTGTGGATCAACACCGCCACCGACCTGTACACGGGGCTCGCCCCGGACGGGACCGAACGGGTCCGCGTCCACATCGGCGAACGGACCGAGAACCCGGACGGGACCGTCACGCTCACGGCGCTCCGCTACGAGGACCTGACCGGGACGCACCCCGACGTGCTGCTCGGCCAGGTGACGTTGGCGGCGGCGCAGCCCGCCCCGGACCCGACCCCGGGAGGGGGCGGCACCACGCCGACACCGGAGCCGCACGACCCGGCCATCGCACGCTGGCACGCCTTCGCGCTCCGGGCATCCGGACCGAGCGACGTCCCGGCACAACCCGTCGCTGCGCCCGCCGCCGACGGCACCACCGTGACCGAGCGGGCGGACGAGGTCGGGGACGGCGCCACCGGACAGCTGCGTGTCGACGGGGTCACGGTGCGGTCGGCGAGTGACCGCGGCGAGGTCCGACTCGAACGGGTCGTCCTCTACCCGGGCACGAGCATCGCCGGCGAGCTCCGTGACGTCCGTGTCCGGGTGACCCACGGCGGTGCCACCGTGACGACCGCGGGTGGGCAGATCGCGGGCACCACCATCCCGGCGGGCACGATCCGGGCGAACACCCGGATCGCCCTGCCCGGCGGGCTGGGGAAGGTCGTGCTCAACGAGCAGCGGACCCGCGGGCGGGACCGGACCGTCACCGCGCTGCACCTGAGCGACCCCGCCGGGTTGGCAGCCGACGTGTCGGCAGCGGTGGTCACCACGGCAAAGGTCGATCCGCCCGCGAACGGCGGGAATGGCGGGCAGGGCGGCGGCAGCGCAGCCGGAGGCCCGGGCAACGAAGCGGCTCCCGGTGCCCTGACGCCGGACGGCACGAGCCCGGCCGGTACGAGCGGTACGAACGGCATCGGGACGGGCAGCGGAGACCTCGCGTTCACCGGTGCCTCGCTCCTGCCGGGCCTCATCGCGGCGGTGCTCCTGCTCGGTGCGGGTACCGCGATGGTGGCGCTGCGGCGTCGACGGCGCGTGCGCTGACCGCAGGCCCGCGGGATCGCGGGACGTCAGGCCCGGTGCCGGTCGGCACCGGGCCTGACGTCCGCCGCGTGGGGGAGGCCCGCGCGACCGCCACGTGCGAGGATGACTCATGCCCGTCGTCGAGTCCCGCTGCGTCGTCCCGGTCGAGCCCGACGTGGCCTTCGCCGTCTCGCAGACACAGGGGGCGATCCGGAAGCGGTGGGACCCCTTCATCCGCCGCCAGTACCTGATGGACGGTGCGACCGTGCCGGCGAAGGGCGTCCGGACGTACACGGTCCAGCGGTTCGGGCTGGCGATGGAGAGCGAGTACGTCTCGTACCACCCGCCGTCGAACGTGGGGATGAAGATGACGAAGGGCTCGTGGTTCTTCGAGCGCATGGGCGGGGGCTGGCGCTTCACGGCGGCCGAGGGGCAGCGCGGACACACCCTGGCCGTCTGGCGTTACAACTTCACGTGCCGGCCGAAGTGGCTCGCGCCGATCGCCGAGCGGATCGGCGTGCTGGTGCTGCAGCGGGACATCGACCGGCGCATCCTGGGGTTCGCCCGCGGCTGCGAGGACCCCGTCGTCCTGGCCCACGTGGCCGCCCAGCGCGCTGCCTGACCGGACCCGCGAGACGCCGGCGTCTGCGCACGACGACGGCGTGTTCAGGAGTGCCGAACCGAGCGAAAGGCACTTGCATCCTTCGATGGAACTCCCGCAGGTGCATCCCGAAGCCGGTCGTCCCCGAGCGCCCGGCTTCCTAGCGTCGTCTGCATGACGAACACCACCGAAGTCCGGCCCACCGCCGGCACCGCAGCCCGCGACCGAGGGGGTGTCCGCGGCCCCATCGCCCGGCACCCGCTCACGTCCTTCTTCACCATGGCACTCGGCCTGAGCTGGCTCGCGTGGGTGCCGTACATCCTGTCCCCGCACGGCATGGGCGTGTGGGACATCCACTTCCCCGAGGTCCTGGGCAGCGCGCAGTTCACGGGCGTCCTGCCCGGTGCGCTCCTCGGCCCGTTGGGCAGCGCGTTCATCGTCACCGCGGTCGCCGACGGTCACGCGGGGCTCCGCCGCTGGGTGGGACGGCTGTTCCGCTGGCGGGTCGCCTGGTACTGGTACGCGCTGGCGCTCGTCGTCGTGCCGGCCCTGATCGTCGTGTCCGCGCTGCCGTTCGCCGGTGGTGACGTGCGGGCTCCCTCGGCCCTGGCCTTCGCCATGCTCGTGCCCGGCCTGATCATCCAGCTGTTCTCGACCGGCCTGAGCGAGGAGCCCGGCTGGCGCGACTTCGCCCTGCCCCGCCTGCAGCACCGCTTCGGAGGCCTCGGCGCCGCAGCGATCCTCGGCCCGATCTGGGCGCTCTGGCACATGCCGCTGTACTTCAGCGACTGGGGCGGCTGGCCGAACGCGCACTGGAGCGAGCCCGTCGTGTTCGCCCTGTTCACCATCACCTTCAACGTCGTGATGATCCAGGTCTTCAACAAGACCCGCGAGAGCCTGCCCCTGGCCCTGCTGCTGCACGTCGGCGTGAACAACACGATCTCGACGCTGTTCCCCGAGATGTACCCGAGCATGACCGCCGGCACGCTGATGATCGGCCTGACGATCATGTCGACGATCGCCGCCGTGGTGCTGCTCGCCGTGACCCGTGGCCGCCTGGGCTACGACCCCGCCCGACGCGCCCTGCCCCTCGACGCACCGGTCCCCACCCGCGCCCGCCTCGTAGGATCCAACGATGGCACCCGCTGAGCACGACGCGCTGCGCGCACCGGCCGAGCCGGCAGCACAGCGCGCCCGCCGCGTCGACGTCTTCGTCGCCCTCGGCACGGCCGTCGTCGCACTCGGGCTGCTGCTCGGCCTGCCGCCCCTGGACGCCCTCGAACCGGACGGCCCCGCCCTGGCACTGGGGGTCCCTGCAGTGTTCTCGGCCGCCTGGACCGTCCTGGCCCTCGGCCTGCTGGCCCAGTCGGCCGCCCTGCTCGCCGCCCGTCGGGCACCGCGCACCGTCCTGATCGTGGTCGCCGCCCTGACGGTGGTGGTCGCGGCGCTCGCCCCGGCGTCGTCCGACCTGTTCGGCCTCACCGCACTGCCCGTGGTCGTCGCCGTCGTCCTCGCCGCACTCCGCGTCCCGCTGGCCCGCCTCTGGCCGACACTCGTGGTCGCCGCTGCCCTGGTGGCAGCCGGCAATGTGGTGCTGGCGGTCGCCGGTGACACCACGGCCGCCGTGTCCGGCTCGCTCGGGCAGGGCGTGCTGCAGGCGATCGGCGCGGTCGGCCTGCCCCTGCTGGTCACCCTGCTCGTGCAGTCCCGCCGCGAGGTCCGCGTCGCCCGCACCGCCGAGGCCAGCGCCGTGAACCGTGAGCAGGACGCCCTGGTCGACGCCGCGGTGTCCCGCGAACGTGCCGCGATGGCCCGTGAGCTCCACGACATCGCCGCGCACCACCTGTCCGGCATCGCACTGATGGCCGCCGTCATCGACCGGCAGATCGACGCGGACCCGGAGCGTGCCCACGAGGGCGCCCGCCAGGTCCGCGAGCAGAGCACCGCCGTGCTCGAGGACCTGCGCCGCCTGGTCGGCCTGCTCCGCGACGACGCCCCTGCCGAGCGCGCCGTCGAGACGGTCGCCGGCATCGTCGACCTGGCCGAACGCGCCCGGTTCCGCAGCGACGTCCGGCTCGACGTGCTGCCGGGGGAGCGTCCGCTGGCCGACGGCGTCGGCCCGCTCGCGCAGCTCGCCGCGTACCGAACCGTCCAGGAGGCACTGGCCAACGCCGCCCTGCACGCCCCGTCCGCCCCGTGCACCGTCACCATCGACGACCGCGACGCGACCCGGGTGGTGATCCGGGTGGAGAACGCACCGGCCACCGTGCCGGCAGCGGGGACCTCTCCCTCGGGCGGCAACGGCCTGCGGGGGATGCGCGAGCGGGCGGACCTGGTCGGGGCGCGCCTCCAGACCGGCCCGACCGCGACCGGCGGATGGCTGGTGGAGCTGGCGCTCGGCCGGGAGGCACCTGCCGCACCCGCGCAGGCCGCCGACGGCACCGGGGTGGTCGCGTGATCCGCGTGCTGGTCGCGGACGACCAGCCCCTGGTCCGCGCCGGGGTGTCCGCGCTCCTCGGTGCGGAGCCGGACATCGAGGTGGTCGGCGTGGCCGCCGACGGCGGCGAGGCGCTCGCGCTGGCGCGCGAGACGCGACCCGACGTCGCCTGCCTGGACATCCGGATGCCGGTGATGAACGGCATCGAACTCGCCCGGATCTTCTGCGCGCCGGACGCCGATCCGGCGATCCCCGCGCTCATGCTGACGACGTTCGACCTGGACGACTACGTGTTCGGGGCACTCGAGGCCGGGGCCTCCGGGTTCCTGCTCAAGGACGCGGAGCCGGACACCATCGTCGGCGCCGTCCGGCAGGTCGCCGCCGGGAACGGCACGCTCGACCAGGCCCTGACCCGGCGGGTGCTGCGGGAGTTCGTGTCGCGGCGGAGCCTGCAGCCGGTGTCCGGCGACCGGGCCGACGGCGTGCTGACCGCCCGCGAGCGCGAGGTGCTCCTGCTGCTGGCGCAGGGGATGTCGAACGAGGAGATCGCCGCTGCGCTCGTGCTCGAGGTGTCGACCGTCAAGTCGCACCTGGCGCGGATGCTTCCGAAGCTCGGGGTGCGGTCGCGGCTGCAGGCCGTGGTGTGGGCGTACCAGAACCGGATCGTGACGGTGCCGGAGCAGTCGTAGCGGCCCCGGTGCCCGCCGGCGGGCTGCGGTGTCAGCCGGCGGGCCGTGGCTCCGCGGCGCCGGGGACGACGAGCTGCCAGACGTCGTCGTCTCCGTCGTGGGAGAGGTACAGGCGGAAGGTGCCCTCGTCGGCGAGGGGGTCGCCCGAGAGGTACTCGACCGGTTCGCCGCTCGTCTCGCACTGGTCCGAGGTGCTGATGACCTGGATCGTGTCGCCGGGGGCGGCGGCGTCACCCTTCGTGACGTCGGTGACCGTCGCCTCGTACACCTCGTAGATGCCCTGCGGTTCCACGGTGCGGTCGGTCTTGGTGACGTCGGCGTCGACGACGAGTTCAGCGGCGTCGCGGCGTTCGGCCGGGGTCTTCAGCTGGACGTAGTCGGTGCACCCGGTGCTCTGCACGTTGTCGTCGTTGCTCGAGTTCGTGGGGGCGCCGGTGCCGCTGCCGACTTCGGGGGCGCAGCCCGCGAGGGTGCCGCCGAGCACCACGACGAGTGCCACGACCGGTGCGATCCGTCCCCACTGCATGGGGCGAGTATGGCTCACGACGCGACCGGGGGCTAGCCCGCTGCGCCCTTGGCGCCCTCTGCGGCGATGTGGATCGCCTGCTGCATCCGGATCGAGACCTTCTTCGACATCGCGACCGTCGGGTGGACGCCGTCGTAGGTGCGCGAGGACGGCCAGCCGCCGTCGAGCCGGCGGTCGGCTGCCCACGGGTCGACGAACATCCAGCCGCGGGTGAGTGCGTGGTTCTGCAGGTCGCGGTTCAGGATCTCGCCCTGCTTGCGGCGGTCGATGTGCTTCTTGCTGTAGTTCGTGATGTTCGACGGGGCGATCGCGGCGATCACGACGTGGCGCGCGCCGACCTTCTTCGTGATCTTGTCGATGTTGTTCAGGATCGACTTCGTGCTGTACCCGTAGCGCAGGTCGTTCGTGCCGGCCATCACGACGAGGACGTCGGCATCGTGCGCCGAGCTCCGTTCGAGGATCCGCGTCGAGGTGGCTCCTCCGATCGAGGTGCCCCCGACGTTGGCCATCGTCGGGTCCTTCAGCTGCCGCATCCACGAGGCGTCCATGGCCGTGAGCGAGTCGCCGGCGTAGGTGAACGTCAGCTTGCTCGGTGTCGGAGCGGGCGTCGGGGTCGGCACCGGTTTCGGCGTGGCCGTCGGGGCGGTGCTCGGCGCCGGGGCGCTGGTCGGAACGGGCGTGGGCTCGCTCGGCTGGCTCGGCTGGCTCGTCGGCTCCGTGGTCGGGGACGGTGCCGGAACGTCGGTCGGCGTGGGGGCGGGGGCGCTCGTCCCGGTTCCCTCCACGGCGGTCGCGGTGTTCGGGACTGCGGCGAGCAGGGTGCCAGCGAAGACGGCGACGGATGCGGCTGCGGCGATGAAGGGCAGGCGGGAGGAGCGCTGGTGGTGAGGCAACGTGAGCTTTCGTTTCGGGTGCGAACTTCACCACCCTAGAAGTTCCGTGACATGTCATCGTCCCCCAGGTCTGGGGGGCCGCACGGCTCGCGCTCCGCGGACAGACAGATCGTTTCCCGTGCTACACGATCCGGTCGCTGTCCGGGGAACGCACGTTCCCGTTCGGGGGACTGTGCGCGGGCGCGTCGGGCTGGTGCAGTGTATGCATGCACATCGAAACGCCGCCGGTGACCACCCCCGACGACCCCGCCCTGCGGGGTGAGGTCATCCACGGGATGATCACGGCGCTGCGTTCCCGTCCGCTGCACGAGGTGACCCCCGACGTCGTCGCGGCTGCGGCCGGGGTGGACACCGACGTCGTCGGCCGCACGTTCCCGAGCTGGGACGGCCTGCTGCTGGCGACCATCGACCGGTGGAACGAGGACCGTACCGTGCCGCTCATGCCCCTGGCCGAGCAGCACGGCACCATCCGGTTCCTGCGCGCGATCGTCACCGCGAACGTGGCCGACCCGTCGCTCATGCGGTTCCTGACGGCGACGCTGAACATCGCGGCATCGCCCGAGCACCCGCTCGCGCCGATGCTGCACGTCCGGTGGCGACGCTTCCACGCCTTCGTGCAGCACGCCCTGGAGCGCGACGTCCTGCTCGGGCGTGAGCCGAGCACGATGGAGCCGGCCCGCGGCTCGGAGCAGCTGCTCGCGACCTACGAGGGACTGCAGCTGCAGTCCATGGTGCGGCCGGAGATGGACCTGCTCGAGGCCTTCGACCGCGCCGTGACGCGCCTGCGCGAGGGCTGGTCCCGCGCGTACGTGCCGCCCGTCTGGGACCTCGCCCGGGTCGGTTGACCCTCCGGGTGGCTCGTCGGGCCGCCCCCACAGACCGAGGACGCTAGGGCGTCCGAGGGCAGACGCTCACCGTCTGCACGCGTCGCCGCACGATTCGGGTTCGAGCGGCGGCGCGTACCAATCGCCGCGAGACGACCGTGCATTCCCCACTGGTCGCCGGTCGCTCGTTCCGCGCCGTCAGTCCGCGTGCATCGCGAGCGGTCGCTCGGTGTCCACCTCGACCGGCTGCCGGCGGATCGCGATCACCGTGACGTCGTCGTCGTGCGGCACCTCGTCGGCTCGGGCCGACAGCGCGAGGACGACCGCATGAGGATCGCGGCCGGCGCGGGCGATCGCGGCGACGGAGTCGATCGTGTCGTCCAGGTCGTCGTACAGGTCGAGCACACCGTCGCTGAACGAGACGAGCAGGTCGCCCGGTTCGAGGGTGCCGTCGGTCGTCGCCCACTCCTCGCGGATGCCGAGCCCGAGCGGCATGTCGCCGGACCGGAGCCGGTCGACGTGCCCGTCGGCCCGCAGGACGAAGCTCAGTCCGTGCCCGGCATCGGCCCAACGGAGCGTGCCGTCGTCGGAGATCCGGGCGTGGAACAGCGTGGTGAAGGCGAGGTCGGGACCGACACCCTCGGCGGTCAGCCCGTCGGAGGCCCGCTTCAGTGCCTCGCCGGGGTCCTCGACGGTCCGGGCGCTGCGCAGGGTCGCGCGCACCGCGGCCGCGATCAGCCCCGCGCCGACGCCCTTGCCCATGACGTCACCGAGACTCACTGCCACGCCGGTCGGCGTCGGGTACCAGTCGAAGAAGTCCCCACCGACGCTCCGGGCCGGCAGGCAGGCACCGGCGACGACGACGTCCTCGGTGATGCGGCCGGTCGTCGTCGGGAGCAAGGACCGCTGCACCGCGGCTGCCCGGTCGATCTCGGCGCGGACCTTGCCCTCGCGCGCCTCGGCGGACCGCAGACTCCGTCGGGCCCGGCGGGAGAGCTCGTGCACGACGACGGCGACGGTGCCGAACACGACGACGAGGATGCCCAGACGGACGAGTTCACCCGCGCCGGGCGCGTCGGACGGGGTCAGGACGTAGGGGGCGAGGATCACGACCACGATGCCCGCGATCGCGAAGAGCACGGTGCGACGGCCCTCGAGCGACGCCCACCAGACCACCGGGAGCACCACGATCGCCGTGAACAGCGAGGAGCCGGAGCCCGTCCCGGTGCGCAGCAGCGCGATCGTCAGGAAGTCGACGGTGAGCAGGACCGGCACCACCCAGGCCGCGCGGCGCACGAGTGCGGGGATCGCGCTCATCAGCGTCGCGACCACGACGCCCACCACACTCGCGACGAACAGGTGGTGCTGGGTGATCGGCAGCGTCGGCATCACGACGCTCAGGAACGCCGACAGCGCCAACAGGCCGCTGATCGGAGCCTGACGGACGAGAGGGTTGTCGACGATGCTGGTTGGGCGAGTCATGCTCAGTGCAGGCTAGTGGTCCGCGCTGCCGAGCGACCGCCCCTGACCCCATCTGGGGACGCAGCCCTGGCCGCTCAGCGCGGCCAGGTGGCGACGACCGCGACCGCGTTGAACAGCACGTGCGCCAGGATCGCGCCGCCGATGCGGTCGGTCATCGCGACGAGCGTGCCGGTGAGCAGGCCGAGCAGGAACGTGGTCACGAACACCTGGAACCCGCCGAGCGACGTGCCACCCGCACCGAGCAGCAGGTGGAGCAGCGCGAACAGGAACGCCGTGACCAGCACCGCGAGGAACCGGGTGCGGGGCGTGAGCTCGGCGGCGAGCCGGCGCTGGAACAGCCCGCGGAACACCACTTCCTCGAGCACCGGGCTCACGACGACGATGCCGATCGCCGACACGAGCAGCAGCCCGACGTCCGGCGTGCCGAGGGACGGCGCGGGGACCAGCCCGGTCGTCCCCGTGAACGCGAGCGACATGACGACGTCCACCGCGCGGCACACGATCACGATGCCGATCGCGAAGACCACGATCCCCAGGTCGAGTCGCAGCCGCGACGCCATGGCCGATCGCGGCGTCCGACGGAGCACCACGGCGGCCGCGACGACGAGCGGCACCCACACGGCGGCGTCCGCGCCGAGCACCTGCAGGACCGGCGAGGGGATGCCCCCAGTCCGGGTGACCTGTCCGACGATCCGGGTGAGGATCACGGCGACGCCGAGTGCGACGAGGATGACGATGAGGTCCCGCTGTCGCCGCACGCTGGGCTCGGTGGTGGTCGTGGCCGGCTCGGAGCGCATGGGGCCACCGTAGAGGACACCGCGCGGCGGATGGCGACTTCCCCCGAGCAGTACTCGTTCCTGTGGCACTATTTGTATGCCGTGCGCTGGGAGTACCCCGGCGTGCCTGTGTCGGGACCACGGGGACGGCCATGATCGGGGAAGGCAAAGGCGTGGAACTCCGCGACTACATCACGGTGCTCCGCAAGGGATGGGTGCTGATCGTCGTACTCGCCCTGGTGGGAGTGGCCGCAGCCGCAGGGTTCTCCCTGCTGAAGAAGCCGGTCTACTCGGCATCGGCGCAGGTCTTCGTCTCCACGGAGACGTCCGGCAGCGCCAGTGACCTGGCGCAGGGCAACACGTTCACCCAGCAGCGGGTGCTGACGTACTCGAACCTGGTGTCGACGCCGATCGTGCTGCTGCCGGTGATCTCGTCGCTCAAGCTCGACATGAACGCGGACCAGCTCGCGACGATGGTGTCGGCGACGGCGCCGACGAGCACGACCCTCATCTCCATCTCGGTGGAGGGCACCGACCCGGTGCAGGCCGCCGACATCGCGAACGCGACCTCGCAGAGCCTGACCAACGTCGTGCAGGACATCGAGGCCACCGACGCGAGCGGCAAGAGCACCGTCAAGCTCACCCGCGTGAAGCAGGCCGACGTGCCGAGCGTCCCGGTCAGCCCGAACGTGCCCGTCAACGTGGCGCTCGGTCTGCTCGTCGGGCTCGCCCTGGGCATCGGCATCGCCGTGCTGCGCCAGACCCTGGACAACCGGATCCGCACCGAACTCGACGTCGAGAAGATCAGCGACAAGCCGGTCGTCGGTGGGATCGCCTTCGACGCCAAGGCCGCCGAACGTCCGCTCATCGTGCAGGTGGACCCGCGCAGCCCCCGTGCCGAGTCGTTCCGCACGCTCCGCACCAACCTGCAGTTCCTCGACATCGGCACCGGTGCCCGCACCTTCGTCATGACGTCGTCGATGCAGTCCGAGGGCAAGAGCACCACCGTCGCGAACCTGGCGATCGCCCTGGACAGCGCCGGGTTCCGCGTCATCCTGATCGACGCCGACCTGCGCCGCCCCCGCGTCGCCGAGTACATGGACGTCGAGAGCAACGCCGGTCTGACCGACGTGCTGATCGGCCGCGCCGACCTGGAGGACGTGGCCCACCCCTGGGGCCGCGGCAAGCTCGTCGTCCTGCCCGCCGGTCAGATCCCGCCGAACCCGTCCGAGCTGCTCGGCTCGCGCGCGATGCAGGACCTGATCGACCTGCTCGAGCAGCAGTTCGACTACGTCCTGTTCGACGCACCGCCGCTGCTGCCCGTCACCGACGCGGCGATCCTGGCCAAGAAGGCCTCCGGCGCGATCGTCGCGGTCGCCTCGGGACAGACGCTGAAGGGTCAGCTCGCCGCGGCCGTCGCCACCCTCGAGAACGTCGGGGCCCCGGTCTCCGGCTTCGTCCTGACGAAGATGCCGCTGAAGGGCCCGGGCGCATACGGCCACGGCCGCTACGGTTACGGCTACAGCTACGGCCACGACGAGGACGACAACACCGTGACCACGTCGACGCACCCGCCGAAGCGTTCCGGCAAGAAGCTGGGCGTGCTCCGCCGCGCCGGGCGCTGAACGGGGCCGATCAGATGACGAATCGCCGGGGGACCCGAAGCCTCGGCCGCGCACTGCCCCGGACCACGTTCATCCTGGTGGCCGTCGTGGTGGTGGCGCTGATCGTCGTCGACGTCGTGCTCGTCGCGCTCGCCCTGGGCCGGACAGCGCCCGAGGAGAACGGGCCCGCCGGCCCCATCCCCACCTTCTCGGGAACGCCCGACCGGCGTGAGACACCGCGACCGAGTGCGTCTGCGGACGCAGACGCCGCCTCCACCAAGCAGCAGGGTCGCCGCCTGCTGGCAGCGGTCGACGGTCAGGAGGCGTGGCGCGCGTCCGGTGGGTCGTGCGGCGGCCCGCGGCCGGTGCTGGAACACTCCGTGGACGGCGGGGCGACGTGGGTCCCGGTGGGACTCGGGACGGATGTCGGATCGCTCATGGCGATCCGGGCCTCCAGTGCGGAGCTCTCGGTCCTGGTGGGTGTCGGCGACGACTGCACCACGACGGCGCGGACCAGCACCGACGCCGGCGTGACGTGGGAAGCCGGGGCGCCCGGCGCCGCCGGCGCCGGCATCAGCACCGACGGTGTCGTGCTCGCGAGCGGGACGGAGCAGGCGCCGTGCGGCGACCCGATCGACGCGTTCCAGGGTGAGAAGACCGCCGTCGTCATCTGCGACGGCCAGCTCGAGTGGCGCACCGGCGATGCCGCCTGGGTCGACGTGCCGATGGGCGGCGTCCGTTCGATCGGCGTCGACGGTGGCAACTACACGCTCGCCCGCGTCGGTGCAGCAGCGTGCGACGGCGTGCAGATCGAGACCATGTCCGCTTCGGACGTGACGCCCTCGTCGTCGACCACGCCGATCGGCTGTGCCGACGGCGCGGACACCGACAACACCGTCACCATCGACCGTGCCGGCCAGGACGTGTGGCTGTGGGACGGCACGACCGTGCGGGTGTCGTCGGACGGTGGCGCGACGTGGTGACCGGGTCGTCCTCGTGACGGCGGATGCGCTCAGCGCACCACGCGCCATCGGTGCCACCGACGAGTGGAGCCGCACGTACTCGCGCCGTGTGCTCTTCACCGACCTGCTGGCCCTGATCTGGGTGGTCTTCGGTGTGCAGATCGCCTGGCTCGGGCTCGAATCGAACCTGGCGACCAACACCGCCGACCTGCGGCTCAGCTACTCCGCGATCTCCATCGTCGTGATCGTCGTGTGGATGAGCGCGCTCGCCCTGTACGACACCCGCGGTGCGCGGGTGATCGGCGTCGGCAGTACCGAGTACCGCCTGGTCGCTGACTCCAGCGTCCGCGTGTTCGGCCTGCTCGCGATCGCGGCGTTCCTGCTGCACGTCGACCTGGCCCGCGGCTACGTGCTCATCGCGTTCCCGATCGGGATCCTCGTCCTCCTGCTGTCGCGGTGGATCTGGCGGCAGTGGCTCGTGGCCCAGCGTCAGCAGGGCGCGTACTCGGCGACCGTGCTGCTCGTCGGGTCTCCGGCCAGCGTGCTGCACATCGGCCGCGAACTCGCTCGTTCCCCCGAAGCCGGCTACCGCGTGGTCGGGGCGGTCGTGTCGACGAACCACCGAGGTCTGCTGACGGGTTCGACCATCCAGAGCCACGGCGGCTTCGACGACGTCGGCTCCGCGCTGCGTGAGACCGGCGCCGACACCGTCGTGATCACCAGCTCCGACGACCTGCCGCCGGAGCGCGTCCGTGAGCTCAGCTGGTCGCTCGAGCCGGGCCGGCAGCACCTGGTGGTCGCGCCGAGCCTGACCGACATCGGTGGTCCCCGCATCCACACCCGGCCGGTGCAGGGCCTGCCGCTCATCCACGTCGAGACACCGACGTACTCGGGGCGCAAGCTCTACACGAAGCGCGCCTTCGACCTGATCGGTGCAGGGTTGCTCGTCGTCGTCCTGTCGCCGCTGCTGCTCGTGCTCGCCGTGCTGGTGAAGACCACCTCGACCGGTCCGGTCTTCTTCCGGCAGGAGCGCGTCGGCCTGAACGGCAGCACCTTCCGGATGATCAAGTTCCGTTCGATGGTCGTCGACGCCGAGGAACGCCTTCAGGAGCTCAGCGCGCTCGACCGTGCCGAGGGCAACGACGTCCTGTTCAAGATGCGGAACGACCCCCGGGTCACCCGGGTCGGCGGGTTCATGCGCCGCTACAGCCTTGACGAGGTGCCGCAGCTGTTCAACGTGTTGACCGGCAGCATGTCCCTCGTCGGACCCCGACCTCCGCTGGCACGCGAGGTCGCCCGCTACGACACCCACGTCCACCGTCGGTTCCTGGTGAAGCCGGGCATGACCGGCCTGTGGCAGGTGAGCGGTCGGTCCGACCTGTCATGGGAGGATTCGGTGCGGCTCGATCTGTACTACGTGGAGAACTGGTCGATCGTGGCCGACCTCCTGATCCTCTGGAAGACCTTCAAGGCAATCGCCAACAGCCGGGGTGCGTACTAGATGGTTGATCACAACGACGTCCGGCCCGACGGCGGGGACGAAGCCACTCCCCGCGACACCCTGCTGGCTCTTCCCACGGTGCGTGCCGCGGGCGTACCACTGGTCGCGATACCCGGCTCGAAGATCCTCGACGAGCTCAGACTCATCGCCGATCATCTGGACGACGCAGGCGTGCCGGTCCATTTCGTCAACGCCTACACCGTCTCGTTGACCGCTGACGAGCGCTACTTGCGCTTGTTCCAGTCGGACGGGCTGAACATCGCCGATGGGACGCCCCTCGCTTGGATTGCCCGTCGGACGAGTGGCCAGGTGGCACATCTGCGTGGTCCAGATGCGTTCCGTGAGCTGCTTTCGTCGGACCCGTCGCACGGCATCCGGCACTTCCTTCTCGGCGGAAGTGATGCTTCGCTGGCCCGTCTCGAAAGCGCGATCGCGCGCGACTACCCCGACGCAGTGGTGGTGGGGTCGTTCAGCCCGCCGTTCACTGACTTCGGAACGAGCGATCGAGAACTGATCGACTCGTTGATCCGGGAGTCGAGGGCGAACATGCTGTGGGTCGGTATCGGGACTCCCAAGCAGGACTACGAGGTCCAGCGACTCGCCGAGCGGCACCCCGCAGTCGTGTTGGCGGTTGGAGCCGCCTTCAACTTCGTGTCCGGAGACGTGGTTGAAGCTCCGAGACTGTGGCGCCGGACGGGCCTGGAATGGTTGTACCGGCTCTTCCGTGAGCCACGACGCCTCTGGCGACGGTACTTGCTGGGCAACGTGAAGTTCCTGCTCCTCGCACTTCGGAGACGACGTGGCTGAGGCAAGCGCGGACGTCGTGGTGATCAGCCAGCTTCCTCCACCGGTGCACGGATCGACCATCATGACGCGGACGTTCCTGGAGGTACTTCACCGCTCCGGCCTGCGGGCGGTCCTCGTGGATCGTCGCTTCAGCAAGTCAGTCGACGAGATCGGCGGTACGAGCCTCAAGAAGGTCCTCAGCGCTTTCTCGCTTCTGTTGCGACTCGGGAACGCACTCCGACGCAACCGAGGAGCGGCGGTGGTGTTCTTCACCACCAACCGGCCGCCATCGTTCTGGGTCGATGTGATGATGAGCGCAACGCTCCAGGTGCTGCGCCGTCCCTACATCGCGTACGTGCACACGTCGGGGTACCAGGAACTCGCTGACCGAGGCGCAGGACAACGCCGCGGGGTCGCGCTCCTCCTCGGCGGTGCTGCGTCCGTGGTCGTCCTCGGGGAGTCGATGGTCGCTGACGTACGGCGGTTCAACGACTCGATCCGCACGATCCCCAACGCCGTGCCGGAGCGGCAGCGGAAAGCCACACCTGTGGCCGAAGCATCGTCAATCGTCTTTCTGTCGAACCTCATCCCCGGCAAGGGTGCGGAGGACTTCATGCGCATCGCGAACCGATGTCTGGACAGCACGCCGGGATCGCGCGCGGTCGTGATCGGGCGTGCTTCGTCGGACGAGTACCTCGACGGTCTCCGAGCGCTCCTCAACCCGCACGTTCGCGATCAAGTGCACTTCACGGGTGCTCGGTTCGATGAGGACCGCGACGATGTTCTCTCGACAGCAGCCGTGCTCGTCTTCCCCAGCACCTACCGCTACGAGGCACAACCGTTGACCGTGTTGGAAGCGATGCGGTTGGGTGTTCCGGTCGTCGCCTACGACGTCGGAGGCCTCCGCGATGTCATCGAAGACGGCAAGAACGGATTCCTCGTCGGCTTGGGCGACTGGGAGGCGGCGTCTGAACGTTGTCGGGAGATCCTGTCGTCACAGCGTGATCGCGAACGCCTCGCAGCCGGAGCCCTCGCAACCTCGCGTGAGCGCTTCGGACTCGCCCAGTACAGCGCCGCATGGGTCGCGCTCCTCGAGCGAGGTGTGTGACGTGGCGGGCCGACGATTCGCGATCGTGCAGGAGTACGTCCCGGAATACCGTGCGCCACTCTTCGACAGGTTGGCGGCGGCGCTGTCGGCGGAGGGCGATGAGCTCACCGTCTTCGCAGGAGAACCAGCGGGTACTCTTGCACAACGACGAGACGGCATTCGCACCCGCCCGTGGTTGCGGAAGATCCGGCAGCGGGAACTGAGCTTGCTCGGGAAGCGACTGACCATCCGCGCTCTGCCTCGCGACGTCTGGCGAGCAGACCTCATCGTCGTGGAGCAGGCCCGACGGAATCTCGACGTCCCAGTGTTGCTCCTCTGGCCCCGCACCGCGCGGAAGACAGCGCTGTGGGGTCACGGTGCTGACGTCGTGAAGGTGCCGTCCCGCTTCGAACGCCTGTACAGCCGCCTGATCACGCGGAAGGCCGCCTGGTTCTTTGCGTACACGCCTTCCGGTGCCGAGTGGGCCGCCGAGATCGGTAGGGATCCACGGCGTACCACGATCTTGTACAACAGCATCGACGTGGGGCAGCTACAGGAGGACCTTCGATCCGTTCAGACAACGACGTCGGCGCACCAGGTCTGCTTCATCGGCGGGCTCGACGCCAGCAAGAAGATATCCGAGCTGATCGCGATCGGAGAGGCCGCACACCGTGCGGATCCTGCCTTCCGCCTGGCGGTCGGGGGCGACGGACAGCTTCGAGGTGCGGTCCAGTCCGCTGCTGGCCGTTTTCCGTGGCTCGACTATCGTGGCCCCGTGTCAGGACGCGCGAAGGCGTCGATGCTCTTCGAAAGCGAGTTGCTCCTGCTTCCAGGTCGAGTCGGCTTGACAGCAATCGACAGCCTCGCAGCAGGCCGGCCGATCGTCACGCTCGCCTCTTCCCTGCACGGACCGGAGTTCGGGTACCTCGAGCCAGGCAGGACCTGCGTCGTGTCTGATGGTGTCGAGGACGCCGCCCGGTCTATCGTGACGCTCCTTCGCGATCGACAGGCACTTGCGACGATGCAAGACAGCTGCCGCCGGGCATCTCAGAAGTACTCCATCGAGAACATGGCGCAGTATTTCCACGGCGGGCTGAAGGAAGCGATCAAGGACGACGATGAGTAAGTTGCACGTGATCGTGGCCAGCCACAACCGCGCTGAGACCACCGGAAACGCGCTGCGGTCGCTCCACGAGGCGGCTTCCGGTGCGGGTGTCGAGTACGACGTGACGTTGTTCGACGACGGTTCGTCAGACGACACCATCGCGCAAGCCACCGCCGCCGTGGATCGACTGACGGTGCTGCAGGGTGACGGCTCGGCTTTCTGGGCGCTGTCCATGGCCACTGCAGAGGCAGCGGTGCTGGCACGGGACGACGTCCGGGACGACGACTGGTTGCTCTGGTTCAACGACGATGTCCAGCTCGAGCGCTCGGGGCTCCGGGCACTGTTCGAAGCAGCCGCACGCCTCCCGGATGGCATCCTCATCGGGAGTACCGTCGACGCTGTTTCGGGCGAGCTGACCTACGGAGGCCTCCGGCGCGCGGGTGTCCACCCGCTCTCGTTCGCTCTCGTCGAGCCGTCAGGACTCGTCGAGGAAGCGAAGCGAGTCGACGCGTTCAACGGCAACATCGTGCTCCTACCCGTCCATGTCGCTCGGGCGGTCGGATCGATCGACGGAGGATTCAGTCATGCGTACGCGGATGTCGATTACGGGATGCGGGCGACCTCGGCAGGTGTGCCGATCTGGGTGACCGGGGGCACGGTCGGTTACTGCAGCCGGAACCCGACCGTGTCGCACCGATCCCTCATCACCGCCTGGCGGTCCTTTACCAGTCAGAAAGGGGCGGGCAATCCGCGCTCGCTGCGGCGTTACCTGCGCCGGCACAGTGCACGCTCGTGGTGGTTCTTCTACACAGCGTCTTACGCGCTCTGGTGGATTCGGACCCTCCGTCGGACAGCGCGCGGCGAAGGAGCAAGCCGATGACGACCTTGCTCTTCCTCGTCGTGGCGATCATCTTCATGGTCCTCGCGATCGGTCTGGTGCGGATGCAGCCGCGCGTCGTCTACTGGGTCGCGTCCTTGTACGCCGTGACGGCATGGGAGTACCCGAACTTCGGAACGATCGGCACTTTCGGAGGTACGACCATCACCCTTGGCGACGGGCTAGCAGTGAGCCTGATCGTCGCGGGACTCCTGGACGCTCGGGCGGTGGTCCGGCGTTTCCCACCTGTTGCTGTCATCGCTGGCGCGGTGCTCGTCGCACTGCTCGCGATCTCGCTCGTTCAGGGGATCGCGACCTTCGGCCTCGGCGTCGCCGTGAACGAAGCACGTGGCTTCTTGTACGTCCTCGGCATCTTGTTCTGGGCGGTGACGCGTCCCTGGCCGCAATCCGAGGTCGTCTACGCGGAGAAGTTCCTCGTCATCGTGCAGGGCGTCGGACTGTGCGTCGTGGGCCTGTACCACGTCGCGCGGTACGGGTTGGGCGGGACCGCCGACTTCGTTCTCGTCAGCGGAGAACTCAGCCAGACTGGCCGGCCTCTGGTCTCGGGGCAAGCCCTGCTCCTCACGCTCTGTGCGGTTCTTGCTCTCCGGCTCTGGCAGCGCAATGCGCAATCGCGCTGGGTCTGGTTGTTCGGCTTGTTCATGGTGTTCGTGATCGTCAGTCAGCAGCGGACTGTCTGGTTGACGGCCCTTGCAGTCGCACTCGTCCTCCTGGTCCGCGGACCTCGTGCTCTTCGCCAGAAGCTCGTGCTGCTCTTCGGGGTGCTCCTCGTCGGGGGCGTCCTGGTGTCGGCAGCCCAGTCGTCGACGAGCAGCATCGTGGCTGAGTTCGCCGGCTCAGCATCGAACACCGGAACGTACTCCGCGCGACTCACGAGCTGGATCGGGCTCATCGTGCAATCGGTGGGCGAGGGTGTGCTGACCGTCCTGTTCGGAGCACCCTTCGGTCACGGGTTCGGCAGGTTCGAGGGTGTCGGCCGATGGGTGGTCTTCGCGCCACACAATTGGTACGTCACGGTGTACCTGCGGGAGGGGCTGATCGGGCTCGGCGCGATGTTGGTCATCTTCCTGCCCCGGTTCTTCGCCGGGTTCAGGGCCAAGCGAGATGTCTTCCTGACTGCCGTTCTCGTGTGCTTCCTCGTCTACGGATGGACGTACTCGTGGCAGTGGTGGACCTGTCTGCCCCTCGCCCTGGCGTTCCTCGACCGAGACTTCCCCGAGGCGATCTCCCCGCAGAAGCCCGCGCTCCATGGCTCCCGGCGGCTTGAGGTGCACAGGTGAAGCCCGGGATTCGGGTCCTGCACGTCCTCGGGGAACTCAAACCGAGTGGCATGGAGCGAATGCTCGTCTCCGGAGCACAGGAGTTCGAAGCGGCGGGTGTCGACGGTCATGTCCTCGGCGTGGGCCTCCATCACCCGTTCGAGAGCGCGATCCGGGACGCTGGCTACTCGGTGACCACCACCGACCGCGCGTTGCACACCCCCGCTGGGCGCGAGATGCTGCGACGCCTCCTCGCTGACGTCGAACCGGATGTCGTCCACATCCACACCGAGGGCCGGTACTTGCAGACGGTGCTCGCTTTCCGGAGGCTGAACCGGCGACTGCCCGTCGTGAGGACCATCCACAACGTGTTCGACGCGCGCGGTCGGTGGTTTGTCCGTCGTGCCGCGCAGGCGCTCGTCGCTGACCGGTTGATCAGCGCTCTCATCGCTCCGAGCCCTGACGTGGCGGAGAATGAGACGCGCTTCGGCCGTCGGCCCCAGGTGATCTACAACTGGGTGGAGGACCGGTTCTTCGATCTGGCGAGGCAGCGTGCCGAAGCGGCGGTGGCGCCCTCGGCCCCGATCGTCATCGTCGGGAACTGCTCGAGGATCAAGAACCACGAAGTGGCACTCGAGGCAGCGCTCCTCGGGAACCTCCGCGTTGCCCACGTCGGTTCCGAAGAAGATGCCGGGCCCGTTGAAGGGGAACTCCTCGAACGACTCGAGCGAGCGGGACTCCTCGTCGCTCGCGGGGTAGCGGATCCGGGAGCAGCGCTCGTCGCTGGGCGCGTGTTCGCGATGCCCAGCCGTCACGAGGGCATGCCTGTTGCGCTTGCTGAAGCGTTGGTCGTCGGCCTGCCCGCGATCGTTTCGGACGTTCCGGGGCTCCGGTGGGCCGTGGGGCAGAGTGGTGTCGTCGCACTCGCAGACCGGGAACCGGCGAAGTGGAGCGAACGTCTCCGCGCGGGAGCCGTGGCGAGTAGCGGTCCGACGATCGACTTCCATGCCTCCAGGGGAGTCGCCGAGTACACGGCGGTGTACCGAGCCACCACCACCAGACGACGAAGAAGGGCTGCCCCGTGATCCGAGGAATGCTGACAGGCATCCGGCGGCGGCGGTGGTTCCGGGCGCTGCCGACGACCGTGGCGTGCGAGCGCGGCCTGCGCTTCGGCGCACGCGTCCGTCTCTGGGCGCCGACGTCGCTGACCATCGGCTCGGATGTCCATCTCGGGTCCGACGTCCGTATCGAAGTCGACGGCAGCATCGGCGACGCGGTCCTCATCGCCAATCGGGCGGCCATCATCGGTCGACGTGATCACGACATGACTGTCGTGGGGGTCCCCATCACCGCGAGTCCTTGGGTGGGTGACACTCCGGCCCTCAGCGCCGTCACGACGATCGGAAGTGACGTCTGGATCGGGTTCGGAGCGATCATCTTGTCCGGCGTCACGGTCGGGGACAGTTCCGTCATCGCGGCTGGCTCAGTCGTCACGCAGGACGTCGAGGCGAACACGGTCGTCGCCGGCAACCCGGCGAAGGTCCTCAGGCCTCGATTCCGCGAAGGAGAACTGAGCGCGCACTGGGACGCCTTGCGAGGACAGGGTGTCCGGCTCGCCGTTGACGAGGCGGCAGGTGCACCCGATGTCTGAATCGTCTCCACGGATCTTCTACGTGCCGAACGAGTTCGGCGGTTTCCGCCAGCTCGGCTTCCGTGATCCGCTGGAAGCGCTGGTCAGGGCCGGTCGCGTCGCTTCACTCGCGACCTTCAGCGTCCTGGACGCGATCCGGAACGGTGGAGATGCCGAGCGTCACCGGGAGGAGCTCGTGCGACGGGTGTCGGATTTCCGCCCGGACATCCTGCTCATGCAGCACCTCGGACACACCGGACTGCGTCGGCAGCACTTCGCGGCCCTGCGCGCAGCCTGTCCTGGTGATTTCATCTACCACGAGGCTGATCCCTACTCGAGGTACCTCCATCCGATCCCTCCCGAAGCGAAGGCGGCAGGCAGGGCCGCGGACGTCGTATTCACCGTGGGGAGCAGCGGGTTCAGCGAGAACTTCCGGAGGGCGGGGAGCGCCGACGTCCGCTGGATCCCCTCGGCCTACGAACCGACGAGGAGCGCCAACTTCGACCGACCGATCCGGAAGGACCGCCCGTACGACGTCGTCATCGTCGCCAATCGGAATCGTCCTCGGCTCCGAGGTCTGCCGGACTGGCGGGAACGCATTCGATTCGTCGAGTTGATGCAGCAGCACTTCGGAGACCGGCTCGCTGTCTTCGGGAGAGGCTGGGACGGAACGACGGCCAAGGGGCCCGTGCCCTTCGAAGCGCAAGACGAGGCCATCACCTCAGGCTGGGTCAGCGCCAACTGGGATCACTTCGCGGGCGAAGCGTCCTACTTCTCGAACAGGCTGCCCATCTCGTTGGCTGCAGGGTCGATCCATGCGACGACCGAACACCCCGGATACGACGAGATCTTCCCCGCGAGCAGCAGCAGATTCCTGTTGCGCGGACGGACGCCGGAGGCCCTCATCGGTTCCATCGAGCAGGTGCTGGCCGAGACCACCACGAACGACCGCCTCGACTCGATCGCCGCGGGTCGTCGCTTCGCTGACGAGAACTTTCGGCAGGACGATCTCATGGTCCAGATGCTGAACTGGCGCACCCGGTGGATCGACCCAGCGGACGCCCGCGCAGTCTGGGGCCGGACGACGGGAGGACGGCTGTGAGGATCGGACCGATCAGTACGCTTCCCCTGCGTGCTTCGCTTCGGATCGAGCGGGGCAAGAACGCCAAAGAGCTCCGCAGGAAAAGTGATGGACGAACTGCGCCCGGGGACTGGACACCTCCGCAAAACTTGCTGGGACTCCGTGTGCGCATCGATCCGTACCCCGATCTCGGCCATCAGCTGTCGACGTGGATCGCGGGGTACCTCTGGTCCGCCGATCTCGGGGTGCCGTACTTCGGCGGGGAAGTGACGAAGGACACGAAAGGGCTCTTCGACCTGGCGCAGCTGACCGCTGCCGCACCGTCCGGGAACGTGCTCGAGCATCGCCTCGCCGCGACTGGGTTCGAGACCGACGATTGGTCGCTTCACGCTCTCCAAGAATCGACGAGCCGTGCAGCACCTCGTTCGAGCCGTCCGTGGATCGGGCGCCTGGCCTTGGACCAGCGTCGCTGGGACCAAACGACGGCTGCAGAACCGCTCCGACGCGCAGTCCTCGGAGGATACCTCGGCGACCAGCTCCGGAGCCTCGAGTCGAAGGCGGACTACATCGCTGTCCACGCTCGGCGCGGTGACATCGGCCCTCAGTCACATCCCGACCGCTGGATCGGTCTCGACTACTACCAAGGCCTGATCAACGAGATCAGGGGCGTGCCAGCACTCAGCAGCATGCCGATCAGGCTCTTCACGTCGGGAGATGCTGCGGACCTGCGCGACCTGGAGCGCGTCGGAGTGTCGATCAATGACGGAGGGCAGCGCGATCAGGACTTCATCGAGATCGCGGCAGCTCGGGTGGTCGTAGCGGCACCGAGTTCGTTCGGTTTCCTCGCCGCGCTCGTGTCGCGTGCACCTGTCATCGCCCGGACCCCCTGGTGGCACCATGTGCCCGACTCCGGCCGCTGGCTTGCCTACCAGGCTGACGAAGGCCTCGACATCGCTCGTCTCGGCCGTCTGGTCGCCGGTGCCCCTTCGTGACCTCGAACGGGCGACGCCTCATGGCGGGGGCGTCATGGGTCTACGGGCTGCAACTCCTCACCGTCGTCGTGCAACTCGGCTACGCGGCCCTGACGTCGAGGCTCGCTGCTCCGGGCGTCTTCGGTGCGTACAGCGTTGCGCTCTCCATCGCGGCGCTCGTCAACCTCCTGGGGTCTGGTGGTCTGTCGCAGACGGCGGCTCGTGCACCTGATGCGGAACGGTCGTCGACACGGCCCCTCGCGACCTACGCCCTGCTCCTCGGCGTGGCGGCTGCCCTCTTCACCTTGGTCACAGCCGATCTCTGGAGCGCATTCTGGGGCGCTCCGCAGGCCGCCGGTGCTGTTCGTCTCCTCGCCGTGAGCGCGCTGGTGATGCCGTTCCTCAGCCTGAGTACGGGCCTTCTGCGCCGCCAAGGCGCTTTTCGTGAGATGGCGATCGCCACCTTCTGTTCCAACGTCGTCGGAATGGTCGCGGGTGCCGGAGCCGTGCTCCTCTTCCGAAGCCCGGAATCACTCGCCGTGTCCGCAATCATCGGACAGTGGGGCACCCTGCTCTGGGCGGCCACCCGGCTCCGCGGCGCTCTGGTTCCGGGGCGGCTCGCCCTCCGATCGGACAACGTTCGGTTCAGCACCAAGCTCGTCGCAGTATCTGTCTTCCAGTACATCTCCGGCAACGCTCCGCGGTGGAGCGTGAGCCAGTTCGTCGGAGCCGGCGTGCTCGGGGCATGGAACCGGGCAGATGTCCTGTCAACGGTCCCGTTCTCGCAGCTGCAGAACGCGCTGATGCAGGTGATCTACCCGGAATTCCGTCGCTACGAGGTCGGCACGTCGGATGCGAAAGCCGTGTGGCTGGACATGCTGACCCTGGTCGCATGGCTCACCCTGCCAATCGGTGCCGTCATCGCTGGAGTAGGACCGGAAGTCGTCCACCTCGCGCTCGGGCCGGGGTGGGAACTCGCAGGCCAAATCCTGCCGCTGCTCGCAGTGCTGGGAGCCGTGCAACCGTTGATGATCCTCCTCGCCGGCGCCCTCGAGTCCGCGGCGCTGTTCAAAGCGATCTGGCTGTCCGAGGCCGTCGCCTTCGTCATCAGTGCTGTCGGCGTCGCGATGGTCGTGGTCCATCAGCAGTACGTCTTCGCCCTCCTAGCACTCATCGCGGCGATGATCGGTCGGCACGTGGTCCACATCATCCAGGCGCAACGCGTCCGAGCGCTCGGCTTCCGGCAACTCGCGCTCGGGTACGCACAGCCAGCGGGATTCGCCCTGGTTCTCTACGGCTCACTCGTGGTGCTGTTCCACGATTTCGGCGTCGGCCCCGTCCGCGTGGCGGTAGGACTCATCGGCCTTGCTGCCCTCGCTGCATGGGTGGGCTTGACGCGTCGATCCTTCCCGCCACTGGAGATCCTCCACCGCCGGGGGATTCTCGGTCGTCGCGGCGAAGGTGCGCCGTGAGGCTCGGAACCTCCGCGGGACGCAAAGGAGTTCGGTCTGGCGGTCTTCGCTGACGCTCGTACGGTAGATTCAGCCGATCAGGGGGCCGAGAGGTCGGATGTTCCGGTTGATCCCTCTCGATCACGAAGGGGCGGCTGTGAAACCGATCTTCCTCGTCTACACCTTCCAGGACGCGGAACACCTCCGGGAACTCGTCGAAGCGCTGTCACCGCACGAAGTGATCGTGCACGTTGACGCGAAGGTCGATCTGTCCCCGTTCGCAGTCGCTGTCGAGGACTGTGCCAACGTCCGAATGGTGAGGGACAGGGTGCAGGTCAACTGGGGTGGCTACTCGCAGGTCCGTGCGATCCGAGCCCTCGTTCGGCACGGACTCGAGTTCGCGGACGACGACGACTACCTCGTCCTGCTCTCCGGGTCTGACTACCCACTCCGTACCGTCGACCACTTGATTGCCCACCTGGAGGAGCACCAGGGTCGGCAGTTCCTCCGCGCATTCGAAATCTCGGCGAGTGAAGAGAAGTACCGTAGTCAAGTCGACCGGCATCACCACCGTGACATGCGTTTCCTGTCGACCCGGACCGGTAACAAGGCTCTCCGAAAGCTCCGTAACGGGATCATCCGGCTCATCGACGGCCCCTTCAGCGTGAAGCGACCTCCGGCTCTCCCGGGCGGGCTGCGCGTTGGTCACGGCGGTACGCACTTCGCGGTGACAGCATCGTGTCTCCGCGAGATGGAAGCCCTGGTAACGCCGGAAATCGAGCGCTACTTCGCAGCGATATTCTGCCCGGAGGAAAAGTTCTACCAATCCCTGGTCATGTGCACCCGCTTCGCTTCGGCGACGCCAGCAGGCGGCTTCGAGGACTACGTCGGCCCGGGGAATTGGCGATACGCCAACCTTCACCTGATCGACCCGACTCTCATCCGGGTGTTCACCGAAGAGGATTGGCCGGAAGTGGCGTCCTCCGATGCCTTCTTCATCCGGAAGATCGTGACCGGACCGAGCACCGGTCTTCGCACCAAGATCAAGACCGAGCGGCTGACGGCCGCGCGCTCCAACTAACGACGTGAGGACGGGAACCAGTTGCCCAAGAAGGCCTTGATCACAGGCATCACCGGACAGGACGGCTCGTACCTGGCCGAGCTGCTGCTCCGGAAGGGGTACGAGGTGCACGGACTCATCCGTCGTGCGTCCACGTTCAACACCTCGCGGATCGACCACTTGTACGTGGACCCGCACAACCCTGACGCCAAGCTCTTCCTGCACTACGGGGACCTCGGCGACGGTGCGCGGCTCGTCAGTCTCCTCAGCGAGCTGAAGCCCGACGAGGTCTACAACCTCGCGGCGCAGTCGCACGTGCGGGTCTCGTTCGACGAGCCGGAGCACACCGGTGATGTGACCGGTGTCGGCACGATGCGCATGCTCGAGGCCGTCCGGGTGTCCGGCATCCACACGCGCTTCTACCAGGCGTCCTCCTCCGAGATGTTCGGCGCGACCCCGCCGCCGCAGAACGAGGAGACGCCCTTCTGGCCGCGTTCTCCGTACGGTGCCGCGAAGGTCTACAGCTACTGGGTGACCCGGAACTACCGCGAGGCCTACGGGATGTTCGCGGTCAACGGCATCCTGTTCAACCACGAGTCACCGCGTCGCGGTGAGACGTTCGTCACCCGGAAGATCACCCGCGCGGTCGCTCGGATCAAGGCTGGCCTCGAGGACCACGTGTACCTCGGCAACCTCGACTCCGTCCGCGACTGGGGGTACGCCGCCGAGTACGTCGAGGGCATGTGGCGGATGCTGCAGGTCGACGAGCCGGACGACTTCGTGCTGGCGACCGGTGGCGACTTCACGGTCAAGGACTTCCTCACCACCGCGTTCTCGCACGCCGGGCTGAACTGGGAAGACCACGTCCGGTTCGACGAGCGTTACCTGCGACCGAGCGAGGTGGACGCCTTGGTTGGCGACGCCTCGAAGGCCAAGGAGAAGCTCGGTTGGGAGGCGACCGTCGACACCGCCGAGCTGGCGAGGATCATGGTCGACGCCGACATCTCCGCCCTCGAGCACGAGGGCCGTCCCTGGATCGACACCGTCCGTCTCGAGAGCTGGGGTTCCTGATGACCACGACCGACTTCACCCCCGGTCCGATCGATCGAGCTGACCGCGTCTACGTCGCGGGGCACCGCGGCCTGGTGGGTTCGGCGGTCTGGCGCAGGCTCGAGTCGGAGGGCTTCACCGACGTGGTCGGACGGACCTCGTCCGAGCTCGACCTGAAGGACCGCGGCGCGGTCTTCGCCTTCTTCGCGGACCAGCAGCCGAAGCACGTCGTGCTCGCCGCCGCCAAGGTGGGCGGGATCATGGCGAACAACACGTACCCGCACGATTTCCTGAGCGAGAACCTGCAGATCCAGGTCAACGTGATGGACGCCGCGGTGGAGCACGGTGTCGAACGGCTCGTGTTCCTCGGCTCGTCCTGCATCTACCCGAAGATGGCCGAGCAGCCGATCCACGAGGACGCACTGCTCACGGGCCACCTCGAGCCGACGAACGACGCCTACGCCATCGCAAAGATCGCCGGCATCCTGCAGGTGCAGGCCGTCCGTCGGCAGTTCGGCCGCCCGTGGATCTCGGCGATGCCGACCAACCTCTACGGCCCCGGCGACAACTTCTCGCCGACCGGGTCCCACGTCCTGCCGGCGCTCATCCGCCGGTACGACGAAGCCGCCCGCAGCGGTGCATCAACCGTTGAGAACTGGGGGACCGGGTCGCCCCGTCGTGAGTTCCTGCACGTCGACGACATGGCGGCGGCGGTGTTCCATCTCATGGAGCACTACGACGGTCCTGACCAGGTCAACGTCGGTACCGGGTCGGACGTCACGATCAAGGAGATCGCCGAGACGATCGGCAAGATCGTCGGGTTCGAGGGCGAGACGGTCTGGGACACCACCAAGCCGGACGGGACCCCGCAGAAGCTGCTCGACGTGTCGAAGCTGGCGGATGCCGGTTGGACGGCACAGATCGGCCTCGAGGACGGGCTCCGCAGCACCGTCGACTGGTACCGCGAACACGCGGACTCCATCCGTCAGTGACGGGTGTGGGACGTACGGAACCGTAGGATCGCCTCATGTCCGACCAGCCCGAGTCGCGACGCACTGCAGTACGCCGGGGGTCCAGGGCCCGGATCGTCCTGTGGGTCGTCCTCGCCCTTGTCCTGCTGCTGATCCTCGCCGTCGCCTGGGTCGGTGTCCGCGGCCTGCTCGCAAAGGGGCACCTGGAGCGGGCCGTCGGGGACGTCGACACCCTCCGGTCGCAGCTGACCAGTGGTGACACCGGCGCCGCGCAGAAGACCGCGAGGCATCTCGAGGACGAAGCAGCGTCGGCTCGATCACTGACCGGCGACCCCGTGTGGGGCGCAGCACAGTCCGTACCCTTCTTCGGGACCAACCTGCGGGCCGTGCGCGACATCTCGGTGATCGTCGACGACGTCGCCAGCGATGCCGTCAGTCCCGTCGCCGGCGTCATCGACGGCCTCGGGTCGGATTCGTTCGCGCCGAAGAACGGCAAGATCAATCTCCAGCCGATCGAGGACGCGCAGCCGGCGGTCGCCGAGGCCACGAAGACGCTCGAGCAGGCTCGTGCCGACGCGGCGCGGATCGACACCAGTGGAACGCTGTCGCCGGTCACCACCGCCGTGGGACAGCTGCGGAACGCGCTGTCGTCAGCTTCCGAGCAGGCGGTGGCGGCGAACCGCATCGTGCAGCTCGCGCCGGCCATGCTCGGTCACGACGGGCAGCGGCGGTATCTGCTGCTCTTCCAGAACAACGCCGAACTGCGAGCCGGGGGAGGTATCCCCGGTGCGGTGGCGGCGCTCGACGCGAAGGACGGTTCGCTCCGTCTGTCGGCCCAGGCCTCGAGCGGGGACTTCGGGCCGTACGAGGAACCGGTCCTGCCACTGACGGCTGACACGCGTGGGCTCTACGGGGAGATCACCGGGGAGTACATGCAGGATGTCACCCTCACACCACGCTTCGACGTGTCGGCAAAGCTCGCGCGGGAGATGTGGAAGCAGAAGTTCGGCCAGCAGGTGGACGGCGTGCTCGCCATGGACCCGGTGACGCTCAGCTTCATCCTCAAGGCGACCGGCCCCGTGCAGTTGCCGACCGGAGACACTCTGAACTCCGACAACGCGGTGCAGCTGCTGCTCAGCGACGTCTACGCCAAGTACCCCGACCCGGCGGTGCAGGACGCCTTCTTCGCGTCCGCCGCCAGCGCGGTGTTCGCCAAGGTCTCTTCTGGCGGGTTCGACGCGAAGGCATTCGTGTCGGCGCTGACGCAGAGCGCTGACGAGGGCCGTTTGCGGCTCTGGAGCGCCGACAAGGCGGAGCAGCGCCGCATCAGCGGGACTCCGGTCGCGGGCGAACTACCGACGGCCAGCGTCGACTCGAACCAGTTCGCCGTCTACCTGAACGACGGCACCGGCGCGAAGATGGACTACTACCTCCAGAAGCGCGTCTCCGTTGGCAGTTCGGTGTGCCGGAAGGATGGACGACCGACGTCGGTCGTCGAGATCACCTTGAAGAACACGGCACCGGCCGATGCCGCGACGACCCTGCCGCGCTACGTCACCGGGGGCGGTGACTTCGGCGTGGAGCCCGGCAAGATCAAGACCCTGCTCGCTGCGTACGCGCCCGAGAACGCGATCTTCCTCGGCGCCACGAAGGACGGCAAGACCACTCCGGTGCAGACAGCGACCGACGGCGGGCACCCGGTGGCCCAGCTGCAGACCCTGCTCGCCCCCGGCGAGAGCCTGACCTACCGCGTCGCGTTCCTCGGCGAGGCGAAGTACGCGAAGGCGGCGGTGCAGGCGGACTCGACTCCTGGCGTCCGGCAGACCGAGACGAAGCCCCTCACGTTCGACTGCGAGCGGCCGCTCACCGCGGGCTGACAACGGAACCTCCGCAAAGCGAACCGCGAGTGTGCCCCCACTCCGAGGGACAACGCGCCAACCTGTCCGGGTGCAAAGGTCCTTGATCGAACGCACAGTGTGCTCTGGTTCACACCGTTGATGCCTCTCATCTGGGGTTTCTGTCGTGTGAAGCCTCGATGGACCGAAGGTAGGGCCGTGCGACGGGTAGTTGGCGCGGATGAACACACGTCGACCAATGAACAAAATCCACGTGATCTGGTATCAAGCTGGGAAACTCCGCTAGATTGAGACAACTTCGCCATAACAACCGCCATTTCTGTGGCTGGGGTCAACCACCGGCGAACAGCGGGCTCTGGGTGTCAGGGTCTGGATTTTCAGATCTTTAGGGGAACCATTCATGAAGAAGCTCATTGCAGCGGTGGTGCTGGCTGGCGCCGCACTGCTCGCCACTCCGGCCGTCGCCAACGCCGCCGGTTACACGCCTGACTCCGACGTCTCCGTCTCCGGCACCGCCGTTGCCGGTGGCACCGCTTCGGTGAACTTCACCGAGGGTGCGTTCCAGGACAACGAGACCGTCAACGTCCAGGTCACCGGTGCCGGTGCGGTCACGCTCGGCGCGCTGCCGACCACGACCGTCTCGAAGACCTACACGGCCGCTTCGGATGGCTCGCTCGTCGTCAAGGTCACGTTCCCCCAGGGCGCCTCGGGTACCTACAACCTGACCGCCACCGGCGCCACCTCGGGCGTCGTCGGCTTCGCGGCCTTCACCGTCGCCCCGGCTGACGCTGCTGCGGTTCCCGCAGCCGGCGCTGGCAACGGCACCGACGGCACGCTGGCCTTCACGGGTTCGACCGTCTCCGCCCTGGCCCTCTGGGTCGCCGGCGGCGCAGTCGTCCTCGGTGGTGGCCTCCTGCTGGTCCGCGGCTCGGTCCGCCGCCAGCGCGAGTCCGTCTGAGTCTCGACACACTGAACGAAGCCCCCGGAGCATCTGCTCCGGGGGCTTCTTCGTGTCCGGGGATCGTCCTCAGCGACGCCGGGCCGCACGGCTGAGCAGCAGTACACCCACCACGGCCCCCAGGAGCGCCCCCACGCCGTTCGCGACGACGTCGTCGATGGTCGCGGTGCGGGCGGGCAGGAACAGCGCCTGACCGGTCTCGGTGCACGTGCTGACGACGAGCCCCGCGGCGATGGCGGCCCACCACCAGCGGGCACCGGCGAGCAGCACCACGAGCAGTCCGAGCGGCACGAAGTAGACCACGTTCGCCAGGGACTCCACGGTGGCGTAGTCGATGCGCTCCGGCAGGCCGTGCCGGTGCGCGGCAGCGAGGACACGGGTGAGCCACGGGGCCCCTGCGGCGTCGACGGGGGAGCCCCAGAACCCGACGAGCGCCAGGGCGACGCCGTAGGCGATCGCCAGCCCCGTCGCGAACCGACGGCTGCGCCAGGTGGCCGGGGCGCGGTCGTCGACGCGGGGCTTGTCGGAGGTCACGTGCCGACGCTAGCGAGTCGCGCCTCCAGGCAGGTGTCCGCACCGTCTCGTCCCCCGATCCCGGCGATCCGGAAAACGAGTACCCCGATCCTGGCGCTGTACCCCGGAAGTGCGACGCACCTGCCCGGAAATCCGGGGCTGCCCGATGGGTGGCATTGACGAAACCCGTGAATCGACGGGCCTGGCTGGCGATCCCCTCGGCACTTCTCGTAGCGTTCTGGTGTCAGCAGATGTACCCCGGATCGTGAAGGAGAGCGACATGAGCATCACCGTGAACAACGCGACGCAGGCCGAGGTCACCCTCGACACCGACACCGTGGACACCATCGCGATCCTCGAGGCCGATGCAGCGCTCTCCTCGCGCCCCAAGCGCGCCAAGGTCACCTGGGTGCAGGAAGACCAGGGCGAGTGGATCGCCGGCTACGGCGGGTACTTCGGCGGCAGTGTCGACAAGCGCGACGACCGCTACGTGGCCTCCGACACCTTCGGGCTCGTCGTGGGCGAGTTCTCCTCCCTGGAGGAGGCACAGACCAAGCTCGAGGACCAGCTGCACGTCATGCTCCCGCCGGTCATCCGGCCGGTCGAGTGACGACGACGGACCCCAGCTCCACCGGCGTCGATCGTGACGCCCGCACCACCCGGAACCACCGGCACCACCCAGTACGCAGCACAGCACGAAGGAGCAGCACCATGAGCACGACCGTCGCCCACCGCCAGCAGGCCGAGGTGACCCTGGACACCCAGACGATCGAGGTCATCGCCGAGATCGAGGCCCAGGTCGTGGCTCCCGTGCAGGCAGCCCCCGTCCGCATCTCGTGGGCCCAGGCCGACACCGGTCTGTGGGTCGCGAACTACGGCGGCTACTACGGCGGCACCGTCGACCGCCAGGGCACCCACTTCTTCGTCGCCGACACCTTCGGTGAGTACGTCGGGGACTTCCGGTCCCTCGACGAGGCGAAGGCGCGTCTGGCCGAGCGCCTGCACGTGCTGCTGCCGGACGTGATCCGTCCGACCGCGTGATCCACTGCTGATCGCTCGCTGATCCTCGAACCCCCGCCGGCCTGCCGGCGGGGGTTCTTCCGTGTGCCCGGGGCGGAGTCGGACCGCGACGGCGGACCGTGGAGCGCCGAAGCAAGCCGGGCTGCGCCATGACCCCTGAACGAGTGGTCCCCCCTATTGGGGACCCCGATTGTCCCCATCCGAACACGAGGAACTGCCAGGATCAACCTGGCGCCAACGACCGTTCTCCCTGATCCTCCGGTCGGTCTCGGTGCCCGCATCGTCTCGACCCGAAAGTGATCATGCAGCGTACGAACCCGGGCACCGCTGTGCCCAGAAGCCGTCCCGGCCTGCGCGCCGTCGCCATGCTCGGCGCCGCGCTCCTCGCCGGCGTCGGTCTGACCCAGGCCGTCGTGGCCGACCCCGCCGCCGCAGCCGGCGCGCTCGCCTGCGACCAGAACACGCTGTACGGCATCAACACCGCCGCGAACCAGCTCGCCGCCATCGACGCCACCACCGGTGCCGTCACGAACATCACGAGCATGGCGCCGGGCGACAACGCCCTCGCGGTCGCCCGCAACGGTGTCGCCGCGTACGCGTCGATCAACAACGGCAACACGATCACTGGGTACGACGCGGTGAACGATGCCCGGATTGCCGACGTGACCGCCGCGGACCCGAACGGCAGCCACCAGCTGCTCCGTGGTGCGATCAACCCGGCGACCGGCATCTACTACTACGCGAGCGGCGCGAACCCCGCGTACCTCGGTGCGTACGACACGAAGACCGGCGCGAAGATCGGCCAGGTCGGCACCATCGGCAACCTGCTCACCAACAAGAACGGTGACATGGCGTTCAGCACCCGCGGGCTGCTGTTCGTCGTCACCGGCAACGAGATCCGTCGCGTCGACACCGAGACGGTCCCGACGACCGCGGGCACCACGGCTCTGACCACCTCGAAGGTCGCGACCCTTCCGATCGACGCGAGCACGAGCGGCAGCCCCGGCATCGCGTTCTCGTCCGACGGCTACCTGTTCGCCTCGGTCGGCTCCACCATGTACAAGATCGATCCGGGTTCGGGCGCGCAGGTCAGCACGTTCACGATCGCGAACGGCTACGCACCGAGCGACCTGGCGTCCTGCAACTACGCCAACACCCTGGCGGCGCAGTCGAGTGTCGACCAGCGGTGGAGTCCGTCCGACCAGTTCGGCCTGGCGGTGACCGGCGGCGGCGTCTCGACGGGCAACACGGCCACCACCAACGGCACGGCCGCCGGCACCCAGCCCCAGAAGGCGGGCGCGGTCCTGTCGACTCCGAACAAGACCTACACGGCCCGCCAGACGGCGGTGGGCACCACCGACCCGTCGAACTACACGACCACGTGGAAGGCCGTGAACCTGAACAGCGACGCGGTCGTCGCCAGCGGCACCGGCACCACGGGGACCTTCACGTTCCCGGCAGCCACCACCGCGGACGGTACGGACGTCCTGGTCACCTTCACGAACACGCTGAAGGCCACGCACGTCAGCACCAGCAGCGACACCGCCACGACCCCCACGGGCACGGCGCTGTCGGTGCCCGCATCATCGGGTGTGCTCGCGAACGACCAGGGGACCGGCCTGTCCGTGGTCTCGAACACCACGCCGGCGCACGGCACCGCCACGGTCGCCGCCGACGGCTCGTACACGTACACCCCGGCCGGCGGGTTCTCCGGCTCGGACACGTTCCAGTACACGGCGAAGGACTCGTCGGGGCAGACCTCGACCAGCACCGTGACCGTCACCGTCGCACCGAAGGGCTCCGACGACGCGTACAGCGTGCACGCGGGCACCGTGCTCAAGGTGAACGCCGCGGAGGGCGTCCTGACGAACGACCGCGGGTCGGACCTGACCCTCACCGGCCACGGTCAGCCGTCGCACGGTCTGGTGAAGATCGGCCCCGACGGGTCGTTCTCCTACGGCGCCGACAAGGGCTACTCCGGTCCGGACGCGTTCACGTACACGGCGAAGGACGGCTCCGGCGCGACCGTCACCGCGACGGTGCGGCTCACCGTCCTGCCGACCGCGACGGCCGACGCCGCCACCGCGACGGCCGGCGCGCCGACGACCGGCAATGTGCTCGACAATGACCTGGGCACCGGCCTGACGGTCACGGGCAACAGCACCCCCGCAAACGGCTCGGCGACGGTGCGTCCGGACGGCTCGTACTCGTACACCCCGGCCGCCGGGTTCTCCGGCACCGACTCCTTCACGTACACCGTGACCGACGGCAGCGGCGGGACCGACACCGTCACCGTGACCGTGCAGGTCGCCCCGGCCGCGCAGGACGACACCGTCAAGGTCGCCGCGGGCGGCACCGCCACCGCCAGCACCCGGGCGACCGGCGTGCTCGGCAACGACTCCGGCACCGGGCTCACCGTGGCGTCGAACACGTCCCCCTCGCACGGTGCGCTGACGCTGGACAAGGCCACCGGCACCTTCACGTACACGCCGGCCGAGGGGTACTCCGGCCCGGACGCGTTCATGTACACGGCGGTCGACGGCTCCGGCTCGCCGAGCACCGCGACCGTCTCCATCACGGTCAACCCGACCATCGGTGCCGACACCGCGTCGACGGACTCCGGCACCCCGGTGACGATCGACGTGCAGGCCAACGACCGTGGCTCGGACCTCGAGACCACGATCGTCACCGGTCCGACCCACGGCACGGCCGTCGTCGCAGCGGACGGCTCGGTCGAGTACACGCCGACCGCCGGCGCGTCCGGCAACGACTCGTTCACCTACACGGTGACCGACGGCAGCGGTGTCACCACCGGTGCGGCGACCGTCACGATCACCGTGCGACCCGTCGCGACCGCCGACACGGTGTCGACCCGGGCCGATCAGCCGCTGACCCTCGACGCCGCCACCCTGACCGGCAACGACCGGGGCACGGGGCTGACCGTCACCGACGTGACCGCAAGCGGGGCCGCCGGCGGCGGCACCGGCAACAACACCGGCGAGACCGGCACCGGCAGCGGCACCGGCAGCGGCACCGGCAGCGGCACCGGCACCGGCGAGACCGGCGCCGCCCGCGCCACCGTCACGCTCGACCGTGCCACCGGCCGCGTCGTCTACACCCCGGCCGACGGCTTCTCGGGCACGGACACCTTCACCTACACGGTGGTCGACGGAGCAGGTCGCTCCACCACCGGCACGGTCACGGTCGTCGTCGGCCCCCGCGCCACGGCCGACACCGCCACCGCCACGGCCGGCTCGACGCTGACCGTCGCGAAGGGCGACGGCGTGCTCGCGAACGACCGCGGCACCGGCCTGACCGCGACCGTCGACCAGCAGCCCGCGCACGGCACGGTCGAGCTCGCCGCGAACGGCTCGTACACGTACACGCCGAAGGACGGCTTCTCGGGCACGGACACCTTCACCTACACGGCGACGGACCCTGCCGGCCGCACCACCACCGGCACCGTGACGGTCACGGTCCGCCCCGGTACGGAGCCCGACACCATCACGGTCGCGGCGGGTGGCAGCACCACGGTCACCTCCGGCGCCCTGACGGGCAACGACCACGGCACCGGCCTGACGGTCGTGTCCGTCACCGACGGCAAGAACGGCACCGCGACCCGCAACGACGACGGCACGATCACGTACGCGCCGAAGGACGGCTTCTCCGGTACGGACACCGTCACCTACACGGTGACGGACCCGTCGGGCGCCACGAACACCGGCACCGTGACGGTCACCGTCACCCCGGTCGCCGGCGGCGGGTCGACCTCGGCCGAGGCCGACGCGACCACCACCGTGCCGGCCGGCACTGGACTGCTCGACGGTGCGAAGGGCACCGACCTGGCGGTCACCGACCACACGAAGCCCTCGCACGGCGAGGTGACGGTCGACGAGGACGGCTCGTACACGTACAAGCCCGAGCCGGGTTACTCCGGCCCGGATGAGTTCGACTACACGGTCACCGACGGCTCCGGTGGGACCACCACGGGCACCGTGACGATCGTCGTCGCCCCGAAGGCCGCCGCGGACACCGCGACGACGAGCGCCGCGACCCCGGTCGACGTCGCCGTCACCGGCAACGACTCGGGCACGGAGCTCGCCGTCACCGCGGTCTCGAAGCCCGGCCACGGCACCGCCACGATCACCGGCAGCGCGACGACCGGCGGAACCGGCGGCGGCGCAACCGGCCCGACCGGTGCCAGCTCGGTCACGTACACGCCCGCCGGCGGGTTCTCCGGCACGGACACGTTCACCTACACGGTGACCGACCCGACCGGCGGCACCGCGACGGCGACCGTCACCGTGACCGTCACGCCGACCGCGGTCGCCGACGCCCTGCGCACCGCGGCGAACACCGCGCTGCCGATCAGCGGCGCGACCCTGACCGGCAACGACCGCGGCACCGGCCTCGCCGTCACCGCGCACGGCCGCGCTGAGCACGGCACCGTGACCGAGGGCACCGAGCCCGGCTCGCTCGTCTACACCCCGGCGAAGGGCTTCTCCGGCGCGGACACGTTCGAGTACACGGTGACCGACGGTGCCGGACGGACCTCGACCGCGACGGTCACGGTCGTCGTCGGCGTCGCCGCGATCGACCACTGGCACACCATGTCGACGAACCGCAGCATGCGCATGGCCGCCGACAAGGGCGTGCTGGTCGGTGACTCCGGTCGTGGGCTCTGGGCCGCCATGGAGACGAAGCCGTTCAACGGAACGCTGTCGCTCGAGAAGGACGGCTCGTACGTCTACACGCCCACGTCGAACTGGTCCGGCCGTGACTGGTTCACCTACTCGGCCAACGACGCCGACGGCACCGCGGCGTTCGCGCGCGTCATCATCGACGTCGCCCCGTCCGCGAAGGACGACAAGGCGACGACCACGGCCGGCAAGACGGTCCGGGTCGCCGGCCACGGCGTGCTCGGCAACGACCACGGTGACGCCCTGACGGTCGTCGCGGTGGGTCAGGCCCGTCACGGCACGGCCTCCATCGCCGCCGACGGCACGTTCGTCTACACCCCGGCGAAGGGCTTCTCGGGCACCGACACCGTCACGTACCGTGCGCAGGACTCGATGGAGCAGCAGGTCGACGCCACCGTCACGATCACGGTCGGCATCGCCGCAGCGGACGACACCGGGCACACCGTGTCCGGCACGCCCGTCACCCGTGACGCCCGCCACGGCCTGCTCGCCGACGACCAGGGCACCGGCCTCACCGCCGCCCCGGCCCGGAAGCCCGCCCACGGCACCGTGACGATCCAGCGGAACGGCGCGTACGTCTACACGCCGGCCGCCGGCTTCACCGGCACGGACGCCTTCACCTACACGGTGACGGACGCCTCGGGGCAGACGGCCACCGCCACCGCGACCATGACCGTGGTCGCCGTGGCGGTCGCCACCGACGACTCCGCCACCGGGATCGTCGGACACCGGGTCGTCGTGGATCCGCTCGACAACGACTCCGCCACCGGCGGCGCCGCGTTCGAGCCGGGCACGCTGCACCTGCTCCACCCGGAGTCCGGCACACCGACCGACCGCGTGGTCGTCGCCGACGAGGGCACGTGGACCATCCGCGACGGCCGGGTCGTCTTCACCCCGCAGGAAGGCTTCACCGGAACTACCTTCATCGGTTACGAGATCACCGACAGCGCGGGACAGACGGTCAGCGCGACCGTCACAGTCCGGTTCCCGACCGGGCTCGCCGCGATCGTCCACGGCACCGAGCTCGCCTTCACGGGCGTGACCGGGCTGGTCGGCCTCGGGCTCGCGGCACTCGCGCTCATGCTGGCGGGCGTGCTCCTGGTGACCCGACGACGGATCGCGGTCCGTGTCGCGCCGGGCATCCGCCGCAGCGCACGTCCGTAACAGGGCACCGGACTGGAGGCCCGGATCACCGCAGCAGACCCGCTGCGGTGATCCGGGCCTCCTGTCTGCGCGCGGGGCGCGACCGCCTACGCGACGGGCGCGATGAGCTGCGGTCCGTCGTTCCGCACGCTGTTCACCGTGCGGGAGACCTCGTACTGCTCCAGGCCCGCGGCCACCGCAAGCGACTCGTGGTCGAGCAGGGCGAGCAGGTCGTCTGAGCGGAGGTCGCCGCCGAGCCAGTCGTCGTAACCGTCGGGCGTCAGGAACGCGGGCATGCGGTCGTGGACCTCGCCCGGGGCGACGTGGGCGTCACGGGTGATGATCGCGAGCGACAGGCGCCACTTGTCCGGGTCGCCCTCGGGCTTCGTGGGGTCGGGCCAGGCGCTGACGACGCCGGCCATCGCCAGGGCGCCGCCGGGTTCGTGCACGAAGTGGGGTTCCTTGCCGTCCTCGCGCACCACCCACTCGTAGTACCCCTGCGCCGGGACGATGCATCGGTTCGTGGCGAAGGCCCGCTTGAACATGCCGCTCGTCGCGACCGTCTCGATGCGGGCGTTGATCGGCTTCGGGCGCTGCTTCTGGAAGTCCTTCGCCCAGCTCGGCACGAAGCCCCAGCTGATCTGCGGCAGCTCGCGTTCACCGTGCCGCTGGCGGACGGCGTACACGGGGTCGGTCGGGGCGACGTTCCAGCTCGGGGCGAGGCCAGGGTGCACCTCGCCGGTGTCCTCGTCGACGTGCTCGGTCCGGGCGGCGAGCTCGCCCATGAGCTCGGGCAACAGATCGGCCGTGGTGTCGGAGACGACGAACCTTCCACACATGCGCCCAGTGTGCCCGACGCCGCCGACAGTGGTGCGCGTCGGGGCGCGCCGTTCACGCTTCGTGAGCAGGAATGGTCGAGTGCCCGACAGCAACTCGACCGCTTCTGCTCACGAAGTGGGGCGTGCGGGCGTCTCGGGTGCGGGTGCGGGTGCGGGCTCGAGGGACTCGGCGGCCAGGCGGGCTCGTTCGGAGCGGCCGAGGCGGATGACGTACTCCGACAGCCCGACCGTGTACACCGCGATCCAGAGCACGTGGAACCAGCTGGCGGGCCCGAGGATGAACGCCCCGAGGACGGCGACGAGACCCGAACCGAGCAACGGTGCGACGCGGGCGAGCGTGCCGATCAACCCCCGCCGAAGCAGGACCGTGTCGGTGCGGACGATCTCGCGGTGCTCCGGCAGGACCGGCACCGGCCGACGCTGCACGTACAGCTGTGTGGCTCCCCGCGCGGCGAGCTGCCACGAGGGCCGCACCTGCCGACCGTTGATCGTCGTCGAGGGGTCCGGCGGCCGCCACGTCGGGATGTACGCGAAGGTGAGCAGTCCGACGCCGAGCGCCAGCAGCACCATCGCGACCACGCTGCGGACCGGAGTGGTCCCCGTCCAGTCGACCCGGGCCTCCAGGACGGCCATGCCGACCAGCGCGACGACCGCCGCGATGCCGGACCACAGGGCGGCACGACGGACGCGTGCCGGATCCAGCACGTCCGTGACGTGCCGACGGAAGACCTGCCACCCGATCTTGAACACTCATCATGTCTACCCGGTGCTGGTGCGGGGTGCCCGGGCGCTCGCGTTCGTGAGCAGAAGATGTCGGGTGCGGGCGGGGGACTCGACATCTTCTGCTCACCAAGCGAGGCGCTCGCATCCGCACCGCGCGCCGGCCCGCGCCGCCCCCACTCGGACACGCCCGAGCGCCCTGCGCCCGGAGCCACCGCACCCGCGACGTGGTGCTGCCGCTCAGGATTCGTCCAGGCGAGCACGGTGACCTCGGATCATGAGTCTCGACATCGTCTACACCGCCGCTGCCCACGCCACCGGAGGCGGCCGCGACGGACACGTCCGCAGCGAGGACGACCGGCTCGACCTCGACACCCGCCCGCCCAAGGAGATGGGCGGCAGCGGCGAGGGCACCAACCCCGAGCAGCTCTTCGCCGCCGGGTACGCCGCGTGCTTCCTCGGTGCCCTGCACGCCGCCGGCAAGGAGCTCGAGGTCGACACCACCGGCGCCGAGGTCTCCGCCGAGGTCGGCATCGGCGGCACCGGCGACGGCGCCTTCGGCCTCGCGGTGGAGCTCGACGTCTACGCCCCGAACGCCCCGCAGGAGCAGCGTCAGCGACTGGCCGAGCGTGCACACGAGATCTGCCCGTACTCGAACGCCACCCGCGGCAACATCACCGTCACGCTGTCCATCGTCGACTAGCGTTCGGCCGGTGGTCACCGACACGACGCGCTGCCCCTGCCTGAGCGGCAACCCCTACGGGGAGTGCTGCGGCCCCCTGCACGCCGGGGCCGTGGCGCCGACCGCGGAACGGCTCATGCGCTCCCGCTTCAGCGCCTTCGCGCTGGGCCTGCCGGAGTACCTGCTGCTCACCTGGCACCCGCGCACCCGCCCGGCGGGTATCGAGTTGGACCCGACCCAGCGCTGGACCCGGTTGGACGTGCTGGCGACCACCTCGGGAGGCCCGTTCGACTCCCACGGCACCGTCACGTTCCGCGCGTGGTGGCGTTCCGACGACGAGCGCGGCACGCTCGAGGAGACGAGCGACTTCGTCCGCGAGCAGGGACGATGGTTCTACGTGGACGGCGTGGTCGCCTGACGACTGCGCACCACGCCAGCTGACAGGAGCCCACATGCCCGCACGCGACCTCACCCGCTTCGGCGACCGGACCACGGCCGCCGAGGTCGTCGACGGCCTCGACCTGACGGGGCGCACGGCGATCGTCACCGGCGCTGCGTCCGGCATCGGCGTGGAGACCTCCCGAGCCCTCGCCGGAGCCGGGGCGCGCGTGACCCTGGCGGTGCGGGACGTCGATGCCGGCCGACGGGTGGCGGACGACATCGCCCGGACGACGGGGACGGAAGCACCGGCCGTCCTGGAGCTGCACCTGGACCGTCCGGCTTCCGTCGAGGCCTTCGCCGCAGCGTGGTCGGGGCCGCTCGACGTGCTCGTCGCCAACGCGGGCATCATGGACGCGCCCGAGTCGTACACGCCCGCCGGGTGGGAGTCGCACTTCGCGACCAACCACCTCGGGCACTTCGCCCTCGCGCTCGGGCTGCACGACTCCCTGGCCGCCTCGGGTTCGGCACGGATCGTCTCGGTGTCGTCGAGCGGACACGGTGGTTCGCCCGTCGTGTTCGACGACCTGTTCTTCCGCCGGCGTCCCTACGAGCCCGGACTCGCGTACGGGCAGTCGAAGACCGCCAACGTGCTGTTCGCCGTCGCTGCCGGCAGCCGGTGGGCCGCCGACGGCATCACCGCGAACGCCCTCATGCCCGGCGGGATCTGGACCGGGCTGCAGAAGCACTGGGACCCGGAGGTCCTGGCCGCCACGAAGATCGCCGCGGCCGATGCCGTGAAGACCCCGGAGCAGGGAGCCGCGACCTCGGTCCTGCTCGCCACCGCGCCCGAACTCGACGGGGTCACGGGCCGGTACTTCGAGGACTGCCACGAAGCAGCGGTGGTCGAGCGGATCGAGGACGGCCTGCACGGCGTGCTGCCATGGGCGCTCGATCCGGACCAGGCCGATCGGCTGTGGGACGTCTCCGTCGCGCTGCTCGACGCCGAGGCGCGGTCCCGCGGCTGAGCGAGGCTCCCGGGTCCGGCTAGCTGCCGATGACGGCGGGCAGGTCGACCGCGGTGCGCATCGCCCGGCGGACCCCGGCCTCGTCGGGGAGCAGCTCGTCCTCGTCACCGGTCAGGAAGAACCGGATCTGCCCGATCGCCTGCTCGGTGAGCATGTCGAGGCCGTTCAGCACGCGGCCCCCGGCCTCGGTCCACCGGCTGGCGACCACGGTGGGCCACGGTTCGTAGGCGACGTCGAACAGGACGGCGTCCAGCCCCGACGGACGGAACTCGAGCGGATCCGCGGCACCGCCCGGCAGCGTCGAGAGGACGAACCCGTGGTGGGTGCCGGCGAGTTCGGCCAACGGGTGGACCTCGAGCGTCACCCCGAGCCGGACGGCCAGGTCGACCAGCGCGTGCGTCTTCGCGGTGTCGCGGACGAACACCCGGACGAGCGATGCCCCGAGCCGGACGGCAGCGGTCAGGGCGCTCGCCGCGGTGGCTCCGCCGCCCAGGACCGTGGCCTCGCCGGGAAGGTGTCCGAGTGCCTCGACCGGGCGGACGAGCCCCTGCACGTCGGTGTTCGCGCCGGCTCGGACGAGCGTGGAGCCCTCGTGGCGGAACGCGACCGTGTTGGCGACCCCGAGCTCGTCGACGAGCGGGGTGGTGCGGTCGAGCAGCGGCAGCACCTCACGCTTGAGCGGCATCGTGAGGCTCAGCCCACGCCATTCCGGACCCAGCCCCGCGACGAACGCGGCGAGCTCGCCGGACGCGACCTCGTGCCTCCCGTACGTGAAGGGCAGGTCGAGCGCATCGTAGGCCGCAGCGTGGAGCGTGGGCGAGAGCGAGTGCGCGATGGGGGAGCCGAGCACCGCGAGGTGCGTGCGGCCTGGATCGGTGAACGCCACGGTCACCCAGCCTAGCCAGCCGTTTTCCTGCGCACCCCGTTAGGTTAGGCTACCCTTCGTGAACCGTTCTCCCTTGCGTCTCCGACGCGTGCTCGCCGCAGCCGGCGCCGTCGTCGCAGCGTCCCTCGTCCTCGCCGGCTGCGCGTCCGGCTCCGGCTCCTCGACCGACTCGGCGTCGTCGGGGTCGTCCGACGCCGCGTTCCCGGTCTCGATCACGACCGGCCTCGGCACCACCACCATCGAGTCGGCACCGAAGCGCGTCGTCGCGCTCGGGTGGGGCGACGCCGAGACCGCGCTCGAGCTCGGTGTGCAGCCGGTCGGTGCGAGCGACTGGCTCGCGTTCGGCGGCGACGGTGTCGGTCCGTGGCTCAAGGGTGCGTACGACAAGTCCCCGAAGATCATCCAGACGCTCGAGCCGAGCTACGAGGACATCCTCAAGCTGAACCCCGACGTGATCCTCGACGTGAAGTCCTCGGGTGACAAGGAGCGGTACGACAAGCTCTCCGCGATCGCGCCGACCGTGGCGATCCCGAAGGGCGGCGCGAACTACCTCGCGTCGACCGAGCAGCAGACGACCATGATCGCGAAGGCGCTCGGCAAGGAGTCCGAGGGCAAGAAGCTGCTCTCCGGCCTCGACGACGCCTACGCCGCAGCACGCAAGGCGCACCCGGACTTCGAGGGCAAGACAGCCGTCGTCGGTGCCTACAGTTCCGAGGGCTTCGGGGCGTACGCCTCCACCGACAGCCGTTCGACCTTCATGCGGAACCTCGGCTTCGAGATCCCGAAGGCCATCGACGAGCAGGCCGGCAAGGAGTTCTCCGTGCACCTGTCCGACGAGAACCTCGACCTGCTCGACGCCGACCTGACGCTGATCCTGCCGATCTACGTCGACGCGTCGGAGGCCTCGTCGAACAAGCTGTTCCAGAAGGTGCCGTCGGTCGAGGCTGGACACTCGATCGTCTTCGACGACAAGGACGTGTCGTCCGCGTTCTCGATGGGCACCACGGCTGCCATCGAGTGGGCGCTCGACAAGCTGCCGGCGCAGTTCGAGGAGAAGCTCGGCTAGCGCAGGTCTCGACCTGCACGCGAAAGCGACAGGGTGCCGCCGATGTCCGGTGGCACCCTGTCGCTTTCGCAGTTCGGGGGAGGGGGAGCTGGGCTAGACGCCGATGGTGGAACCCAGCAGCGCGAAGAGCAGCGCGATCAGGGGGAGCGTGCCCTGCTTGAACGCGGAGTTGACGTACTTGCGACCCGAGCCGACCAGGATCACCGCGGCACCGAGCATGCTCGCGGTCGAGAACACCACGAGGGTCCAGCCGCTCACGGTGTTGCCAGCCAGCACGAGCACGACGCCGAGGATCGCCCCGATCGCCAGGAACAGGTTGTAGAAGCCCTGGTTGAAGGCGAGCGAACGGGTCGCCACGGCTTCGGTCTCGGAAGCGATGCCGAAGATCCGGCGCGCTTGCGGACTGGTCCAGATGACCGATTCGAGGAAGAAGATGTACACGTGGATGAGGCCCGCGAGGACCGCACAGACACCCGAGATCACCAGCAGGACCGACATGTGCACATTCTCGCAGCAGCGGGCCGGGTTCCGCTGCACGTCCGCCAGTAGGCTCGGACCATGAACGACGACGTCACCCTGTCCGAGGCCGACGCGAGCGCCGTCGCCGAACTGCGGAGCATCCGGCAGAGCATCGACAACATCGACGCCGCCGTGATCCACATGCTCGCGGAACGCTTCAAGTACACGCAGCGCGTGGGGCACCTGAAGGCCGAGTCGGGCATGCCCGCCGCCGACCCGGACCGCGAACGGATCCAGGTCGCACGGCTCCGGTCGCTCGCCGCCGACTCCCACCTCGACCCCGCCTTCGCCGAGAAGTTCCTGAACTTCATCGTCGCCGAGGTCATCCACCACCACGAGCGCATCGCGGGCCGCGACGAATGAGCGCCGAGCTGCCGTCGCTGCTCATCGGGTCGTACACGGCGACCGGTGGCGGCAACGCCACGGGCATCTCGCTGGTCGACGCCGGACCGGTCGGAGCCGTTCCGGCGCCCCGGACCGTCGCGGTGCTCGACGACCCCTCGTTCCTGGCGGTCTCGGGTGACCGGGTCTACGCGGTCTCCGAGACGAACGACGGTGCCGTGTCGGCCTTCCGGCTGCAGGGCGGCGCACTCGAGCACCTGTGGGACGCCCCCGCCGGTGGGGACGCCCCGTGCCACGTGCGGGTCGACCCCTCGGGCGCGCTCGTCGTCACGAACTACGTCTCGGGCACGGTCACGGCGATCTCGCTCGCCCCGGCCGAGTCGCACGCCGCCTCGGTGACCGCCAGCGACGGCGTGGTGCTGCACGGGGACGCCGACCAGCGCTCCGTGCCGACCGAGGCCGTCGCGGTCGCCGTGCTGCCCGACGCGACGGGTCCTGACGACGACCGCCAGGACGGCCCGCACGCCCACCAGTCGATCGCCACCCCGGACGGCACGGTGCTCGTCGCCGACCTCGGCGGCGATGCCCTGCACGAGTTCCGCGTCACGGTGTCGGCCGACGGGGTCCCCACCATCGAGGCGCTCCGCGTGCACCACGTGACACCCGGCGCCGGCCCGAGGCACATGGCTTGGGTCGACGGTGGCCTGCTCGTCGCCGGTGAACTCGACGGGCGTGTGCACCGGCTGCGCCGTGACGACTCCGGGTCGTTCGTGACGGTCGCCGCCGTGCCGACGTTCGACGGCGCCGTGGGGGAGTCGCTGCTGAGCCACATCGAGGTCGACGAGGCCGGCCGCGTGTACGTGGCGGTGCGGGGGCGGGACCTGCTCGTGGTGCTCGACGCACGTGACGGCGGGCTCGCCGTCGTCGGGTCGGTGTCCTGCGGTGGGGTCTGGCCGCGGCACTTCGCTCGGGTGCCCGGGTTCGTCCTGGTGGCGAACCAGATGTCCGACGCCGTCGCCGTGCTGCCGCTCGACGCCGAGGGCATGCCCGGCGAAGCCGTCGCGCAGATCCCGGTCGGCACCCCGACCTGCGTCGTCCCGCTCTGACGTCGGGACCAGCCGGCTAGAACTCGATCAGGTTCTCGAACGGGCGACCCTCGGCCAGCGCGGCGACCTGCTTGCGCATCAGCTCGATCGACCGCGGCACGCTCAGGTCGGTGTTGCCGCCGACGTGCGGGGTGAGCACGGTGTTCGGCGTCGTCCAGAGCGGGTGCCCGGCGGGCAGGGGCTCCGGGTCGGTGACGTCGAGGGCCGCGAACAGCCGCTCCGACCGCAGCTCGGCGACCAGGGCGTCGGTGTCGACGACCTTGCCGCGCGCCACGTTCACCACGAGGGCACCATCCGGCAGCGCCGCGAGCAGCTCCGCGTCGACCAGGCGTTCGGTCTCGGCGGTGAGCGGCGCGATGAGCACGAGGACGTCGGTCGTCGGAGCCAGCTCGGGCAGCTCGCCGAACGCGTGCACGTGCCGGCCGTCCTGCTCGCGAGCGGTCCGGGCGACCACGGTCACCTCGGTGCGGAACGCCTCGAACCGGGTGGCGATCGCGGACCCGATCGCCCCGTAGCCGACGACGGTCACCCGGCGGTCGGCGAGCGATCGGGTCTCGCGGGAGTCCCAGACGCCGTTCGCCCGGTCGACCTGGAACGCCGAGATCTCACGGAGCGACGTCAGCGCGAGGCCGACCGCGAGCTCGGCGGTCTCGTCGTCGTGGATGCCGCGACCGTTCGCCAGCTGCGCGTGACCCGGCACGTGCGGGACGGCGTGCTCGTACCCGGCGCTCGGCAGCTGCAGCAGCTGGAGCTCGGGCAGGTCGTGCACGAACTGCCAGCGGTGCCGCCCCTCGAAGTAGAACGGCAGGAACGTGATCGCGACGTCGTCCGGGCGACCGTACGGCGACTCGACGTCCCAGACGTCCAGCTCGATGCCGTCCGGCACGGGGCCGAACCGGTCGACGAGCTCGGCGAAGGGCAGGGTGACGATCGGCATCCGCGACCCGGACCTAGGCGTCGGTGCGCGGGGAGAATGCACCGTCGGAGTCGAGCGGCCCGCGGCCGACGTACCCCTCGGTGACGTCCTCGACGATCACGTCGCCGAAGCGGGCCGGCAGCGTCGCGGCGTGGGTGCCGCGCAGCTCGTCGACCGTGGCCTCGAACGCGCCCTGGACCTCGAGCGTGCTCGACGTCGCGTCGGTCACGCCGATGCGCAGTACCGGGAAGCCCCGGCCGTCGCACATGCCCTGGAACCGCACGTCGTCCTCGCGGCGGACGGTCACGATGACGCGACCGGTCGACTCGGAGAACAGCGCGGTTGCGGTGTCGATGCCGTCGCGGGTCTCGAGCTCGTCGAGGACCACGCGGGCGCCGATGCCGAAGCGGAGCACCGACTCGGCGAGCGACTGGCCGAGGCCGCCGTCCGCCAGGTCGTGGGCGCTGGTGAGCAGCTGCTCGCCGGACGCCGCGTACAGCAGCTCGGCGAGGGCCTTCTCGCGCTCGAGGTCGACCGCCGGCGGACGCCCGCCCAGGTGCCCGTGCACGGTGCCGGCCCACGCGGAGCCGTCGAGCTCGAGGCTCGTGGTGCCGAGCAGGTAGATGTTGTGGCCGTCGTCCTGCCACCCGGACGGCACGCGCTTGGCGACGTCGTCGATGATCCCGAGCACGCCGACGACGGGCGTCGGGTGGATGGGGGTCGAGCCGGTCTGGTTGTAGAACGACACGTTGCCGCCGGTGACCGGGATGCCGAGCTCCATGCAGCCGTCCGCCAGGCCCTCGACCGCCTCGGAGAACTGCCACATGACCTCGGGGTTCTCGGGGGAGCCGAAGTTCAGGCAGTCGGTGACGGCGGCGGGGACGGCACCGGTGACGGCGACGTTGCGGTAGGCCTCGGCCAGGGCCAGACGGGCACCCTGCTTCGGGTCGAGCTGGCAGTAGCGGCCGTTCGCGTCGGTGGCGATGGCGACACCGAGCCCGGTCTCCTCGTCGACGCGGATCATGCCGCCGTCGTCGGGGAAGGACAGCGCGGTGTTGCCGAGCACGTAGGTGTCGTACTGGTTCGTGACCCAGTTCTTCGACGCCAGGTTCGGCGAACCGAGCAGGCTGAGGAACTGCGCCTTCAGCGCGGGGCCGTCGGCCGGTCGGTCGAGCGAGGCGGCGGTGTCGGCCTGCAGTGCGTCGATCCAGGTCGGGTAGGCGACCGGGCGGTCGTAGACCGGGCCGTCGACGGCGACGGTGCGCGGGTCGACGTTCACGATCTCCTGGCCCTGCCAGTCGATGACGAGTCGGCCGGTGCCGGTGACCTCGCCCAGCACGCTGGTCTCGACCTCCCACTTGCCGACGACGCTGAGGAAGTCGTCGAGCTTGTCGGGGCGGACGACCGCCATCATGCGCTCCTGGCTCTCCGACATCAGGATCTCTTCAGCGGTGAGCGTGGGGTCGCGGAGCAGGACGTCGTCGAGCGAGATGTGCATGCCGCCGTCACCGTTGCTCGCGAGCTCCGAGGTGGCGCAGGAGATGCCCGCGGCGCCGAGGTCCTGGATGCCCTCGACCAGGTCCTTCTGGAACAGCTCGAGGCAGCACTCGATCAGGACCTTCTCGGCGAAGGGGTCGCCGACCTGCACGGCCGGACGCTTGGTCGGGCCGCCCTCGGTGAAGGTGTCGGACGCCAGGATCGACGCGCCGCCGATGCCGTCGCCACCGGTGCGGGCACCGAACAGGACGACCTTGTTGCCGGCACCGGACGCGTTCGCCAGGTGCAGGTCCTCGTGGCGGAGCACGCCGACCGCGAGGGCGTTGACCAGCGGGTTGCCCTGGTACACCGGGTCGAAGTAGGTCTCGCCGCCGATGTTCGGCAGGCCGAGGCAGTTGCCGTAGAACGAGATGCCACCGACGACGCCGTGCACGACGCGTGCGGTGTCCTCGTGGTCGATCGCGCCGAAGCGGAGCTGGTCCATCACGGCGACGGGGCGGGCGCCCATCGAGATGATGTCGCGGACGATGCCGCCGACACCGGTGGCCGCGCCCTGGTACGGCTCGACGTAGGACGGGTGGTTGTGCGACTCGACCTTGAAGGTCACCGCCCAGCCGTTGCCGACGTCGACGACACCGGCGTTCTCGCCCATGCCGACCATCAGGTTCTTCGTCATCTCCGGCGTGACCTTCTTGCCGAACTGACGGAGGTAGTTCTTCGAGGACTTGTAGGAGCAGTGCTCGCTCCACATCACCGAGTACATCGCCAGCTCACCCGAGGTGGGGCGGCGGCCGAGGATCTCCTTGATGCGGGCGTACTCGTCCGGCTTCAGGCCCAGCGCGTCGTACGGCTGCTCCTTGTCGGGGGTGGCTGCCGCGTCCTGCACGGTGTCGGGCTTCGGGCGAACGGGTGTCGTCACGGTGTCGTTGTTCCCTGTCACTTGACGAGCGCGTGCTCGATCACGGAGGTGAAGAAGGTCAGGCCGTCGGTACCCGAGGCCATCGCAGCGGGGGTGTCCGGGCCGAAGCCGGCCTCGGTCGCGTGCTCGGGGTGCGGCATCAGGCCGACGACGTTGCCGCGCTCGTTCGAGACGCCGGCGATGTCGTCGATGGAGCCGTTCGGGTTCACGCCGACGTAGCGGAACACGACCTGGCCGTTGTCCTCGATGCGCTTGATGGTGTCGGCGTCCGCGACGAAGCGGCCGTCGGCGTTCTTCAGCGGGATGGTGATCTCCTGCTGGGCGCTGAAGCCGGAGGTCCAGGCGGTCGCGGTGGTCTCGACGCGGAGCTTCTGGTCGCGGCGGATGAACTGCTGGTGCGCGTTGCGGGTGTGCGCTCCGGGGACCAGACGGGCCTCGGCCAGCATCTGGAACCCGTTGCAGATGCCGAGCACGGGCATGCCCTTGCCGGCGGCGTCGATGACCTCGGCCATGATCGGGGCCTTCGCGGCGATCGCGCCGGCACGCAGGTAGTCGCCGTACGAGAACCCACCGGGCAGCACGATGGCGTCGACGCCCTGCAGGTCGTGGTCGCCGTGCCACAGGGCGACGGGGTCGGCACCGGCGAGACGGACGGCGCGCTGGGCGTCGCGGTCGTCGAGCGAGCCGGGGAACGTGATGACGCCGATGCGCATCCGGGTCACTGGCCTTCGACGGTCACGGACACGACGTCCTCGATGACCGCGTTCGAGAAGACGTCGGCTGCGATGTCGCGGACCTCGGCGAGCTTGGCATCGTCGACGGGGCCGTCGACGGTCACCTCGAAGCGCTTGCCGATGCGGACGTTGGTCAGGTCGGCCTTGCCGAGGCGGGCCAGGGCGTTGCCCACGGCCTTCCCCTGGGGGTCGAGGATCTCGGCCTTGGGCATGACCTCGACGACGATCGTTGGCACGTGTTCTCTCCAGCACTTCAGGGGTGGGGGGACGCGACCAGTCTACGGGGCGCGCGCGACACGCCGGGACGGCCACGGGCCTCCAGACCGGCCCTTGCTGTGCGGTTGTTCATGTCTGTTCCAACGCGTATATTCCACTTCGAATAGTCAACAACGAACAAGCGGACTGGAGGCACGTGTGCCGTCGCTCACGCCACTCGCGTTCGCCGCGCTCGGGCTCCTGGCCGAGGGGCCGACGCATCCCTACGAGATGTTCCAGACGATGACGCACCGACGGGACGGCCGGAACGTCAAGGTCCGGCCCGGCACCCTGTACCACCAGGTCGGCCGCCTGGTGGAGCTCGGCTTCGCCGAGGTCGTCGGGACCGACCGGGCGGGCAACCGTCCGGAACGCACCACCTACGCCATCACGGACGACGGGTGGGCGGCGCTGCACGACGGGCTCGTCCGGCTGATCGCCGAACCGGCCGAGGAGTACCCCGTCTTCCACCTGGCCGTCGCCGAGATCGAGAACCTGTCGGTCGACGAGGCCGAGTCCGCCCTCCGTGCGCGGGTCACCGCACTCCAGGCCCAGCGCGACGAGGCGGACGAGATCCTCGGGATCGTCCGAGCGAAGGACCTGCCCGAGCGGTACTGGCTCGACGTGTCGTACGTGCGTGCCATGCTCACGACGCAGATCGAGTGGCTCGCCGCCACGGCCGACCGGATCGCCGCCGGCCACATCTCCTGGGACGCCTCCGTCGCGTCCGCAGACACCACCACGAACAGCAAGGAAACCACTCGATGACCACCGTCACGCCTCCGCGGACGACCGAGAAGAAGCCGTGGCCTGCCCTGTGGGCACTCGTCGTCGGGTTCTTCATGATCCTCGTCGACTCGACCATCGTGTCGGTCGCCACCCCCACCATCGCCCAGGAGCTCGACGCGGACATCAACTCCGTGATCTGGGTGACGAGCGCCTACCTGCTCGCCTACGCCGTGCCGCTGCTCATCACCGGCCGGCTCGGTGACCGCTTCGGCCCGAAGGTCATGTACCAGATCGGCCTCGTGGTCTTCACGCTCGCCAGCCTGTGGTGCGGCCTGGCCGGCTCGATCGAGGTGCTGATCGTCGCCCGCGTCGTGCAGGGCCTCGGCGCCGCGATGATGAGCCCGCAGACCATGTCGGTCATCACGCGCATCTTCCCGCCGCAGAACCGCGGCGCGGCCATGGGCCTCTGGGGTGCCGTCGCCGGTGTCGCGTCGCTCGTCGGCCCGATCGTGGGCGGCCTGCTCGTCGACGGCTTCGGCTGGGAGTGGATCTTCTTCGTGAACGTCCCCGTCGGTGTCGTCGCGTTCGTGCTCGCGCAGCGCTTCGTGCCGTCGTTCGAGCGGCACGGACACCGCTTCGACTACCTCGGCATCTTCCTGTCGGCAGCGGGCCTGTTCCTGCTCGTCTTCGGCATCCAGGAGGGCGAGACGTACGACTGGGGCGTCATCGCCGGCCCGATCTCGGTGTGGTCGCTCATCATCGTCGGCCTCGTGGTGCTGGCCGGCTTCGTCGTCTGGCAGGGCGTGCAGAAGGGTGAGCCGCTGCTGCCGCTCGGCCTGTTCAAGGACCGCAACTTCACGCTGGCCAACGTCGCCATCACGGCCGTCGGTGTCGCGATCGCCTCGTTCGCGCTGCCGATCATGCTGTGGGCCCAGGACGTCCTGCGCTTCTCGCCGACCCAGGCCGCACTGCTCCTCGTGCCGCAGGCCGTGCTGTCCGCCGCGCTCGCGCCGATCGTCGGGAAGAACCTGAACCGCTGGAACCCGCGCTGGGTCGCCTCGTTCGGGCTCGCCTGCTTCTCCGTCGGCCTGTTCTGGTTCGGTGCCCTGCTGTCGAGCGGTGCCGAGTGGGGCTGGGTGCTCCTGCCGAGCGCGCTCCTCGGTCTCGCCAACGCCTGCATGTGGGGACCGCTGTCCGTCTCGGCGACGCGCAACCTGCCGCCGAAGCTGGCCGGTGCCGGCTCGGGTGTCTACAACACCACGCGTCAGATCGGTGCGGTGCTCGGTTCCGCCGGCATCGCCGCCCTGATGGAGGCCCGGATCACCGCGAACTTCCCGGCGTCGTCCGGTGGAGCCACTGCCGGTGGCGCGGAGCAGCAGGTCGGCGCGCTGCCGGGCTTCCTGCTCGAGCCGTTCTCCAAGGCCATGGGCGAGTCGCTCTACCTGCCGGCGATCGTGCTGATCGTGGCCATCGTCGCGGCGCTGTTCCTGGCGAAGCCGAAGCAGACCGTCGCGTGGCAGCAGACCGGCTCGGTCACCACGCAGCCCGACGCCGAGCCCGCTGGGGCCCCGTCGAAGTAGGGCACGAGCGCACTTCGTGAGCAGGAATGGTCGGGTCGCCTTCGGGCACCCGACCATTGCTGCTCACGAAGTGGGACGAGGCGCACCCCCGCCCGTCACCTGCGGCGCTGCAGGTGCGCTCGGGTGAGCTCGTCCATCTGCTCGTCGGTCAGGGCGTCGACGGCCCGGGCCTCGCGGCGGTCGGTCCGCTGCCACCGGATGAACAGGGCGACGAGCACGGGGATGTCCGCCACCTCGGCGATGAACCACAGCAGGTCGCCCGCCAGGTGCTGGTCCTGCAGCGGCGACGGGTACCAGGCCCGCCCGACCACCGGCACGAGGGACCCGTCGAGCACGTGGTTCGTGATCCGCAGCACGATGCCGGGCACCGCGTCGACGACGAGCTCGACGAACGCGAGCAGGAACTCGGCCGTGGCGAACGTCGACGAGACGAGCACGCCGACCTCGGACAGCGGTGCGAGCAGGCCGAACCCGAGCGCCGGCACCGCCACGGTGATGACGGCGGCCCAGGCGGGGGACTCCCGGATCACCGCCGAGAACGGGGTGAGCAGGACGGCGAACAGCGCGAGCGCGACCAGCGGAGCGACGATCGCGTTGCCGAGCAGGCGCACCGGACGTGACCCCATGACCGCGTCGGCGACCTGCGCGAGGCGAGCCGGGCCTCCGATCCGGAGCAGTGCGACGGGCGCACCGAGCGCGGCGAAGGTGGGGACCGCGAAGAACAGCAGGGCGGCCCGCAGGACGAACGCCCAGCGCAGCCGCTCGTCGTCGACACCGACGATGCCGAACTGCAGGACGCCGAACAGCACGAGCGCCGTGGCGAAGGCGAGCGTGCGCCACCACGGCCATCGGGCACCCCGTCGAGCCGCGCCGACGACCCACCGGCCGTAGGCGACCGCGGCGACGACGAGGAGCACCGCCGCCAGGGGGTCGAACCGCCAGGTGCTCCAGAACTCGGGTGTCGACGGCGTGGGGAGCCTCCTGGGGATCAGGCGGACTCGTCCTTCGTGCCGCCGGAACCATCCTCCGTCCGCCCGAGGCCCGCCGGGGGTCCGTCGTGGCCCCGCGACGGTGAGAACCGGTTCAGATCCGGGCGACCCCGGGTGCCGGGACGGTCCGTGACAGCAGCCAGACGCCCACCGGCACGGCCACGGCACCGACGAGTGCGACGGCGAACGACAGGTGCAGCTGCATCACGAGGAACGCCGGGCCGATCGTGCAGAGGGCGGCGACCGCGACGACCGGCCAGGACGGACGGTCGGCCGACGGCAGCAGCCGGGGGAGCGGCCGGTCGAACCAGCGCAGGGCCCGGGCCACCCCGATCGCGACGGCGAGCACCACCACGAGTGCGACGATGCGCGACGCCCACCACGGACCGGAGCCCGGCGCCGGGAACGGCACCCCGACGAGCAGGGCGATGCCGTTCAGCGCGATGAACAGCGGCAGGTGCCACAGGTAGATCGTCATGCCGTCGCGGCCGAGGACGAACACGGCGCCGAGGGCTGCCCGCGTGCGCATCAGCCGGGTGAGCGGCGCGTGCACGAGCTGGACCAGGCAGGCCTGCGCGATCGCCAGGAACGCCAGCGGGAGCATCGGCGGGTTGAGGTCCTGCAGCATGTCGGGTGCCCAGAGCCCCACCGAGGTCATCGGCACGAGCACGGCGTACGCGACGACGGCGATGCCGAGCAGGAGCACCTTCGACCGTCGAGCGAACCAGCCGTCGGCCCAGAGGAACCCGAGCTGCTGCGCGAAGAGCCACACCGGGCCGAGGTTGAGCAGCCCGACCTCGGCGACCCCGGTGGCCAGGCGGACGGCGTCGACCGCCCCGGCGAGCACGAGCAGCACGGCGAGGGTGGCCCACGGTGCTCGCTCGTGCAGGCGCATCATCACGGGGACGCAGCACTGGGTGATGCCGTAGGCGGCGAGGAACCAGAGCGGTGAACCGATGCCGAACGCGACCTCGGCCAGGAGCTCCGGCGGCGTCCCAGCGGCCGTGGCGACCCCGAGCCCGAGCGCGAGGAACACGAACAGCGGCACCGCGGGCCGGAACAGCCGCACCAGGCGGATGGCCAGGTAGTCGCGGGCGGGGCTCGGCGCACCACGGGCGACGGTGCTGCGCCAGCCGACGGCACTCGCGAACCCGCCGACCACGAAGAACAGCGGCATCACCTGCCCGACCCAGGTGGCGGCGACGTACCAGGGGAGTTCCTGCAGCGGGCTCGTCACCCGCACCCCCTGGTCATCGGCGGCGACGCCGACCATCGTGACGTGCACGATGACGACGAGGACGACGCAGGCCGTCCGGATGAGGTCGACGACCAGGTCCCGCTTCGCGATGATCCCCCGGACGTCCGCGGTGCTGTTCGCCTGTTCAGGCAGACCCTGGCTCGTGGACATGTCCGGACGTTAGCGTGCGGAACGGTCGGTCCGGTGTCGTCCCAGCTGATCGCGACCGGATCGTGACACTTCGTATTCCGGTGGCGGCATGCGTCCCCTCGCTGGTCGGCAGCAGAAGCTCGTGTACAGTGAACGCGTTGTCTTGATTCCTGCAAAAGAAAGGCTCAGCATGGACGCCGACGCCGATCTGCTCCGTTCCTCGGGGCTCCGGGTCACGACCCCGCGACTCGCGGTGCTCCGAGCGACCGACTCGATGCCGCACGCCACCGCGGACGACATCGTCACCGCGCTCGCCGTGGCGCTGCCGACCACCAGTCACCAGGCCGTCTACGGCGTGCTGAACGCCCTGACCGGCGTCGGACTCGTCCGCCGCATCGAACCGGCCGGCAGCCCTGCACGGTACGAGCGCCGCACCGGTGACAACCACCACCACATCGTCTGCACCCTGTGCGGCGCGATCGAGGACGTCGACTGTGCGGTCGGCCACTCGCCCTGCCTGACACCGTCCGAGACCCACGGCTTCGCGGTCACCACCGCCGAGGTCACCTACTGGGGCATCTGCGAGCGCTGCGCAGCGGCGGAGCGCGACGACGCGGAGCGCGACGACCCAGACGTCGCCCCCACGCCCGCCTGACGGCGACCGCCCACCGCACCGGCCGCACGACGCGCCGGACCCCGAACCACCCGAGCACCCCTGACCGAACCAACGTCCCACCTCCAGGAGGAACCGTGTCCGACCAGAACACGCCGACCGGCACCCCGACCACCACGACCAACAGCGGCGCACCCGTCTCGAGCGACGAGCACTCGATGGGCGTCGGGGCCGACGGCCCCCTCGCGCTGCACGACCACTACCTGGTCGAGAAGCTCGCCCAGTTCAACCGCGAGCGCGTCCCGGAGCGGGTCGTGCACGCCAAGGGCGGCGGCGCCTTCGGTACCTTCACCGTCACGCAGGACGTCTCGCGCTTCACCCGTGCCGCGTTCCTGCAGCCGGGCAAGCAGACCGAGATGCTGGCCCGCTTCTCCTCCGTCGCTGGTGAGCAGGGCTCCCCGGACACCTGGCGCGACCCCCGCGGCTTCGCGCTGAAGTTCTACACCGAAGAGGGCAACTACGACCTCGTCGGCAACAACACCCCGGTGTTCTTCATCCGCGACGGCATCAAGTTCCCCGACTTCATCCGCTCGCAGAAGCGCCTGCCGGGTTCGCACCTGCGCGACCACGACATGCAGTGGGACTTCTGGACCCTGTCGCCCGAGTCGGCGCACCAGGTCACGTGGCTGATGGGCGACCGCGGCCTGCCGGCGAGCTGGCGCGAGATGGACGGCTTCGGCTCGCACACCTACCAGTGGATCAACGCCGCGGGCGAGCGCTTCTGGGTGAAGTACCACTTCATCACCGAGCAGGGCCACAAGACCCTGACGCAGGAGGACGCCGACCGCATCGCCGGTGAGGACGCGGACTTCCACATCCGTGACCTGCACGCCGCGATCGAGCGTCAGGACTTCCCGCGCTGGACCCTCAAGGTGCAGGTCATGCCCTACGAGGACGCCGCGACCTACCGCTTCAACCCGTTCGACCTGACGAAGGTGTGGCCGCACGCGGACTACCCGCTCATCGAGGTCGGCACGATGGAACTCAACCGCAACCCGGAGAACTACTTCGCGCAGATCGAGCAGGCGACCTTCGCCCCCTCGAACTTCGTGCCCGGCATCGCGGCGAGCCCGGACAAGATGCTCCTGGCGCGCATCTTCAGCTACGCGGACGCCCACCGCTACCGCGTCGGCACGAACCACGCCCAGCTGCCGGTGAACGCCCCGAAGAACGAGGTCCACTCGTACTCCAAGGACGGCGGCATGCGCTTCGACTTCCAGAAGTCCGAGGTGCCGGTGTACGCGCCGAACTCGCTCGGTGGGGCGCACGCCGACCCGAACGCGACCGACGACGCCCCGGGCTGGGAGTCCGACGGTGCGCTGCAGCGTTCCGCCGCGACCCTGCACCCGGAGGACGACGACTTCGGTCAGGCCGGGACGCTCGTCCGCGAGGTCCTGGACGACGCCGCCCGTGAGCGCCTGGTCGGCAACATCGCCGGCCACGTCTCGAAGGTGACGCGCGACGACCTGCGCGAGCGCGTGTTCGCCTACTGGACGAACGTCGACGGCGACCTGGGTGCGCGCGTGCGTGCCGCGGTCGCGCCGAGCGCGCCGGGCTCCAACGAGGACCCGGAGAAGGTCGCGGTCGAGGCGTAAGCCTCGCTGCACCACCTGACGGACGGGAGGCCCGGTACCAGCTGGTACCGGGCCTCCCGTCCGTTGGTCGTTGCGTCTAGACCTGCTGCCCGTTCAGCCAGATCGGGCCGGCGGGCCAGTCCTCGAGCTGCGCTGCCACCGGCAGCGCCATCCAGCCGCCCTGCTCCGTGTTGCTGACGCCCGCGCCCTCGGCGGTGAACGCCGAGAAGGTGCCGACGGCCTCGGGGAACTCGTGCCAGCCGAGCTTCGCGTAGAAGGGGATCCGGTCCTCGCCGGCGCCGAGGAAGCCGAAGGGGACGCGGAGTCCCTCGAGGACCGCCGCGGTCCGGGTCATCAGCTCGCGGCCGACGCCGGTGCCCTGCAGTCGGGGCGACACGGCGACCAGGCCGGTGTCGCCGACCAGGACGTCTTCGCCGCCGACGGAGATGTACATGCGGCGGATGCCGACGTGGGCCAGGACGACCCCGTCGGCGTCGTGCGCGAGCACCCGGCGTTCTGGCTGCATGCCGGACCAGCTCCGGCCGCCCACGTACCAGTGCGACCAGTCGGGGAAGGCCTGCCCGAGCAGCGCTGCGATCGCTTCGTGGTCGGGGAGCGACAGCGTGCTCTCCTCGACCACCTCCCACCGGATGTCGTCAGTCACGGGTCCATCCTGCCGGTCCGGCGGCCGGTGTGGGGAGGTTTCGCGCTGGGCGACACCTCGCGGGTCCGGGCGCGCGTGGGGTGTCGGTCAGCGCGAAGTGCCGCGACGTGTCAGCCGCGACCGGGCGTGGTCACCTCGATGCGGTTCGCCCAGGGGTCGTCGAACGCGACTGTCCGGCCGTCGTCGGCGAGCTCGACGCCGCCGTGCCGCATGCGTTCGGTCAGGGCGCCGAGGTCGTCGGCCGCGGGGACCTCGATGCGCACGAGCCCCAGGCCGAGTGCGAGCTGTCGACGCCCGGCGCCGCGGGAGTTCCAGGTGTTCATGGCCATGTGGTGGTGGTACCCGCCGGCGCTGACGAACAGTGCCTCGCCGAAGCCGGCGGTGGTCTCGAAGCCGAGGGTGTCCACGTAGAAGGAGCGTGCGGTGGCGACGTCGCCGACGGACAGGTGCACGTGGCCGACCTTGCCCGGGCGTGCCGCGGCGGTGTCCAGGGCGTCCTGCGTCAGGTGGGACTGCAGGAACGCGTTCGGGTCGACGTACTTCGTGTCCATGTCGACCATGCCGTGCGTCCACGACCACTCGGTGCGGTCGCGGTCCCAGTACAGCTCGACGCCGTTGCCCTCGGGATCGGTGAAGTAGAACGCGTTGCTCACCAGGTGGTCGGCGCTGCCGGTGAAGCCCGCCGGGTACTGCGTGGCGACCGAGTACAGCGCGGCGGCCAGGTCGGCACGGGTGTCGAACAGGATCGCCGTGTGGAACAGGCCGGCCTCGCGGGGTCCGGCGTGCCGCATCGCGGGTGCGTGCTCGAGGACCACGATCGGCGTGCTGCCCCGGCCGAGCACGGCGACGCCGCCGTCGTGGGAGAGCAGCGACAGCCGCACGCCGTCGCGGTAGTACCGGATCATCGCGTCGAGGTCGGCGACGCGGAGCGTGACGGCGCCCATCCCGGTGTCGGCCGCGAGCAGTTCGTGCGTTTGCATGCACCTAGTGTGCGCCGAATTGGTTGACGCGTCAACCAATTCGATGACGCGTCAACCAGATCGGTGCGTCAGGCGCTGTTCGAGATCCCGCCGTCCGACTTCAGCAGCTGTCCGTTCACCCACGCGCCCTGCTCCGAGCAGAGGAACCCGACGAGCGCGGCGGTGTCCGACGGGCGTCCGAGTCGGCCGAGCGGGGTGCCCTCGACGGCCCACCCCTTGACCTCGTCGGACATCCAGCCGGTGTCGTTCGGGCCCGGGTTCACCACGTTGGCGCTGACACCGAGGCTGCCGAGCTCCTTCGCGGCGCCGAACACGATCCGGTCGAGCGCGCCCTTCGACGCCCCGTACGGCAGGTTGTACGCGATGTGGTCGCTCGTCAGGGCGACGATCCGGCGTCGGTCGCGCGGTGCGGCGTCCCCGGCGCGCTCGAGCCCGGCCGCGTAGGCCTGCACGAGCAGGAACGGGGCGCGGGCGTTCACGGCGAAGTGGCGGTCCCACGACTCGACCGTGGTGGTGCGGAAGTCGGAGTCGACGGACTCGCAGTGCGACATGACGAGGGCGGTGACCGGGGCGCCGGCTTCCGCCTCGGCGCGGCCGACGAGTGCGGCCGCCTGCTCCGGGTCCTCCAGGTCGACCGGGAGGCGCGTCACCCGTGCTCCCGCCGCCTCGCACTCCTGCACCACCGACTCGACCCCGTCCGGGTCCGCCCCGCCGCTCACGCGGTCGTCGTAGGGCCCCCACCACGAGATGGCGAGGTCCCAGCCGTCGGTCGCCAGCCGGGTGGCGAGCGCTGCGCCGATGCCGGCTCTGCGGCCCACCCCGGTCACCAGGGCGAGTGGTCGTGCGGACGTCATCCGTGCCTCCTGTCCGGCGCTCCGTCGCACCGATCGGCACCCAGTCTGCCGGAACCGGCCACCCGTGTGACCATCGCACCCGGTGTCCTGTCGGCGGACGGCCGACCGCTGGGGCCAAGATGGACGGATGCCACGCACACGACGGCCCTCCCGACCGGGGCGCGGACCCCGCGGCGGTCGCCCGGACCCCCGCGACCTGCCGCTCGAGCACGTCCGCGACCGGATGTCGTCGTACATCTACGGCAACATCACGGTGCTCGCCGTCGCGATCGCGGTGAACCCGGAGCAGATCCACCACGGCGCCGCGGTGGCGACCGTCCTGGCGACCGCGGTGCTGACGTACCTGGCGCACGTGCTCGCGCACCTGGTCGCGCACGGGCTCGGCGACGACGGCGAGGAGTCCGCTGCGGACCGCGCTGCGCGCCGCGACTCGGTCGCGACGATCGTCCGGAACGCCAACCCGATCGCGACCTCCGGGCTGATCCCGGCGGTGCTCTACGCGGCTGCCTGGATCGGGTGGCTGCCGGCCGAGTGGGCGCAGATCGCCGCGACCGTGATCCTGGTGGTGCGCATCGGGCTGGTGGGCGTGTTCATGCAGCGGTTCAGCGGGAAGCAGCCCACGTTCCTCGGGCTGTGGGGCGGGATCGTGCTCGCCGCGGTGGCGTTCGTGATCGGTGTCGTCAAGGTGGTGTTGACGCATTGAGTGACACGCACGCCCACGCCGAACCTCACTCCGAACCCGCCCCCGACAGCGAGCCGAAACGCGGCGGGCTGCGGTTCCTGCGCGACCTCGTCATCATCGTCGTCGTGGCGCTGTTGGCGTCCTTCCTGGTGAAGGCGTACCTGGTCCGTTCCTTCTACATCCCCTCGGCCTCGATGCAGAACACACTGCTCATCGGGGACCGGGTGCTCGTCAACGAGCTCGTGCCCGGGGTCGTCCCGCTGCAGCGCGGTGACGTCGTGGTGTTCCAGGACCCGGGCGGCTGGCTCGGCATGGGCCAGGGCGATGACCTGATCAAGCGGGTCATCGGCCTGCCGGGCGACACGGTGTCGTGCTGCGACGCCCGGGGCCGTCTGTCGGTGAACGGGCACGCGGTGGACGAGCCCTACGTCGTGCTCGAACGCGGGTCGGACCGCGTCGCCGGGAAGGACTTCGAGATCACCGTGCCGGAGGGGCGCATCTGGGTGATGGGCGACAACCGCTACGACTCCGCGGACTCGCGTGTGCACGGCACCGTGCCGGTCGACGACGTAGTCGGGCGCGCCTTCGTGACCACGTGGCCGATCTCGCGGTGGTCGGTGCTGTCCCGGTACGGCGACGAGTGGGACCGGGTCCCGACGCCGTGACCGCGGACGACGAGGGCTTCCGCTACGAGACCGGCGGGGACGACGACCTGTCGATCCACCGGATCGCGACGCCGGGCAAGCGGTCGGGGACGATCGGTCCACGCCCCGACCACGTCGTGTTCTGGCTCGCCGACGGCCGGGCCAGCCTGACCGCGGACGACGGCGAGCACTGGGAGGTCGGCGCCGAGCGGCCGATGATGCTCTCGGCGTCCGTCGCGTACGGGTTCGAGACCGACGCGACCGCCACGACGCTGCTGCACCTGTCGCCGTCGCTGCTCGGCGACACGGGGGAGTCCTCGGTGTTCGGGCAGCCGGACGCGGCCGATCCGGCACTCGAGCCGCTGCGGGCACTGCTGCGCGAGGCCTCCGGGCGCATCCTCGACCCGGCCCTGCCCGCCGACGACCGTGCGGCCCTGAACCGGCGGATCGCGACCGTCGTCCTGTCGACCTTCGCCCGGTCGCGATCGGACGTCGCGGACCGGATGCGGCGGGCGATCGGCTTCGTGCACGACCACGCCGACCGGACGCTGACCGTGGCGGACGTCGCAGCGGCCTGCGACCTGAGCGAGCGCGGCCTGCAGGACCTGTTCCGCCGTCGTCTCGGCGTCACCCCCATGCAGTACCTGCGCGAGGTCCGGCTCGACCGGGTGCACCTGGAGCTGGGGCGGCCGGGTTCCCGCGCGCTGCTCGTCAGCGAGGTCGCGCGGCGGTGGCGGTTCACCCACCTCGGGCGGTTCGCGGCGTACTACCGGGAGCGGTTCGGGGAGCCGCCGCACCAGACCATCGCGCGGAGCGGCACACCCGGAGAACGGTAGTTCTCGCGTTCTTTGCGGATTCCGGCTATCCTGCTCGCGTGGATGCGCGACGGTCCGAACTGGGGCAGTACCTCCGCGCCCGTCGGGCACTCGTCCAGCCCGAGGACGTCGGCCTCACCCGCGAGCCCGGACGACGAGTGGACGGCCTGCGCCGTGAAGAGGTCGCGCGGCTCGCGGGCATCAGCCCCGAGTACTACCTGCGGCTCGAACGCGGCCGCGACCACCAGCCGTCCGACCAGGTGCTCGTGGCGCTCGGCCGGGCCCTGCGGCTCGACCACGAGGCCGTCGACTACCTGCGCCGCCTCGCGCACGCCGAACGCCGCCGCCCCGAGGGGGTCGTGCCGCCGGGACTCGACGACTCGGTCCGGTCGCTGCTCGCGCAGTGGTCGCACACCCCGGCGTTCGTGATGGACCGCAACCAGGACATCATCCTGTCCAACGCCCTGGCGAGCGCCCTCGGCCCCGGCTACATGGAGCCGGGCGCGAACCTCGTCCTGCAGATGTTCTCCGAGGCGTCCCGGCAGCACGCCGCCGACTGGGACCGCACCGCGCACCGGGTCGTCGCCGCGCTCCGGCTGCACGCCGAGCCCGAGGACCCCCGGCTGCAGGAGATCGTCGGCACGCTGACCCTGCAGGACCCGGAGTTCGCCCGCATCTGGGCGCGGCACGACGTCGCCGTGCAGCGCACCGGGGTCTCGCGGCACTGGATCGACCCGATCGGGTGGGTCGAGTTCCGCTGGCAGAACCTCGCGATCCCGGGCAGCTCGCACGTACTCGTCACCTTCTGGGCCGACCCCGGCACGCCGGCAGCCGCGGCCGTCGCGTACCTCGCCGCGCAGGTGCAGCAGGGCACCGCGCGCCGGGAACCGGTCGCGGGCGAGACCGCGGTGGGGTAGCCGAGCGGTCGTCACGGTGGCCGCGCTCGCCGGTCAGGCGGTCGTCGCGCCCTCGTCGAGCAGCCCGCGGAGCGTCGTGAGCCGTGCGGCGGACTCCTCGTCCGCCGCCGTCCACACCACGAGCACGTGCTCGGGGTCCTCCAGCCGACGCAGTTGCTCCCACCGCAGGTCGATCCGGCCCACGAGCGGGTTCTCGAACGCCGACTCCCCGCGGCGAGTCGGCCGGACCGCTCCGCCAGCCCACTCGGTCGCGAACGTCGTGCTCCTGGCCATCAGCTCGCCCAGGAGTTCCTGGAACCGGTCGTCGGCGTCGTGCTCGTCCAGCGAGTCCCGGAGCATCGCGGCGGTGCGGTGCGCCTCGGCCTCCCAGCCGTCCACCGAGTCCTCGACCCAGGGGTTCAGGAAGGTGAACCGCGCCAGGTTCGTGCCGACGGTGAGGGACGCGGACAGGGCACCGGCGAGCCGGTTCGCCGCCACGACGTCCAGGTGGCGGTCGAAGACCACGACCGGCTCGGCGAGCGCGTCCACGAAGTCCTGGGCCGACGTCGTCGTCGTGCCGTCCTCGTGTTCCATGCGATCACGCTAACCGGCCGGGCCGTGGAGCAGGGGGGAGAAGGGGGCCCCGGCGGGGACCCCGTCGCGGTGCCTCCGCCCCGCAGGGGGACCCCGGCGCGGTGTGTCCGACCGTCGGAGGGCACCGTGCGCCGCACCCGGGGCCGCCGGCACGCGCTGTCGTCGGGGGTGACGGGCAACGACAGGGACACGACGACGCAGCACCCCCAGCCCTAGCGTGACGACGCCGGGACCCCCGGTCCCCGCACCACCCAGACGTTCGTCACGAAGGAGACCCGCACATGGCTGCACCGACCATCGTCCTCGTCCACGGCGCGTTCGCCGACTCCGCCAGCTGGGCACCCGTCACCCGCGAGATGCTCGACCGCGGCCACACCGTCCTCGTCCCGCCGGTCTACAACCGCAGCCTCGCCGAGGACGCCGCCTCGATCCGCGCCGTCGCCGAGCACGTCGACGGGCCGGTCGTCCTCGCCGGTCACTCGTACGGCGGGGCCGTGATCACCGTCGCCGGCGAGGCCGAGAACGTCGTCGGACTGGTCTACGTCTCCGGCTACGTGCTCGAGGTCGGCGAGAGCCTCGGGCAGCTGCAGGGCGGGTTCCCCGACTCCGACCTCGCCGCGAACCTGGTGTACACGCCGTACCCGGTCGCCGGCGCCGAGGACGGCACCGACGTCTCCGTCGCGATCGACGCGTTCCCGCAGGTCTTCGCCGCCGGGGTCGACCCGCGCGTCGCCGAGGTGCTCGCCGTCTCGCAGCGCCCGCTGTCCGGTGCCGCCTTCGGCGAGCCGGCGTCCGCCGCCGCGTGGAAGACCACCCCCGCGTGGGCGATCGTCTCGTCCGACGACCACACCATCAACCCCGAGGTCGAGCGCTTCGGCTACTCCCGCGCCGGCATCACCGACGTGACCGAGATCGCCGCCCCGCACCTGGTCATGCAGACCCACCCGAAGGACGTCGCCGACGTCATCGAGCGCGCCGTCGCCGCGACCAGCGCGACCGACGCCGCCGCCTGACCCGACCATCCCTGGAGGCGCGGCGTGCGCCCGACGCGCACCGCGCCTCCAGGATCTCCCCGTCCCACCCCAGGAGGCGACGTGACCACGGAACGCACCACCCCGGCACCCCGCGGCGGCGCCCTGGCGCCGCTCGCGATCCCGGTCTTCCGCGCCCTGTGGATCGCGGTGCTGGTGAGCAACATCGGCAGCTGGATGCAGACCGTCGGCGCGCAGTGGCTGCTCGTCGACGAGCACGCCGCACCCGTCGTCGTCGCCCTCGTGCAGACCGCGTCGAGCCTGCCGGTGCTGCTCGTCGGGATCCCCGCCGGGGTGATCGGCGAGTTCGTCGACCGACGGAAGCTGCTCATCGGCGTGCAGGCGTTCCAGGTGGTCGTCGGCGTCGTGATGACCGTGCTCACCGCGACCGGCGACATGACCCCGGCGCTCCTGCTCACCGTCACGTTCCTGCTCGGGACCGCCTCGGCGCTCCAGCTGCCCGCGTACCAGGCGCTCGTGCCCGAGATCGTGCCGCGCGCCGCGATCACCGACGCCGCGGCGCTCAGCTCCGTCGGCGTCAACGTCGCCCGGGCGATCGGACCGGCGCTCGCCGGGGTGGTGATCGCGCAGCTCGGCGTGCCGTTCGTGTTCGCCGCCAACGCGCTGTCGTTCGCGCTCTTCCTGGTGGTGCTCGTCGCCTGGCGCGGCTACCAACGCCCCGAGACGCGGGCCGAACCGTTCATCGACGCCACCCGCGCCGGGCTGCGGTACGTCCTGCACGCGGCCGTCGTCCGCCGGCTGCTCGTGCAGCTCGCCGTCTTCATGGTGCCCGCGAACGCGCTCTGGGCACTCCTGCCGCTCGTCGCCGACGGCTCGCTCGGGCTGTCCTCCGGCGGGTACGGACTGCTGCTCGCCGCCGTCGGCATCGGGTCCGTCGGCGGGGCGTTCCTGATGCCGGCGGTCCGTGCGCGGCTCGGCATCGGCCGCACGGTCGGCATCGCCTCGGTGGTGTTCGGTGTCTGCACCACCGTCGTCGCGCTCGTCCCCGTGCTGGCGGTCGTACTCGTCGCGCTGCTGGTCGGCGGGGTGGCCTGGATCGCCGTGGTGACGACGCTGAACGGCACCGTGCAGGCGTTCCTGCCCGCCTGGGTCCGGACCCGCGGGCTCGCCGCCTACCAGCTCGTGCTGTTCGGCTGCACCGCGATCGGTGCGGCGCTCGCCGGCGCGGTCGCCACGCCGCTCGGGGTGACGGGGGTGCTCGCCGGGGCCGGAGTCCTGACCGCGCTCAGTGCCGCGCTGCTGCTCGTGTCCGGGTTCCCGGTGCTCACCGACCGCCAGCGTGCCGTGACGCCGATGCCGTTCGGGGACGAGGTGTTCGTGGCGGACGACCACGGCACTGCGACGGGGGAGACCCTCGTGCTGCTGCACTGGACGGTCCCCGCGGACGCGGTCGACGAGTTCCGAGCACGTGCCGAACGGCTCGGGCGGAGTCGTCGGCGGACCGGTGCCCGTGACTGGAACCTCTACCGGGACGCCGCGACCGGGCCGGACGCCTGGGTGGAGGCGTTCCGGGTGGGCTCGTGGCAGGAGCACGTCGACCAGCACGAGGTCCGGCAGACCGGGGACGACGCGCGGACCCTGCAGGCGGTGCGCGAGGTCGCGGGCGAGCCGCGGGTGGAGCACCTGGTCGCGGAGGGGGTCGGCAGCCCGTCGTCTGGGTGACGGGTGGGGTCAGCGGCCGGTGTCAGCAGCCGGTCGTGGTGAGGGTCACCGTCGCGACCACGCCGTCGGACACCTTGGTCGTCTGCGGGCAGAGGTCGCCGGCGCGGACCGTGACCTTGCCGAGGGGAACGCCCGCGAAGTCGGCCGTGCCGCCCGGGAACACCCGCTGGTGCTCGGAGAGCTTGCCGGTCGAGGCGAACACCTTGACCTCGTAGGGGTGGTCGGCGGCGTTCGACGACACCGTGACCGACACCTGGCCGGTGGAGTCGTGGGCGCCACAGCCGGCGAGGGCCAGGAGCGCGGCCACGCCGAGGACGGTTGCGGGGACGACTCGGAGCACGACGACCAGGGTACGCCGCCGCGCCCGACCACTTGCGCCCTCCGGACTGGGGCCAGGCCCTGTCCGTTCCGCGCGTTACCGTGGGAGCATGCAGCCGGAAACCGCGATGTCCGTGCCCGCGACGACCGGGGCCCATGCCGTTCGGCGAGCGGCCCTGATCGCGGCACTCGACGTGGTCGACGGTGGCGTCGAGGAACGGTTCGAACGGATCACCCGGATCGCGCGCGAGGCCCTCGGGGTCTCCGGCTCGTTCCTCAACCTGGCCGGCGAGACCACCCTGACCATCAAGTCGCAGCAGAGCGACGCAGCCTTCGGCCCGGTCATCCCGCTGCAGGACACCTTCTGCGGCCGGACCCTGGGCGAGCAGGGGCCCGTGGTCGTCCCGGATGCCCGGGTGGACGCCCGGTACGCGGACCTGCCGATGGTGCTCGGCGATCCGAACGTCCGGTTCTACGCCGGTGTCGGGCTCCGTGCCGGCGACGACGACCTGAAGATCGGCACCCTCTGCCTGATCGACCCCGAGCCGCGCACCCTCGACGCCGACGAGCTCGAACTGCTGCAGGAACTCGGCATCTGGGCAGAGCGCGAACTGCTCGCCGGAGCCGACGAGGACCGCCTGCGCACCGTGCTCAACGGCCTGCAGCCGGCCGAGGTGCAGGTTCCCGGCTACCGGATCACGGGGATGTCGATCCCGCACGGGCTCGTCTCCGGTGACTTCCACGACTGGCACCGTTCCGGCGAGGACTCGGTCCACCTGACCGTGTCGGACGTCATGGGCAAGGGGATGTCCGCCGGGCTCCTCGCCGCGAACATCCGCGGAGGCCTGCTCGCCCGCGGCGACCAGGACCCGGGCACCGCAGTCGCCGAGCTCGAGGCGCAGGTCGCCCCCGAGCTCAGCCGTGCCGAGTCCTTCGCGACGATGTTCCACGGCCGGCTGACCCCGTCCACCGGGCGACTCGACTTCGCCGACGCCGGCCACGGGCTCGTGCTGCAGCTCCGTGACGACGGTGCCGAGCGGATCCTGCGGTCGTCGGACCTGCCGATCGGGCTGCACCCCGCAGGGATGCCCCGCGCGGCCGGCTCGCTCGTGCTCCGGCCCGGTGACGTGCTCATCGTCGTGACGGACGGCGCGCTCGAACTCTGGGACTCCACGCTCGCGGCGCTGTCGGAGCTCGGATCGCTGTACCGGGAGTCCCCGGATGTCGAGACGTTCCTGCAGCGGGTGCGCGCGCGTGTCGCCGAGCACGACCCGGGCGACGACCTGACCGTCGTCGTGGTGGCGCGCGAGGCCGTCGGCGCTCTCGAGGCGCTCGAGTCCTGAGCGGTCGAGGACCGTCGGCTGGCTCGTCGGCGGTCGCGCGGCGGGTCGTCGCCGGTCGAGTGGTCGCGACGTGTCGTGGGTGGGCCGCCGAGTGGTCGCGAACCGTCGGTTGGCGGGGCCCCGGCCGACGGTTCGTGACCGCTCGACGGACGTGAGCGGGGTGTCGTGACCGCCGGCTGGGCGCGGGCCGGGTGCGGCGTCAGGCGCCGAGGCGCTCGATCAGCTCGGCGTAGCGCGCCGCGGTGCGCTCGACGATCTCGTCCGGGAGCACCGGCGGCGTGCCCTGGCGGTCCCAGTGCGCGCTGAGCCAGTCCCGCACGATCTGCTTGTCGAACGAGTCGGTGCGGTCGGCGGAGCGGGCGTCCCAGTAGCGGCTGGAGTCGCTCGTCAGGACCTCGTCGGCGATGCGGATCCGGCCGGTGGCGTCCTGCCCGAACTCGAACTTGGTGTCCGCGATGACGACGTCCCGCTCGAGGGCGATGGCCGCGGCCTCGGTGTAGACGTGCAGCGAGAGCTCGCGCAGGGTGGCCGCGGTCTCGGCGCCGACCAGGTCGACGGTCTGCTCGTACGAGATGTTCTCGTCGTGCTCGCCCTGGGCCGCCTTGTACGCCGGCGTGTAGATCGGTTCCGGCAGGCGGTCACCGTTGGACAGGCCCGCGGGCAGCGCGACGCCGCACACGCTGCCGGTCTCCTGGTACTCGGCCCAGCCACTGCCGACCAGGTACCCGCGCACGACGCACTCGACGGGGAACATCGTGAGCGGCATGACGTGCATCGACCGTGCCTCGACCTCGGCGGGCACCGGGGTACCACCCGAGGACGGGCCGATGATGTGGTTCGGGACGTCGCTCAGCTGGGTGAACCAGAACCGCGACAGGCGGGTCAGCAGTTCGCCCTTGCCCGGGATCGGCGGCTCGAGCGCGAAGTCGTACGCGCTGACCCGGTCCGAGGCGACGAGCAGCAGCTCGGACGCACTCGCCAGGTCGGCGGTGCCCTCGGGCACGTAGAGCTCGCGGACCTTGCCGGACGAGACGTGCCGCCAGCCGGCGATCGGCGCGGGGGCGCTCACTTCGCGACCTTCGCGGCGATGTCGGTGCGGAACTGCGCGCCCTCGAGCGTGATGTCGCCGAGCCCGGCGTAGGCGCGCTCGCGTGCCTGGGCGAAGTCCGACCCGGTCGCGACGACGCTGAGCACCCGGCCGCCCGTGGCGACGAGTGTGTCGTCGAGGACGCCGGTGGCGGCGTGCGCGACGGAGACGCCGTCGCGGGCGTTCGCGTCGTCGATGCCGGTGATGGGTCGGCCGGTCTGCGGGTTCTCCGGGTAGCCCTCGCTCGCCAGGACGACGGTCACGGCGACCTCGTCGCGGAACACGGGTGCGGGCACGGCACCGAGCTGCCCGGTGGCGGCGGCCAGCAGGAGTTCGCTGAGCGGCGTGGCCAGGCGGGGGAGCACGACCTGCGTCTCCGGGTCACCGAAGCGTGCGTTGAACTCGATCACGCGGACGCCCTGCTCGGTGACGATGAGCCCGCAGTACAGGAGCCCGACGAACGGCGTGCCCTCGTGCTCGAGGCGGCGGACGGTCGGCAGCGCGACGAGCTCGGTGACCTCGTCGACGAAGGCCCGCTCGGACGGCCAGCGGTCGGCGAGCCACGGCAGCGGCGAGTACGCACCCATGCCGCCGGTGTTCGGTCCGAGGTCGCCGTCGGCCAGGCGCTTGTAGTCCTGGGCGGGGCTGAGCGCGCGGACGTCGTGCCCGTCGCTCAGGAAGAACAACGAGACCTCTTCGCCGTCGAGGAACTCCTCGACCACGACGTGTCCGTGCTGGAGCCAGTAGGTGGCGTGGTCGATCGCGGCCTGGCGGTCGTCGGTCACGAGCACGCCCTTGCCGGCGGCGAGCCCGTCCGCCTTGACCACGTACGGGGCGCCGAGCTCGTCGATCGCGGCGACGGCTTCGTCCGCCGTGCCCGCGTAGACCGGACGCCCCGTGGGCACACCGGCCTCGCCCATGATCCGCTTGGCGAACGCCTTCGAGCCCTCGAGCTGCGCGGCGGCCTTGCCCGGCCCGAACACCGGGATGCCGCGGGTGCGCACCGGGTCGGCCACACCGGCGATGAGCGGGGCCTCGGGGCCCACGACGACGAGCTCGACGTCGTTCTCGATCGCGTACTCCGCGACGAGCGCACCGTTGGTGGGGTCGAGGGAGACGGTCTCGACGTCGGCGGCGATGCCGGCGTTGCCGGGCGCTGCCGTGATGACGTGGCCCGCATGCTCAGCGAGGAGGGCCGTGATGATCGCGTGCTCGCGGGCACCGGAACCGAGGACGAGGATTCGCACCCGATCACCCTACCCAGCCCGACTCGCCGCCCGCGATGCGAGGGCTAGCCTGTGGAGATGCCACCCAGGAGGATCGAGGACGCCGACGGGCGAGCGGCACTTGCTGCCGTGCGTCGTGGGGAGACGGCCCGACCGGCCGTCGCGACCGCGGTTCGGTGGACGTTGCAGTGCCTGGCGGACGAGGTGCCGGGCAACAGCGTCGAGGTGCGGGTGCCGCCGTTCGCCGCCGTCCAGGCCGTGCCCGGACCCCGGCACACCCGTGGCACACCGCCGAACGTGGTCGAGACCGACGCCACCACGTGGCTGGCACTCGCGTCCGGCGAGCTGACCTGGTCCGAGGCGGTCGCGCAGTCACGCGTCAGCGCCTCGGGCTCGCGCGCCGACCTGACGGCGTTCCTGCCGGTCCGGCTGCCCGCCCCCGGCGCCTGACCCTGCGAGTCGCCGGCACCGGACCGCCGGCACCGGACCGCCGGCACCGATCCGCAGGCACCGAGCCGCCGCGGCGGAAGCGCCTGCGGAGAACTCCCGCGCGAATTAGGTAGTGCCTACCGATGCGCCCGCATCGACCGGGTTCCTAAGCTTGAAGTCGCCGGGATTCGGACCCGACCCGAACGGGTCCGAACCCGGCGACAGGCACCAAGGTACGCGATGTTCCACACAACGTGTCAATCGTGGCGGCGCGTCGTGCTGCAATCCGCAACGTTCTTGCGTGCGCGACAGCCGACGCGGAACGCGGAGGCGGCCGTGCCGAGTGCGGAACCGGCCGTGCCGAGTACCGAGCAGCTCAGAGCAGCTCGCTGAGCTCCGACCGCGCGTGCAGGTCCCACTTCGCGAAGACGCGCGACAGGTGCGCGTCGATCGTCCGCGTCGAGAGCCCGAGGGACTCCGCGATCCGCCGGTTGCTCAGTCCCTGGGCGGCGAGTTCCGCGACCTCGTACTCGCGCTTCGTCAGCGGCGGTTTCGAGTGCCCCGCGGTCACGGAGATGCCGTGTGCTGCGAGCAGTCCCTGCGCCGTTATCACCCGCGTACGGTCGCCGGCGCGCACGGCGTCGGCGTACTCGATCACCGCGGCGGCGAGCGGTCCGTCGACGCGGGTGGCGGCGTCGCGCATCCGCTCGAGCGAGCCGGTCGAGTCGCGTCCCTGCGACATGCCGACCGCGTGGTGCAGGGCGTACCCGTACATCACGTGCGTCCACGAGCCGTTGGCCGTGCTGCGCTCGATGATCTCGTCGGCGTGCTGCAGTCCGGCCGGGTTGCCGAGCACGGCCTCGGTCCAGGCGATCGACACGGCGACCTGCTCGCCGGTGATGCGCATCGCCCGCTGCGGGGTGCTCCGGGCACGTTCGAGCGCGCTGGAGGCTTCTTCCGCGCGTCCGCCGTACGCGAGCGCCAGGGCCAGACGTGCCCAGGGGTAGGCCGCGAACCCGCCGTGGTCGGCGATGTCGTACCGCTCGCAGGCCGCCGAGAACGCGGCGACGGCATCGTCCCAGCGGCGCTGTGCGATCGCCAGGTTGCCCTGACCGATGAGCTCGAGCGTGAAGTCGTACTTCAGGTAGGGACTGGACCGCCCCGCGGGCACCTCGATGATCAGGTCGTCCAGGTCGCCGCGCCACATCTGCACCTGGTGCAGGACGGAGGAGTTCTCGCCGACGCTCCAGGGTGCTGCCTCGACGTGCGCCACGGCGGTGGCCAGGGCACGGTGACCGAGCGCGGACGCGTCGTCCAACCGGCCGGCGGTCGCCAACGCCATCACGGCGCAGGGTGCGACGGCGAGGAACGACATCGGCATCGTCGGGGCGTCCACGATGCCGCTGCGCTCGATCTCGGCCCGGACCTCGGCGAAGTCGCCGCCCCAGCCCTGGTGTGCCATCCGCAGCAGCCGCAGCCGTTCGACGGCCTCGTCGGACACGACCAGGCGAGTGGCGGCGTCGGTCAGGGCCACGGAGGCCGCGACGTCGTCGTCGTGGAACTGGCGGATGTTCGCCAGCGTCTCGCACGCTTCGATGACGGCCTCGTCGGTGACGTCGCCGACGTGTCGCTTCGCCACGCCCCAGGCCGCTTCGGCGTCGGCGCGGCCGGCTTCGCGGCCGTCCGAGTACGAGTACGCCAGCGAGCGGAGGCAGTGTGCCGTGACCTGCTCGGTCGGCGTGAGCGTCGTGCGGAGCGCTGCCGAGGCCAGGGCGATCCCGCTCTCGTGCTCCTGCAGCCGCACGGCGACCTGCGCCGCGTCGAGCAGCTGGTCGACCGACGGCAGGACCCCGCACTCGAGCGACCACAGGGCGGCACGCAGGCGTGCGGCAGGCGGTGCGCCCTCGGGCCGGTCGGTGCGGAAGGCGTTGGCGCGCGCGAAGAGTGCCGTTCGCCGGGCCACCGGCACCAGGGTCCGGATGACCTCGCCGACGAGCGGGTGCGACGGCCGGACGACCGCGGCGCCGTCATCGAGCGAGTCGATGCGGACCAGGCCGAGCGCGACGACCCGGTCGACGTCCCCGCCGGTCACCAGGCCGAGCAGGCGCGCGAGCGGGATCGGGTCGGCGAGGGCGACGATGTCGACGACGTCGCGCAGGTCTTCCGGCAGCGACCCGAGCTCGGTGCGGTACATGTCGGCGAGGCTGTCCGACGCGGTCACCCGCCCGCGCCAGTACCACCCGGTCGCGGTGTGGTCGAGGGCGCCGGAGACCCGCGCCGCACGGACCACCTCGCGCAGGTACAGCGGGTTGCCGGCGGTGGCGCGGTGGACGCGCTCGGCCGAGGCGTTCTCGAGCGGCGAGCCCAGTGCCTCGGCCACGAGCGCCGCGGTCTCGTGCAGCGTCAGGGGCTGCAGGTCGATGCGCTCGAGCAGGTCGTCCTGCCACAGTGCGCGGAGCGGCTCGGGGAGCGCCGTGAAGTCGCGGCAGGTCAGGACGAGCCGGGCGCCCTGCCGGCGGACCAGCCAGGCGACGTACCGCGCGGAGATCGCGTCGAGGTGGTCGGCGTCGTCGACGCGGAGCAGGACGTCGCGGTCCACGAGGTCCTCGATCGCGCGGAAGCGCTGCTCGGCGCCGGTGTCGTCGGACAGCTCCGAGATGGACGCCGGCAGCTCGCCGAAGCGCTCGGCGACGGCGCCGAAGGGCATCGACCGGCTCGCGGCGACCGCCGTGATCGGCACGACGACCGTGCGGCCGGTGCCGTCGCGACCGGCGACTCGGTCGGTGACCCGCGCCGCGGCGGTGCTCTTGCCGATGCCGGGGGCACCGACGAGCGCGACGCTCCACCGGTGCTCGGCGACGACGGCGACGGCGCGGTCTTCTTCTGCGCGCTGCGCGACGGGCCAGGCCACGCGGGCGGGGGCGGCCGGTCGGCGTCGGCGGGCGGGTGCGGTTCGTTCACGCATCCGACACACCTCCTCCGCTTGGGATACCGACCAGTAGCGTCCATCCTCTCCCGGATCGGTCGCCGCGCACAGGCCGCGGGACGTCCCACAGTGGGGGACAATGGACGGGTGAGCAACACCGATCAACCCGACGAGCAGCCGCTCCCCACGCCGGCACCGGCTCCCAGCGCGGTCGCCAGCCCCGACGAGGTCACCATCCGCCGTGCACCGAAGTTCGGCGTGTTCATCGTCGGCGGTGCCGTGCTCGGGTTCCTCGCGACCCTCGTCGTGGTCGCCCTCACCATGAACCTCGGCGGCCAGCGGGACCAGACCAGCTTCGGCAGCCTGGTCGGCTACTTCAGCCTGTGGGGCGTCACGATCGGCGCCTTCGTCGGTGCGGTCGTCGCCGTCGTGTTCGACCGGGTCTACGCCCGACGGTCGGCCCGCCTGACGGCGGAGCGCGTCGAGGTCGAACTGCCGCCCGAGACGGTCGACGGTGAGCTCGACGACCACGGTGACCAGCGGCCGTAGCCGCTCCCGACCAACGGACTGGAGGCCCGGTGCCAGCTGGCACCGTCCCTCCAGGCACGGCCGTCACCCCGCTGGCGCGGTGCGCCGGTACCGGCTGGTGGGGCCCACCTCCCGTCCGTCGTCTGGTCGCGTCTCGGACGCGACCTAGCTGAGCTGGTTCGCCTCGACCCAGGACAGGTACTCCGGGCTCACGGTGCCCGTGACGTACTCACCCGTGAAGCAGCTCATCTCGAGGTCGGTCACGTCCGAGCCCTCGATGATGGCGTCGCGCATGTCCCCGACCTCCTGGTAGATCAGGTGGTCGCTGCCGAGCACGCGGTTGATCTCCGGGATCTTCCGGTCGTGCGCGATGAGCTCCGCGCGCGTCGGCATGTTGATGCCGTAGACGTGCGGGAACCGGACAGGGGGAGCGGCGCTCGTGAACGTGACCTCGTTCGCGCCCGCGGCCCGGGCCATCTCGACGATCTCGCGGCTCGTGGTGCCGCGGACGATCGAGTCGTCGACGATCAGGATGTTCTTGCCCTTGAACTCGGACGACATCGCGTTGAGCTTCTGGCGCACCGAACGCTTGCGCTCCGCCTGCCCCGGCATGATGAAGGTGCGGCCGACGTAGCGGTTCTTGTAGAACCCCTCGCGGTACTCGATGCCGAGCTTCCGGGCGACCTGCATGGCCGCCGGACGGCTCGAGTCCGGGATCGGCATGACCACGTCGATGTCTCCGGTCGGCGCGTACTGCTCGATGGTGTCGGCGAGACGGTTGCCGAGGCGCAGACGCGCGTCGTAGACCGAGATGCCGTTCATCACCGAGTCGGGACGCGCCAGGTAGACGTACTCGAACGAGCACGGCACCAGGCGCGGGTTCTTCGCGCACTGGCGGGCGTGCATCTGGCCGTTCATCTCGATGAAGACGGCCTCGCCCGGAGCGATGTCGCGGACGATCTCGTAGCCGCCGGACTCGAGCACGAGCGACTCGCTCGCGACGACCCACTCCGGCTGCCCGGCCTCGTCGAACTTGTGGCCGAGGATCAGCGGGCGGATGCCGAACGGGTCGCGGAAGGCCAGCAGCCCGTGCCCGGCGATGGTCGCGATCGTGGCGTAGGAGCCCTCGACCCGCTCGTGCACGCGCTCGACGGCGTCGAAGACCTGACCCGGGTCGAGGTTCGCGCCGCGGACCTGGCCCTGCAGCTCGTGCGCCAGCACGTTCACCAGGAGCTCGGTGTCGCTCGTCGTGTTCAGGTGACGACGGTCGATGTCGAACAGTTCACGCGTGAGCTCCCGCGTGTTGGTGAGGTTGCCGTTGTGGACGAGGACGATGCCGTAGGGCGCGTTCACGTAGAACGGCTGGGCTTCTTCTTCGTTCGTCGCGGCGCCCTTGGTGGCGTAGCGGACGTGTCCGAGCCCCATGGTGCCGAGGAGGGCACGCATGTCGCGGGTGCGGAACGCCTCACGCACGTGGCCGCGGGTCTTGTGCATGTGGTGCACGTGACCCTCGACCGTGGCGATGCCCGTCGAGTCCTGCCCGCGGTGCTGCAGGAGGAGCAGTGCGTCGTAGATGGATTGGTTGGCGGGGCCCTGCGCAACAAGGCCGACGATGCCGCACATTCGCGGGTGTGCTCCAGATCAGTAGAATCGGGGGGTACCGCACAAGTCTGCCATGTCACCGCGAAGGACTCCGCATGCCCAACCCGTACGCCGAAGCCGGAGTGGACACCGCTGCCGGTGACCTGGCCGTCGAACTGATGAAGTCCGCGGTCGCGGCCACCCACAACGCCTCGGTCCTCGGTGGCGTCGGCGGGTTCGCCGGGCTCTACGACGTCTCGTTCCTGAAGGACTTCTCACACCCGTTGCTCGCGACCTCGACCGACGGCGTCGGCACCAAGGTCGCCATCGCGCAGGCGATCGACAAGCACGACACCATCGGGCAGGACCTGGTCGGCATGGTCGTCGACGACATCGTCGTGGTCGGCGCGAAGCCGCTGTTCATGACCGACTACATCGCGTGCGGTCGCGTGGTGCCGGGCCGGATCGCCGACATCGTCGCCGGCATCGCCCGCGGCTGCTCGGAGACCGGCACCGCGCTGGTCGGTGGCGAGACCGCCGAGCACCCGGGGCTGCTCGGCCCGGACGACTACGACGTGGCCGGTGCGGCGACGGGTGTCGTCGAGGCCGACGCGCAGCTCGGCGCGCACCTGGTGCAGGACGGCGACGTGGTCCTGGCGATCGAGTCGTCGGGGCTGCACTCCAACGGGTACTCGCTCGTGCGGCACATCCTGGCGTCGCGGGGCGTCGGCTTCACGGACCAGCTGCCCGAGCTGAGCGGCGTCGGGTTCGGCGGCGCGGTCTCCGTCGGCGAGGCCCTGCTCGAGCCGACCCGCCTGTACACCGCACCGCTCCTGGCACTGCTCGAGCAGCACCCGGGCGCGGTGCACTCGCTCTCGCACGTGACCGGTGGTGGCATCGCCGCGAACCTGGCGCGCGTGCTGCCCGTCGGCTCCTGGGTCGAGGTCGACCGTTCCACCTGGCAGCCGCTCCCGGTGTTCCGGGTCCTGGCCGACATGGCCGGCACCCCGATCGAGGACACCGAGGGCACCTGGAACCTGGGCATCGGCATGTTCGCCGTCGTCTCGGCCGGGGCTGCTGCCGAGGTCATCGCCTCGCTCGGTGCCGCCGGCATGCCCACGTGGCCCGTCGGCACGATCGCCACGTCCGCGCGGGACCTGACCGGGTTCGAGCAGGGCGCCAAGGGTGTCGACGGCGGCGCGGTCCGGCTCGTCGGGAGCTACGCGGGCTGACCCGCCGGGCGGGGCTCCGGGGCGGGCGGCTCCGGCTCCGCCGCGCCGTGGTGCGTGCGGCGAGTGGTCACGAACCGTCGCCTGGCGGGCCTGCAACCGACGGGTTGTGACCGCTCGGCATCGTGCCCGAGGGGAGTCGTGACCAGCCCGAGGGGAGTCGTGACCAGTCGGGGCCGGGACCCGAGCGCGCCGACGGGGGTCCGGGCACGCAGAAACGCCGCGCTGCCCGAGGGCTGCGCGGCGTCGCTGCGAGAGAGGTCAGGCGGACTTGTTCTGGTCTGCCTGGGTCTCGAACTCGTCTTCGTCTTCCGCCGGTTCCGGACCGTACTGGTCCGCCCAACGGTCGACGTAGTTCTCGTCGGAGTGTTGTCCGGCGGAGAGCTCCTGCTCGAGCGCACCGTAGTTCGTCTGCGGGCTGAAGTACTTCAGCTCACGGGCGACCTTGGTGTGCTTCGCCTTCTGACGGCCGCGCCCCATGCGTGACCCCCTCGTTCGGCTCTGGTCCGGTCCTGGCGAATGACGGAAGATCACTCGGGGAACCAGACGGTTCGTGGTTTGAAATCTGCCGATCACTCTACCATGTACCTCGATCTGGACGTCGCGCGACGGCTGGCCCGCACAGCAGAATCGAAGTGATGACGGAACCCCTCGAGACCCCGGTCGACCAGCACACCCGCGTGGTGGTGATCGGCGCGGGGCAGGCGGGGCTCTCCGTGGGATACCACCTGCGCCGCCTCGGGCTCGTCCCCGGCAGCGACCTGGTGATCCTCGATCGCGCGCCGAGCACCGGTGGGGCCTGGCAGTTCCGGTGGGAAGCCCTGCGGCTCGGAGCAGCACACCGGGTGCACGACCTGCCCGGCATGCGCGCGATGGGCCTGGAGTTCGACGACGCCGACCGGTCACGACCCGCGCGGGACGTCGTCGGGGAGTACTACCGACGCTTCGAGCAGCACTACGACCTGCGGGTCCGGCGCCCGGTCTCGGTGACGTCCGTCTCGCGCATCGACGGCGACGACGGCGTGGCGGGCGGCGCTCCGGCGGACGGCGGCCTGTGCGTCACGACCCGGAGCGCCGACGGCACCGTCACGCGCATCCGTGCCGAGGTCGTGGTGAACGCGTCCGGCACGTGGGGCACCCCGTTCGTGCCGTGGTACCCGGGGCGCGATGTGTTCCGCGGGCGGCAGGTCGACACGACCGAGTACCGCAGCGCCTCCGAGTTCGCCCGCCAGGACGTCGTCGTGGTGGGCGGTGGGACGAGCGCGATCGGGTTCCTGCTCGAACTCGACGGCGTCGCCCGTTCGACGCGGTGGTTCACCCGGCGCCCGATGGTCTGGGCCGGGACCGCGTCGCTCGACGTCGAGTCCGCGGTGGCCGCCGTCGACGAACAGGACCGGGCTGCCCGTGCCGGCGAGGTCCTGCCGAGCATCGTCAGCGGTACCGGGGTCCCGGTCTCACGACGGATCCGCGCCGGCATCGACCGCGGCGTGCTGCGCGACGAGCCGATGTTCACCCGGATGGACGAGACCGGGGTGGTACGGGCAGACGGCACCCACGTGCACGCCGACGCGGTGGTCTGGGCGACGGGGTTCCGGGCCGACCTGCGGCACCTCGCCCCGCTGCACCTGCGGACCACGGCGGGCGGCGTGGTGGTCGAGGACGGCCGGTCGGCCGAGGAGCCGCGCTTGTTCCTGGCCGGCTACGGTCCCCAGGCATCGACCGTCGGTGCGAACCGGGCCGGCCGACGCATCGCCCGCCAGGTCATGGACGCACTGGCGGGCTGAACGGCCCTGCGGCCCCTCGCACCGTGCGAGGGGTCATGTGAACGGTGCGAGGTCCCGTTCTCGGTGCGGCCCTCGCGAGCTCGCACCGAGTGCGGAACCTCGCACCAGACGAAACCGGGACGCGCGGCTCAGGCGGGCAGGGGCTCCTCGACGCCACGACGACGGCGTGACGACTTCAGCACCAGGGCATCGAGCGAGAACCGCCCGGGCCCGGTCAGCGCAACGGCGAGCGAGGCCACCGCGAGCACGAGCACGTACTCGAACCCGCCGTCCTGCGAGTAGAAGCCGGCGGTGCCGTGGGCCAGGAACCCGGCGACGACCATGTCGACGGCCAGCAGCACGCCGACGACGCGGGTCGCGACGCCGAGCACGAGCAGGACGCCGCCGACGAGCTCGAGGCCGGCGACGAGGGGTGCTGCGACCTCGGCGAGGGGGACGCCCATGCCCGAGAAGCCCTGCACCACGTTGGGGATGCCCTGGGCGAACTTCTGGGCGCCGTGGGCGATGAACACCACCCCGAGGACGATGCGGAGCGCGGTCAGGCCGATGGAGGTCGATGTCGTTCGCATGGCCACGAAGGTAGCCGGTGACGCGTCATCGATCGTCCTCGAACAGGGGACTGACCGCGCTTCGCCAGAACATGCCCAGAGCATGCCCAGACAGCGGTCCGCCGAAGGGCGGACTGCTTCTCAGGAATCGGCGCCGCGGCCGGTCTGCTGCTGGAGGCGGTCGATGTGCTCCGACGCCTGCGCCTTGGTGAGGTCGGCGGGGAGTTCCTCGCCGGCTTCACGGGCCAGGGTGTCGAGGTAGCTGCGCTGCGGTCCGGTCATCGGCTCGTCGCCGGTGACCCACTGCTCGGGGTCCTTGCTCGCGTCGGTGGAGGGGTCGGGTCGGGGGCCGCCGAGGGTCTCGCCCTGGATCGGTGCGTCCGGGGTCTGCTGCTGGTCGCGGTCTGCGTCACTCATGTCCGCGACGGTACGCCGCACACCCGTCACGACACGCAGCAGCGGCGTCCCCCGAAGCGGCCCAGCGGCCCAGCGGCACAACGGCACACGGCACGCATCGAACCGAAGCCGCTCAGCGGCCCAGCGCGCACGACGGCACGCATCCGCACCGAAGCGGCTCAGACGACCGTCGCCGCGTACCGCACCAGATCGGACCCGACGGCACTCGTGGCGATCGGTACGACGCGGTCGTCCCGCCGGACCCAGATGGTCGCCGCACGCTCGTCGATCCGGTCGACCTCGTGCAGCTCGCCGTCGAGCAGCACCGACGCCGTGACCCGCACCCGACCGCTCGCCGGACGTGGCGGCAGCCCGACCACGTCGTCGCCGTACGCCGGGTGTTCGCCGGGCTGCAGGAACGGGGACACCGGGGCGGTGACGACCTCGAGTCCCTCGTCGACCGCGGTCACCGCCACCAGGCGGACGGCCTGGTCGGTCGGCAGTGGCACGTCGATGACGGGCTCGGCGGTGGGGCCGGCCAGTGCGCGGAAGGCGGGCCGGCCGTCGGGGGCGAGGTGGGCCTCCAGGCCGTCGATCCGGACGCGACCGCGCCCACGGGAGTCGGCGTAGACGCCGGGCTCGATGCCGGACTGCCGCGCCTCGAGCCGGGTGAGGACGACGCGGTCCGGGCGGTACCAGTCGCGGAGCGCGGCCGGGTCCACCCATCCGACGCTCGGGACGCCGCGGGAGAGCGCGGCGGACTCGTCGGCGGCACGCTCGTCGCGCGCGCCGAGGGGGTGCTCGCCGCGCACGGCGACGAGTCCTTCGAGCGGGCTGCCGGCCGGCGGCTCGTGGTCGAGCACCTCGACGCGCTTCGAGACCTTGCCGCCGGGTCCGTCGAACGTGGCGAACGTCCGCAGGTCACTGATGGTCTTGGGGCCACATGCTACGACTCGTCGGCTCCCCGTCGCGGCGGGGAGGGCACGAGGGCGTGGAGCTCGCCCGTGCAGAGCGCGGGGTCGACGCCCTCGGCGGGGCCCGCCGGACGGGTCGCGCGGCGCGGCTGGATGCTGTTGCGCTCGGCGGACCGGAGCAGGCGGTCCTCGGCCGAAGCCGAAACCGAAGCCGAAGCCGAGCCCTCGGCCGACGAACCGGGCTGCGCGGGGCGGCGGAGTGGGGGCCGGACGGGTTCGCCGCGGCGCTCCTGGCCGGGCAACGGGCGGGAACGGCGGCCGTACAGCAGCTCGGACGAGTCGAGGAGCCACGGCACCAGGGCCACGGTGACGCCGTGCACGAGCAGGAGCTTCTTGCGGATACGGCGGCCGCGGTGGTTGTGGAGCAGGCCCTCCCACCAGTGCCCGACGATGAAGATCGGGGTGTAGACGGTGACGACCTCGGAGCCGTGCTCGGCCCGGTGCGCCTTGATGTACTTGATCAGGGGCATCGAGATGTCGCGGTACGGGCTCGGCACGATCGTCAGGGGCACCTGGATGCCGTACTCCGCCCACTGGTCACGCAGACGCTGGGACTCGGCGTCGTCGATCGCGACGTGCACCGCCTCGATGCTCGCGTGTTCGGCGGCGATCGCGTAGTCGAGCGCCTTGAGCACGGGCTTCTGCAGCTTGTTCACCAGGACGATGGCGTGGTCGCCGGTGGCGCCGAACTTCGTCTCGACGTCGGCCTCGATCTCGTGCGAGACGTCGCGGTAGTAGCGGTTCACGCCGAGCATGAGCACGTACAGCACCGGCATGATCAGGAAGACCAGCCAGGCGCCGTGGGTGAACTTCGTGATCGTGACGATGACGAGCACCACGAGGGTGAAGGTCGCACCGATCGCGTTGATCGTGCGGGAGCGGACGACCTGCCCGCGGTTCACGGCAGGGTCACCCACGGGCACCGTCCCGTCCCGATCGGCCCGCAGCAGCCGTGTCCAGTGCACGACCATGCCCGTCTGTCCGAGCGTGAACGACACGAAGACACCGATGATGTAGAGCTGGATGAGGCTCGTGACGTTCGCCCGGTAGACCACGAGCAGCGCCGCGGCGACGAGGGCCAGGACGATGACGCCGTTCGAGTAGATGAGCCGGTCGCCGCGGGTCGAGAGGGCCTTCGGGGCGTACGAGTCGCGCGCCAGGATCGAGCCGAGCAGCGGGAACCCGTTGAAGGCCGTGTTCGCCGCGAGGAGCAGGACCGCCGCCGTGGTCGCCTGGATCACGAAGAACAGCACCGAGTTGTTGCCGAACGTCGCGGCCGCGATCTGCGCGATGAGCGAGCGCTGCGGGGTGGTGGCGCAGTTCGCGAAGCCCTGCAGGTCGCAGGCACGCTCGGCGTAGTGCACGTGCGACACGAGCGCCAGGGTGATGAGCCCGATGAACAGGACGATCGCGATGCCGCCCATCGCGACCAGGGTGGCCTGCGCGTTCTTGATCTTGGGCCGGCGGAACGCCTGGACGCCGTTCGCGATGGCCTCGACGCCGGTCAGCGCCGAGCAGCCCGAGGCGAAGGCGCGGAGGAGCAGCAGGATGAACGCCGCCTGCGTCGTGTGTTCCACGTTCTGCACGGTGTACGCCGCGGACTCGGCGACGGGGGCGTTGCCGGCGGCGACCCGGACGAGCCCGGTGACGACCATCACGAAGACGCTCGCCACGAACAGGTAGGTCGGGATCGCGAAGGCCTTGCTCGACTCCCGCACACCTCGCAGGTTCGCGGCGGCGAGCAGCACGACGAACAGCAAGGCGAGCTCGACGCGGAAGTGGTCGAGCATCGGGAGCGCCGAGATGATGTTGTCGACACCGGAGGCGACCGACACGGCCACCGTCATCACGTAGTCGACGAGCAGTGCACTCGCGACGACCAGCCCGGCCTTCTCGCCGAGGTTCCGGTGGGCCACCTCGTAGTCGCCACCACCGGACGGGTACGCCTTGATGAGCTGCCGGTACGAGGCGACGACGACCACGAGCAGCAGCACGACGAGTGCGGCGACCCACGGCGCGAACGTCAGGAAGGCCATGCCGCCGAGCAGCAGGATCATCAGGAGTTCCTGCGGCGCGTACGCGACAGAGGACAGCGGGTCACTCGCGAAGATCGGCAGGGCCAGGTGCTTCGGGAGGAGCTGTCCTTCGAGCTTCTCAGAGGGGAGGGGATCCCCGATCAGTCGTGCTTTCAACGACCGGATCTCGTTCGTCACGAGCGGCAAACCTACTCAGTTCCGGGCGCGAGTCAACACGGTTCGCCTGCCGCACATTCCCGGTCGGCTGCGGGCGCGCCACCCTGGGTGTCGCGCACCTCTCACGCTTGACGCTGCGTCAACCAGTACAGTCGCCAGCATGAGCGCATCGACAGGCCCGGGTGACGCAGCTGCGAAAGCTCCCCACGCCATCACCGAGGTGGCGCGTTCCGCCGGTGTCTCGAGCAGGACGCTGCGGCACTACGAGGCCGTCGGGCTGCTGCCGGCGACGGCGGTGGGTGCGGGTGGCCTCCGGCGCTACGACGACCGTGCGCTCGTCCGGCTGCAGCGCATCCTGCTGCTGCGCGGGCTCGGACTCGGGCTGCCGGAGATCGCGCGACGGCTCGACGACGAGGGCGACGACGTCGCGGCGCTCACGGCGCACCTGACGTGGCTCGAGCACGAACGGGACCGGCTGGCCCGGCAGCTGGCCGCGGTCCGCACCACCGTGGCGCGCGTCGAGCACGGGGAGGACCTGACGGCGGGCGAGGCGTTCGCCGGCTTTCCGCCGACGCGGCTGCCGGCTCCCGATCCGCCGGGTGCGGGGCGCTGAGGAACCAGGTTCCGGACACCGCACCGCGCATCTGCACGGTGCTGTGTCCGGAACCTGGTTCCGCGGGTGACGTCGGGCCGACAGGCGGTGCGGACGACGGCCGGGAGGCCCTGGTCGCCACCACCTGTCGGCCGCGGGCCGTCAGAGCGACTTGCGCAGGGCCTCCAGGCCGTCCCGCAGACGCGTCACGGTGTCCGCACCGAGCGTGCCGCGGGTCGCCCGACGGCGCAGGTCTGCACGCACCTGCTGCCGGAACGACGACAGCGCCATCTCGAGCTCGCGCAGGGCACGGGCGCTGTCCGAGGGCACGGACACGGGCTCCTCGGCGGAACCGGTCGCCGGGCTCTCGGCGGCGGCGGCCAGGTCGGCACGGAGCGACCGCATGGCCTCACCGACGGACGCACGCACGCCGTCGGCCAACGACTTCACCGAGTCGCTGACCCCGGACTCGACCGTGGCGATCTCGTCGGCACGTGCCGCGAGCTCGGCGCGGCCGGCGTCCGTGATCGCGTATACGGTCTTGCGGCCGTCGGCGGTCTTCGTGACCAGGCCGTCGTCCTCGAGCTTCGCGAGCCGGGGGTAGACGGTGCCGGCGCTCGGCACGTAGGTGCCGCCGAAGCGGTCGCCGAGTGCCTGGATGAGCTCGTAGCCGTGCATCGGGTGGTCGGCCAGCAGGACGAGCAGGTAGAGGCGCAGGTGGCCGTGGGCGAAGACGGGGCTCATTCGGGCACCTCGCTCTCGTTCGTCGGGGCGGTCGCGTTGGTCGGCGGCGTGTTCGGCGTCGTCGGGGGCGTCGGCTCGGCGACCGGCGGGGCGTGCAGCACCGCGATGTCGCCGGAGACGGAGTTCACCCGCAGGTCGAGCCACTGGCCGGACAGCTCGCCGCCCTGCTTGACGTACGAACCGCGCACCCCGCGGATCTCGGCGTCGTCGAACTGCAGCTTGCCGGTCGCGGTGTTCACCGTGCACTTGTAGGCGACGCCGTCCGCCAGGCGGACGCTCACCGACCCGGACACCGTGTTGACGCGGGCAGACTCGGGGACCCCGTGCAGGTCGAGCACGACGTCGGCCGAGACGCCGTCGGCCTGGAACCGCGGGATCTCGCCGGTGGCCACGACGTCGCCGGAGACGGTGTGCACCGCGAGCGCGCCGTCGAGGTCGCGGATCGTGGTGGCGCCCGAGACAGCGTTGACCGTGACGTCACCCGCGACGCCGTCGACGACCAGGTCACCGGACACCGTGTTGAGGGTGGCTCCGCGGTTCGTGCCGGACAGCAGCGCACCGGCCGAGACGACACCGAGCGTGATGCCGGCGTCGCGGGGGACCAGGATGCTGACGTCGGCGTGGGCCTTGCCGCGGAAGGACTTCAGGAACCCGATGGGGTCGTCCCACCGGACCTGGGGGTGGTCGACGGTGAGGGTGTCGCCGTCGACCTCGATGAGCATCTGCTTGCCGGACACGCTGTGGATCTCGACCCGGGCCGTGGGTTCGTCGTGTGCGACGACGTCCACCTGCCCGCCGACGAGGCCGACACGCACGGTGCGCACGATGCCGGTGTCGATGACCTTGGGCTCGTCGACGAGCCACTTCTCCTGCGCCATGTTGCCTCCTGGAACTCGCGATGTATCGCGTCTGTGGAGGTCACGCTATATCGCGTTCGTCGCGGCCGCAAGGGGTCGCACGCGATCGCCGGGCGATCGCCGGGCGAGTGCCGGGCGAGCGCCGGGCGAGTGCCGGGCGAGTGCCGGGCGATCGTGAGCAGGAACGGTCGGGTGGGGGCAGTGGACCCGACCGTTCCTGCTCACGAAGCGGGCGTGGCGGGGGTGGGGCGGGCCTCCAGGGTGGGTGTGGCGACGTTCGCTGCGGGCTCCACCGACGTGCGCTCGGGGCTCCACGGGAACCGGCGGAAGTGCGGCATGAGCGGCTGGACCATCGGGCCGATCGCGAACGCCGCGATGACGGTGCCCGCGCCGACGTCCCCGCCGAGGATCCACCCGACGATCACGACGGTGACCTCGACCAGGGTCCGGGCGAGCCAGATGGGCCAGCCGAGCCGCTGGTGCAGGCCCACCATCAGGCCGTCCCGTGCCCCGGTGCCGAAGCCCGCACCGATGTAGAACGCCGTCGCGACCGCGAGCAGCACGAGTCCCGCCGCGAACAGCCCGATCCGGGCGACGATCCCCGACGGCTCCGGCACCAGCCAGAGCACCAGGTCGGCACTCGGCCCGATCGCCAGGGCGTTCAGCAGCGTCCCGATGCCCGGCTTCTGGCGGAGCGGGATCCACAGCAGCAGGATGACGCCGCTCGACACCACCGTGATGACGCCGAACGACCACGGCACGACGTTCTCGAGCCCCTGGGTCAGCACGGTCCACGAGCTCACGCCGACCACCGCTCGGACCTGCAGTGCGGTCGAGGCGCCGTAGAGGAACAGTCCGACGAAGAGCTGGACGAAGCGCAGGGTGAGGGCGGTGTGGCGGGGCATGTGGCCATCGTCCCGACAGATTGGCCTGCAGGTCGAGAGCCAATCGCGCTACCGTGGACCCGTGCCCCCTGTCCTGATCAGTGCCCGCGCCGCCGCCCACCTGCTGACCGACTGGCGCGCCGGGACCGACGCCCCGGCCTACGAGGCGCTCGCCGATGCCCTCCGGGTCCTCGTCATCGACGGACGGGTCGCCCAGGGCGTCCGGCTGCCGGCCGAGCGCGGCCTGGCCGCGGCCCTCGGCGTCTCGCGCACCACCGTCGCGAACGCCTACGCCCGCCTGCGCTCCGACGGGTTCCTGGTGTCCGTCCGTGGCTCCGGCAGCGTGGTCCACCTGCCCCGTGACCTGGTCGGCCGGCCCGACCCCGAACGCCTGGGCGGAGTCGTCGAGGGGGACCTGCTCGACCTGCGCAAGGCGGCCCTGCACGCGGCCCCCGGCATCGACGAGGCGGTCGAGCGGGCGGTCCGGCACGTCCCGGCGGCGCTCGCCGGGATCGGCTACGACACCGTCGGCGACCCCGGCCTCCGCGCCGCGATCGCCGCGCGCTACACCGAGCGCGGACTGCCGACGGAGCCCGCCCAGGTCATCGTCACGATCGGCGCGCAGCACGCGATCGCCCTGCTCGCGCGCGTGCTCGTGCGCCGGGGCGACGCCGTGCTCGTCGAGTCCCCGACCTACCCGCACGCGCACGAGGCCTTCCGCGAGGCCGGCGGCCGCCTGGTCGGCGTCCCCGTCGACGCGCGGACGGGGTGGGACGCCGCCGCGCTCGAGACGACGCTGCGTCGCACCGCGCCCTCCGTCGCGTACGTCATGCCCGAGCTCCACAACCCGACCGGTGCGACCATGACCGCGTCGACCCGCCGGATCCTGCTGTCGGTCGCGTCCTCGGTCGGCACGATCGTCATCGCCGACGAGACGATGGGGGAGCTGCGGATCGACGGGGAGCCGTCGCCGCCGTTGGCGGCGGCGGACCCGTCGGGGTCGTCGGTCGTGATGATCGGGTCGGCCGCAAAGGTCTTCTGGGGCGGCCTGCGGATCGGCTGGATCCGTGCCGACCCGGCGCTGCTGCAGCGGCTGCTGCTCGCCCGCCCGACGGGCGACCTCGGCACCCCCGTGCTCGACCAGCTGGTCGTGCGCGAGCTGGTCCCGCGCACGGCGGCCGTCCTGGAGGCGCGGCGTGCGTCCCTGCGCGAAGGTCGCGACGCGGTCGTGGGGGCGCTCCGGGCGCGGCTCCCGGAGTGGGACGTCCCGGCACCGGCGGGCGGGTTGACGACGTGGGTGGGGCTCGGCCGACCGGTGTCGAGCGCGCTCGTGCTCGCCGCACGGGCCGAGGGTGTGGTGCTGGCCTCGGGCGGGGTGTTCGGCCCGGACGGCGGGTTCGAGCGGTTCCTGCGGGTGCCGTTCACGATGGCCCCGGCGGATCGGGGGCGGTTGGTCGACGTGCTGGCGCGGTCGTGGGAACGGGTGGGCGGCGAGACGAGCGGGGTGCGGGGGTCGTTGGCGGCGGTGGTCTGAGCGGTGCGTCGTCCGGGGGTCGGCGTCATGCGGGGCTCGGGGCTTGCGGGGCTCGGCGTCTTGCCGGGCTCGGCGTCTTGCCGGGCTCGGCGTCATCCTCTGGGGTGAGGTCGGGTCGGGGGTTCTCGCTCCTCGGGGTGATGCGGCTTCGGTGGGGTCCGGCGAGGCTGGTGCCATGAACGCGACCCTGTCCGCCGGAACCCGCTCCGCTGTGCCGATGTCCGTCGAGCCGCCCGCGGCGGTCCCCGCCGTGGTGCGGGTCACCATCGCGCTGAGCGGGGCGTTCCTGGCGGGCGTCCTGACCTCGTTCGGGCAGGCCGTGCCCGCACTCGCCTCCGTGTCGAACTCGGCCGGACCGTGGTTCCTCGTCGCCGCGCTGCTGTGCCTGGTCGCCGGAGCACGAGGGGGCCGGGTCGCCCTGCCGTTGGCGATGGTGCTCGGCGTCGTGCTCCTCGAGCTCATGCACGTCGGGTACTGGGCCACGACGGTCCTGCGCGGGTTCCCCGACGTGCTGTCGATCACGAACCCCTGGGTGCTGCTCGGGGTACCGGCCGGGCTGCTGGCCGGAGCGGCCGCCGTGGCGGTGCGGTCCCGCGACGCCCGGTGGCGCGCGGGGGCGTTCGGTGTGACGGCCGCGGTGCTCGTCGGTGAGGGGATCCGCGGGCTGCTGCAGGTCGCCGCGACGACGGGGCACGTCACCTGGGCCGTCGAGATCGTCGTCGGGGTGGTGCTCCTCGGCATCGGGGTCGTCGGCACCCGCTCACCCGTCGCGCGCGTGGTGGCGCTCGGCACCGGGGTGGTCGGGACGGTCGCGGTGCTCGGGGCGTACCTGTTGCTCGGCGGGTTCTGATCCTGCAGTCCTGATCCGACGGCGGGTCCTCGCCGCTTCGTCCTGATCCGACGGCGGGTTCTGGCTGCCAGCCGAGCGTTCGTCGGTCGGTCCTGCGAGGATCGATGACGTGCACCTCCTCTCGGTCTTCAGCCTGCGCAACCGGGCCCTCATCGCGCTCGTCACGATCGTGGTCGCGGTCTTCGGCGGCATCGCGCTCTCGAGCCTCAAGCAGGAGCTGATCCCCAGCGTCGAGTTCCCGCAGGTCGCGATCGTCAGCGCCTACCCCGGCGCCACGCCAGAGGTCGTGTCGAACGACGTCTCGACCAAGATCGAACAGGCGATCCAGGTCGTCCCGGACCTCGAGTCGACCAGTGCGACCTCGTCGACCGGGCAGAGCGTGGTGTCGGCGTCGTTCCAGTACGGATCGAACCTGGCCAGCGCCGAGGACAAGATCCAGACCGCGGTGAACGCGCTGTCGCTGCCCGACTCGGTGCAGACGCAGATCGTCACCGGGTCCTTCGACGACCTGCCCGTGCTGCAGGTCGCCGTCTCGGCGTCCGGCAACCAGGAACAGCTCGTCGACCGGCTGCAGGCCTCGGCGATCCCCGACCTCGAGAAGCTCGACGGCGTGCGGCAGGCGGACGTCTTCGGCAACCCGGGTCGTCGCGTCGTCATCACGCCGGACCAGGACGAGCTCGCCGCCCGCGGCCTCAGCCAGACGGCGATCTCGGATGCGCTCGACGACAACGGCACCCTGATCCCCGGCGGCACGATCACCGAGGACGGGTCGACCCTGTCGGTGCAGACGGGCGAGCGGATCGCTTCGCTCAAGGACATCCGCGCGCTGCCACTCACGAGTTCGTCGAGTTCGTCGAGTTCGGACGGGTCCGGGTCGGCTGCCGCCGGTGCCGACGGGACAGCCTCGTCCGGTGACGGCACGGCTGCGGGTGCGACCGGCGCCGGTGCGACCGGAACCGGCACGGGTGCGACCGGCACGGGTGCGACCGGCACCCCTCCCACCGGTGACGCCGCGACGGGCGGGTCGACGACCGCGGCCACGCCGACGGACACCACCCTGGGCGACGTCGCAAAGGTCGCCATCACCGAGTCGCCGCGCACCTCCATCAGCCGCGTGGACGGGCAGCAGGCCCTGACGATCTCGATCACGAAGACGCAGGAAGCCAACACCGTCGACGTCTCGAACACCGTCCGCGACGCCCTGCCCGGCATCGAGGACAAGATCGAGGGCGACCCCCGCTTCACCGTCGTCTTCGACCAGGCGCCCTACATCCAGCAGTCCATCGACTCCCTGGCCGAGGAAGGCCTGCTCGGGCTCGCCTTCGCGGTGCTCGTCATCCTGGTCTTCCTGCTGTCGTGGCGCTCCACGCTCGTCACCGCGATCTCGATCCCGACGTCGGTGCTCCTCGCCGCGATCGGCATGCGCGCCGCCGGGTACACGCTCAACATCATCACGCTGGCGGCCCTCACGATCGCGATCGGCCGCGTGGTCGACGACTCCATCGTCGTCATCGAGAACATCAAGCGGCACATGCTCCCGGGCGTCGACCGCGGCCAGGCCGTGCGGGACGCCGTGCGCGAGGTCGCCGGAGCGGTCACCGCCTCGACCCTGACGACCGTCGCGGTGTTCCTGCCGGTCGCCTTCGTCGCAGAACTCGTGGGGGAGCTGTTCCGACCGTTCGCCGTGACGGTCACCCTGGCGCTCGTCGCGTCGCTGTTCGTCTCGCTCACCATCGTGCCGGTGCTGGCGTACTGGTGGCTGCGCCCACCGAAGGCGAAGCCGGGCGACGCGACGGCGGCAGCGGGAGCACCCACGGACGCGGAAGCGGCACCGTCGGCGATCGATGCCGAGCGCGCGCACGAGGGCGACCGCTCGGAGGGTGCGCTCGCCTCCGCCGCGGACCTGCACGACGCCGGCCGGGTCGACCGTCTGCGCCGCGTCTACCTGCCGGTGCTCCGGTGGGTCGTCCGCAAGCCGGTCGTCGTCATCCTGCTCGCCGTGATCGTGCTCGGTGGAACGGTCGCCACGCTGCCGTTCGTCACCACGAACTACCTCGGCGACTCGGGGCAGAACACGTTCACGGTCACGCAGGACCTGCAGGCCGGTTCGAGTCTCGCCGTCCAGTCCGAGTCCGCACGCAAGGTCGAGCGGGCGCTGCAGGACGTCGACGGCGTCGAGACCGTGCAGACCACCATCGGCACGAGCGGCCAGTCGATCCAGGCGGCGTTCGGCGGGGGCGGCAGCGCCTCGGTGCAGTACGCTGTCACGACCGACGCCGAGGCCGACCAGCCAACGATCCAGGCCGACGCCCGGAAGTCGATCGGGGCGATCGAGGACGTCGGCGAGGTCACCATCGCGTCGTCCGGCGGCGGGTTCGGTGGCAGCAGCGACATCGAGGTCGACGTGACCGCGCCGACCCAGTCGCAGCTCGAGACGGCGTCGCGCCAGGTGCTGCAGACCATGCAGTCGGTCCCGGACACCACGGGCGCCACGAGCAACCTGTCCGCGGCGGAACCGTTCCTCGCCGTCCGGGTCGACCGCCAGGAGGCCGCGTCACTCGGCCTCACCGAGACCCAGGTGGGTGGCCTCGTCGCCGCCGCGGTCTCGCCGCGGGACACCGGCAGCATCGAGATCGACGACGCGACGCTCGACGTCTACATCGCCGACCCGGAGCCGCCGACCACCATCGCCGCGCTCCGTGCCCTCGACGTGCCGACGAGCACCGGCACGGTCCCGCTGTCCGACGTCGCCACGGTCGAGGAGTCCGAGGGCCCCACCACGGTCACCACGACGAACGCGGCCCGCACCGCCACGATCACCGTGACGCCGGACGCCACGAACCTCGGTGCGGCCGTGCAGTCCGTCACGACCGCCGTCGACGAGCTCGACCTGCCGAAGGGTGCGACCGCCTCGATCGGTGGCGTCGCCGCCAGCCAGTCATCGGCGTTCTCGCAGCTCGGGCTCGCGGTGCTGGTCGCCGTGCTGATCGTCTACGTGATCATGGTCGCGACGTTCCGGAGCCTGCTCCAGCCGCTGCTGCTGCTCGTGTCGGTGCCGTTCGCGGCGACGGGCGCGATCCTGCTGCAGATCGCGTCGGGCGTGCCGATCGGTGTCGCGTCCCTGATCGGTCTGCTCATGCTCGTCGGCATCGTCGTGACGAACGCGATCGTGCTCATCGACCTCGTCAACCAGTACAGACGGCGCGGGTTGCGGGTGCGCGAGGCCCTGATCGAGGGCGCCACACGACGCCTCCGTCCGATCCTGATGACGGCGATGGCGACGATCTTCGCGCTGCTGCCGATGGCGATCGGGCTGACCGGCAAGTCCGGCTTCATCTCGCAGCCGCTGGCGCTGGTCGTGATCGGTGGCCTGGTGTCGTCGACGCTGCTGACGCTCGTGGTGTTGCCGGCGCTGTACTTCGTCGTCGAGCGGGCTCGCGAGCGCAACGACGACCGGATCGCCGCGGGCAAGACCCGGAAGCAGGCGCGCGCCGAGCGACGCCAGGAACGCGTGGAACTCCGGCAGGAACGACAGCGGCGACGAGCGGCGCGTTCCGGCAGCGCTGCTTAGCGGCGGTACTCGGCGTCGATGGCGGCGAGGGGCGAGACGACGACGCGCTCGGTCCGCTCCTCGCGCTCGACCGCTCGGAACCACGACACGAGCACCAGGGTCAGCGTCACGAGGAACACCACGGCGGCGGCCTGCGACACGACGGCCAGCTGTCCGGTGACCGAGGCGTACCCGCCGAACGACACGGCGGCGACGAACGACAGCCCGAGCAGCAGCTCCCCGAACGTCTGCAGCGCAGGGCGGTCCCAGCGGGTCGCAGCGGCGCGGGCAGGGCGGGTCGAGGTGTCGGTCACCCCCGAAGTCTGCGGCCAGGGGGTCGGCAGCGGCAGTCCCGACTCCGGGTGGCACCCACCCGGGGCACGCGGTCGGTCTCCTGCGCCGACAACCGACAACCGACAACCGGCAGCCGGCAGCCGGCAGCGCCAGCCGGCAGCTGGTCGGCCGCCCGCGGTCAGCCCAACTGCGTCCGCAGGAACGTGACCACGCGGCGGCTCATCGCCTCGTCGAGCTGGGCGATCGAGTGGGCCGTGCCCTCGACCGCCACGAACGTCACCGGGACGTCGTGGGACCGGAGCGTCGCGGCGAACTCCTGCGACTCCCACATCGGGATGAACTCGTCGGTGGAGTGCCCGATGAAGAACGGCGCGGTGTCCGAGGTGACGTGGAACTCCGGCGAGGCCCGCGTGGCCGCCGGACACCTGGCGTACGACCGGCACCCGAGGTAGAGCAGCTGCTTGCGCTGGAAGGCCGCGGACACCCCGTCGGGCTCGGTGGACCGGGTGGTCAGGTTCGTCGGCCCGCTCAGGTCGACCACGGCACGGATCCGGTCACCGTCGGCGTACGCGGCGGAGTCGTGGTCGGTGACGGCGAGCATCGCGGCGAGGTTGCCGCCGGCGCTCCCGCCGAACACGCCCACACGCTGGGAGTCGACGTCGTAGGTCTCGAGCGTCGCGGGACGGAACACGTAGTCGAGCGCACGGCGCACGTCGTCGAGCCCCGCCGGGAACGGGTCCGTCGGGGCCAGGCGGTAGTCGACGTTGAACGTCACGAAGCCCTCGGACGCCAGGTACTTGCACACGGACCGGTACGCGGCCGTCGCCTTGTCGCCGTGCGACCAGCTGCCGCCGTGGATCATCAGGACCGCGGGGCGTCCGGTGGTGGCCTCGACCGCTTCGGCATCAGTGTCGGCGGTGGCCGAGGCGGACGGCGTCGCGGTGGGCGTCGCCGTCGTCGCGGGGTCGCTGTCGGCGGGCAGGCACACGTCGAGGCGCTGCAGCGGGTCGGTGCCGTAGGGCACGTCGGCCACCACGTCGATGCCGTGGTACCGCAGCGACAGCGGGTAGATGACGCTGTCCGCGGTCACGGTGGCGTTCTCATCGCCGACCGGGTCCGTGCTGCAGGACGCCATCGCGCCGAGCGCCACGACCGCGGCGACGAGCGCGAGCACTGAGCGGCGGCCGGACTTCATCACGTCCACGCTAGCCGCCCCGGGGACCGCCGACGTCACCCGAGCGGAGGATGGCAGTGCGAGGATGAGCACGGCAGCCGCCGACCGGAGCACCGCAGGAGGACACGTGAGCAGTCGCAAGGCCTGGAACGCCGATCCCGAACCACTGCTCCGCGTCGAACCCGGGTTCCGCTTGGACCAGGTGGACCCGGACGGCACCCCGGGCTTCCCCGGCCGCAAGATCGACGGCCTCGAGGCCCTCGCCGCCGGCGCCTCGCGTCTCGCCGCCCTGCAGGAGCGTCTGTACGCGGCATCGACGGCCGGCGACGAGCGCCGGGTGCTGCTCGTGCTCCAGGCGATGGACACCGCGGGCAAGGGCGGCATCGTCTCGCACGTCGTCGGTGCGGTCGACCCGAACGGCGTGCACTACGCCGGCTTCAAGGCCCCGACGGTCGAAGAGCGCGAGCACGACTTCCTCTGGCGCATCGAGAAGCAGCTGCCGGCAGCCGGGCAGCTCGGCGTGTTCGACCGCTCGCACTACGAGGACGTGCTCGCCCAGCGGGTCCGCGGGCTCGCCGCACCGGACGAGATCGAACGCCGGTACGGCGCGATCACCGCCTTCGAGGACGGCCTCGCCGCCGCCGGCACGACCATCGTCAAGGTGATGCTGCACATCTCGAAGGACGAGCAGCGCGAGCGTCTCGGCGACCGGCTCAACCGCCCCGACAAGCACTGGAAGTTCAACCCGAGCGACATCGACGACCGCCTGCTCTGGGACCGCTACCAGCAGGCGTACCAGATCGCCCTCGACCGCACGTCGACCCCGCAGGCGCCCTGGTACGTCGTCCCCGCGAACCGCAAGTGGTACGCCCGCCTCGCCGTGCAGCAGCTCCTGCTCCGGGCGCTGGAGGACATGCACCTGTCGTGGCCGAAGGCGGACTTCGACGTCGCCGAGCAGCGTCGTCGGCTCGCGGAGTCCTGAGCGCGCGACCACCGGCCTGGAGGCCCGTCCCGCGCCCGGCACGCCGCCGTCGGCCCGCGCGGGGCTGGCGTCAGGGCGCCGGCTCGCGTAGACTCGCTCGGTCGGCCTTCGACGTCGTGACATTGTGATCACGGAAATTCTGTTGGGTGTGTGTTGCTCGAGGGCTGGAATCACGTCGACTCGCGACGGGATGAACCCCCTCTCCGCAAGCAGCCCCCGCCGATGTCGCTGTCGGGCGCTGCGGTACGTTGCGCACCCGAGAAAGCAGCCATGGCCCCGTACAACAAGGGCGGCGCGGACAACCGCGCCTCCGACCGCGTCCGCCACCCGAACGGCACCCCCGCCGCCCGCAGCAGCAAGCACCGCGGGTTCCGCGCCGCCGACTCGTCGCAGCCGCGCCAGAAGCAGCGCTGGGACGCCGAGGAGCGTCGCGGTCGCGCGTCGCAGGGCGAGCGTCCGGCCCGTCCGAACTGGGAGCCGCGTGACAGTGGCGGCCAGCGTCGCCCCGACCGCGACGACCGTGGTGGTCGCGGCTTCAACCGTGACGACCGCGCCCCGCGTCGCTTCGATCGTGACGACCGTGCACCGCGCAGCTTCAACCGCGATGACCGTGCGCCGCGTCGTGACAACGACGACCGTCCTCGTCGCTTCGACCGCGACGACCGCGCCCCGCGCAGCTTCAACCGTGACGACCGTGCGCCGCGTCGTGACAACGACGACCGCCCGCGTCGTTCGTTCGACCGCGACGACCGTGCACCGCGCAGCTTCAACCGCGATGACCGTGCGCCCCGTCGTGACAAGGACGACCGCCCGCGTCGTTCGTTCGACCGCGACGACCGTGCACCGCGTTCGTTCAACCGTGACGACCGCGCCCCGCGTCGCGACAACGACGACCGTCCGCGTCGCTCGTTCGACCGTGACGCTCCGCGCAAGTTCGACCGCGACGACCGCAGCGACCGCACCCCGCGCCGCTCGTTCGACGAGCCCGAGCGCGGCAAGTTCGTGCCGGCCGACGACGTCAAGCTCGAGAAGCTCCAGGCCGAGGCCACCATCGCGGCCGACGTCGAGGGCGTGACCTTCGGCGACCTGGGCATCGGTGGCAACATCTCCCGCGCCCTGCAGGAGCTCGGCGCCTCGAGCCCGTTCCCGATCCAGGCGGCGACGATCCCCGACGTGCTCGCCGGCAAGGACGTCCTCGGCCGCGGCCGCACCGGCTCCGGCAAGACCATCGCCTTCGGTGCACCCCTGGTCGAGAAGCTCATGGAGCACGGCGGCGGCACCAAGCGCAAGATGGGCCGCGCCCCGCGTGCGCTCATCCTCGCGCCGACCCGTGAGCTCGCCCTGCAGATCGACCGCACCGTGCAGCCCATCGCCCGTTCGGTCGGCCTGTTCACGACGCAGATCTACGGCGGCGTCCCCTACGGCCGCCAGGAGGGCGCGCTCGAGCGCGGCGTCGACATCATCGTCGGCACCCCCGGCCGTGTGCAGGACCTCATGAACAAGGGGAAGCTCGACCTCAGCGAGGTCATCATCTCCGTGCTCGACGAGGCCGACCACATGTGCGACCTCGGGTTCCTCGAGCCGGTGCAGGAGATCCTCTCCGCCACGGCCGAGGTCACCCCGCAGGGCAACCGCGCGCAGAAGCTGCTGTTCAGCGCGACGCTCGACACCCAGGTCGCGGCGCTCGTCGAGCAGTTCCTGCACGAGCCGAGCGTGCACGAGGTCGCGGGTGAGGACCAGGCGTCCTCGACCATCGACCACCGTGTCCTCGTGGTCGAGCAGCGCGAGAAGGACCGTCTCCTCGAGGAACTGGTCGCCGGCGACGGCAAGACCATCGTCTTCGCCCGGACCCGCGCCTACGCCGAGCGTCTGGCCGACCAGTTCGAGGATGCCGGCATCCGCGCGACCTCGCTCCACGGTGACCTGAACCAGTCGCGCCGCACGCGCAACCTGCAGCTGCTCACCAGCGGCCGGGTGAACGTGCTCGTCGCCACCGACGTCGCCGCCCGCGGTATCCACGTCGACGACGTCTCGCTCGTCGTGCAGGCGGACGCCCCGGACGACTACAAGGCGTACATGCACCGCTCCGGCCGCACGGGTCGTGCCGGCAAGGAGGGCACGGTCGTGACGATCGTCCCGCGTGGCCGCATCCGCAAGATCGAGGGCATCCTCGAGCGCGCCGAGATCGAGGCGGACCTGGTGCAGGCCGCACCCGGTGACGGCATCGTGTCGGAGCTCGCCGCGCGCTAGTCGCGACCACACGACGGACGGGAGGCCTGGTACCAGCTGGTACCGGGCCTCCCGTCCGTCACATGGTGAGCACCAATGGTCGGGTCGCGACGTCGGACCCGACCATTCCTGCTCACGAAGCGACCGCGCGGCCGCGCGCGCTCAGCGGTTGAAGAACAGCAGCCCGCGCACGAAGCCCGCCTGTCCGGCGTGCTGCGTGCAGTCGTCCAGGATGCTCACGAGCCGCGCGCCGGCCGTCACGGGCGGGTCCCACGCGTCGTCGACGACGGGGTCGAGGTCGTCCGGGCCGAGCGTGCCGAGGTACGCGACCGTGCGCTCGTGCACGGCCCGCAGGTACCCGGTGAGCAGCTCGGCAGAGGCCCGCACCCGACCGACGTCGTCGCGGGACATGCCGTAGCCGAGCGCCTCGGCCGGGAACGGCAGCCCGAACCGGTCGTACCAGTCGTCCGCCGTCCAGACCTGCTCGGAGCCGGCGAGCTCGGCGATCTGCACGTCCTGGCCGCGGGCGATGTGCCACGCGAGCCACGCCAGGGTGTTCGCCCCGGCTGCCGGTCGTGCCGCGAGCTGGTCTTCGGAGAGCCCGTCGACGGCCCGCTCGACGGTCTCGGGGATGCGGGAGAACGCTTCGGTGAGGAGTTCAGAGGGGGTCATGGCGCTCACGCTACGCGCGGGCCGTGACACCCGCTGTCACGCTGTGGACGACCTGTGGTGGCGTTCCAGGGCGGCGGCGAACCCCTCGAAGGCGGCCGCGACCACGGCGCGGTCCGACGGTGCGACGACCTGCTGGAAGGCCTGCGAGTAGACGGCACCGACCTCGCGGGCGACCGCCGTGCCCGACGGGGTGAGGTGCAGGAGCACGCTCCGGCGGTCCTCGGGGTTCGGGCGACGCTCCAGGTGTCCGTGCTTCTCGAGCCGGTCGATCAGCGACGTCATCGCCCCGGTGGTGAGCTCGAGGTACTCGCCGGCCTGCTTCGGGGTCACGCCGTGGCCGCCGGCTGCGTTGAGGAAGAACACGAAGCGGGTGTCCGTGGCGTTCAGTCCGCGGCTCGTGCTCTCGTGGTGCAGGACCCGTGCGTGCTGCATCTGAAGCACCCGGAAGGCGGTGAGCAGTCGCGGCAGGTCGGCATCGGGGTCCGTGTCGACGGTGACGGGGTCCAGCGCGGTGACGTCGGGCGACATCGGTGCCGGTGGCGTGCTGGGGGCGACGCGTGCCGTTGGGACGGCGGGTGCGTGCGGGGGGAGGACGACCGGGTCGGTGTCCGTCATGGGAGCTCTTCTCGGGTACAGGGTGGGAAGTTCAGTCAACAAGTAACTCACTCGTCAAGATACCCCCATCAGTGGGGACATCTCAGGTCTTGTGAGCTGCTCGAACGCCAAGTAGCTTGATCGTCGTACCACCTCGGCACGTAGCGCGACCAACCACCGCGGGCCCGTCCGAACCACCGATCAGATCTCTTCCTCACGGAGTCCAACCATGTCTCGTGTCACGCCTCGTGCTGCCCGCCTCGCCGCCTGGATCGCCATCCCCGCTGCCCTCGTCGCCTCGGGGGTCGTCGTCTCGACGGCCTCGTACGCGGCCTTCTCCTCGACCACCGTCAACCCGACGAACAACTGGACGGCCGGCAGTGTCGCCCTGTCCGACGACGACAACAACACCGCGCTGTTCACGGCGAACAACCTGAAGCCCGGCTCGACCGGTGCGAACTGCATCGCGGTGACCTCGACCGGTTCGCTGCCCTCGGCCGTGAAGCTCTACGGCACGAACGTCTCGACCACGAAGGACCTGGCGGCGAACGTCAACCTGACCATCGAGCAGGGCACCGGCGGCGGCTTCGGCTCCTGCTCCGGCTTCACCCCGGCCGCCACCGGCGGCTCGCTCTACAGCGGCACCGTCGCGGGCTTCGGCGCCGCCTCGACCAACTACGCGACCGGCGTCGGCACCTGGGCCCCGACCGGCACCGCGTCCGAGACGCGCGTCTACCGCGTCACCTACACGGTCTCGAGCACCGCCCCGAACACCGTGCAGGGCGGCACCGCAGCCCTCGGCTTCACCTGGGAGGCCCAGAACAGCTGAGCCGGGACCGGGGCCGAACCAGCCCCGTCCGTTCCCTCCCCGCAACGCGCCCCCGGTCGAAGGCAGTCATGAGCAGCATCGCAGTGCACGGTGGTCCCGCACCGCACGCAGCGGTCCGTGACGCCGTCGACTGGGGGCGCGTCGTCGTCGCCACCCTCGCCAGGGGCGTGGTCGCGACGCTGCTCGGCCTCGCGCTCTGGGCGGCCGCACCGGCGCTCATCGGGTGGCAGCCGACCACCGTGATGACCGGTTCGATGGAGCCGCGGATCGTCCCCGGCGACGTGGTCGTCTCGCGTCCGGTCGGCTCGGGCGAGATCGCCACGGGCAAGGTCCTGCTCGCCGACGACCCGGACCAGGCGGACCGCCTGCGCATGCACCGCTACGTCGAGGACGGCCCCGGCGGCACCATGGTCACGAAGGGCGACGCCAACCCGCAGCAGGACTCCACACCGATCGAGCGCTCCGCCGTGCACGGCATCGCCTTCCTGCGCATCCCGTTCATCGGGACACCGATCCGGTGGATCAGCGCGGGGGAGTGGGGTCTGGTCGCGATGCTCGCGCTCGGCCTGACCGCGGTGCTCGCGCTCTGCACGATCGACGGGTCGCTCCGGCGACTCGTCGAGGCCGACGACGACGCAGCCGATGGTCCGGACGACGCGGCCGGCCCGGACGACGCCGCCGGTCCGGTGGACGGTACGGACGACGGCCTGGAGGCGCGGGACGGCGCCGCCACGGGCCTCCCGTCCGCCGCGCCCACCGTCCTCACCCGTCGCGCGCTGCGTCGACGAGTCCGTCGCAGGCGGCGGCTGCGCCGCCTCGGTGGGGGCGCCGCGGTGCTCGCGCTCGCGGCGGCGGCTGGCGTGCTGCTGCCCGGAGCGGCGGACGCGGCCCCGTGGTCGCGGACCACCGTCGCACCGACCGCGACCTTCACGGCGGGCACGGCGACCGGTGTCCCCACCCTGACCTGTGTGCCGGCCGGGTCGAACACGGTGACGATCGCCTGGACCTACGACAACGGGGCGACCGTGCCGGTGTCGTTCGACCTGATAAACGGGACGACACAGGTGGCCAGCGCGACGACCGCCGGTGCCCGTTCGATGGTCTACGGGGGCGCCGGACTCCTGAACCTCGGCACGACGTACGAGCTGCGCCTCCGCACGAACCTCGGCAACAACTGGACCGCGACGAGCACACCGACCGTCAAGGTCCGGGTCGTGTCGGTCCTCGGCCTGGCGTCCGCCAGCTGCGTGACCGCCTGAGTCCTCCACACGGCACCGCGAGGTGCCCGGGGATGTCCCCGGCCGGCGTTACCGTGGCGGCATGCGCATCCTGCACACCGGCGACTGGCACCTCGGCCGCACACTGCTGGGTGCCGACCTGCTCGAGCACCAGGCCGCGTTCACCGACTGGCTCGTCGACCTCGCCCGCGAGCGCGCGGTCGACCTCGTCGTCATCGCCGGCGACGTCTACGACCGTGCGATCCCGCCGGTGGACGCCGTCCGCATGCTCTCCCGCGTGCTGGAGCGCCTCGCCGAGACCACGACGGTGGTCCTCACGCCGGGCAACCACGACTCCGCCGCACGGCTCGGCTTCGGGGCCGGCGTGATGGGGCAGCGCGTCCGCATCCTCGCGGAGCCCGCCCACGTGGCCGATCCGGTGCTCGTGCCCGACGACGACGGCCCGGTGGCCGTGTACGGCATCCCGTACCTGCACCCCGACCTCACGCGGTACGCCCTGGCGGCGGTCCCCGACGAACCCCTCGCCCGCTCGCACCACGCCGTCGTGCACGCCGCCACCGAACGGATCCGCGCCGACGTGGCGACGCGGGCCGGCACCCGCAGCGTCGTCGTCGCGCACGCCTTCGCCGGGGGCGCCGACCCGAGCGACAGTGAGCAGGACATCCGTGTCGGCGGGGTCGACCGTGTGGCCGAGTCGGTGTTCGACGGGTTCGACTACGTCGCCCTCGGGCACCTGCACGGCCCGCAGCGTGTCGGCGAGGGCGACCGGATCCGGTACGCCGGGTCGCCGCTGGCGTTCTCGTTCGGCGAGCGGCACCAGCGGAAGTCCGTGACGATCGCCGACCTCGACTCGGCGGGTGCCGTCACCGTCGAGCTCGTGCCGACCCCGGTGCCACGGCGCCTCGTCGATGTCCGGGGCAGCATCGACGCCATCGAGTCCGGGGAGTTCCAGGCCGATGCCGACGCCTGGGTCCGCGTCGCGGTGACCGACACCGTGCACCCGGAACGCATGTACGCCCGCGTGAAGGACCACTTCCCGCACGCCCTGGCGATCACGCACGAACCGGCGGACCGGCCGGCCGCCACCGCCGCGCGGGCCGTCACCGCGACGTCTGACCCGGTCGAGGTCGCCGGCGACTTCGTGGCCTTCGCCACCGGCGGGCTGCCCGACGACGACGAACGGGCGGTGCTCACCGAGGCGTACGAGGCCGCGGCGCTCGCCCTGCAGCGTGAGGGGGACCGCTGATGTACCTGCACCGACTCGAACTGCGCGCCATCGGGCCGTACCCCGACCTCGTGACGATCGACTTCGCGGCGCTGGCCGCGTCCGGGGTCTTCCTGCTCGAAGGGCCGACCGGTTCCGGCAAGTCGACGATCATCGACGCCGTCGTGTTCGCCCTGTACGGCGGACTCGCCGGTTCCGACGCCAGCTCCGACCGGCTGCACAGCCAGCACGCCGACCCCGCGGTCGAGCCGTTCGTCGAGCTCGTGTTCGAGACCGGTGCGGGTACGTACCGGGTCCGGCGCACCCCGCAGTACGACCGCCCGAAGCAGCGGGGGACCGGCACGGTGAAGCAGCAGGCGTCGGTGCAGCTGTTCCGGCTCGCCGCGCCGACCGACGTCGCCGGCGAACCCATGTCGTCCCGCATCCCCGAGGTCGGGGTCGAGATCGCCCGGATCGTCGGGCTCGACCGCGCGCAGTTCCTGCAGACCGTGGTGCTGCCGCAGGGCGAGTTCGCACGGTTCCTCCGCTCCCCGGGGGAAGACCGCCGGAAGCTCCTGCAGTCGCTGTTCGGCACCCAGGTCTACGACCGCACCGCCGACGAGCTCGCCGCTCGCCGCCGGGCCGTGCAGGCCGAGGTCGAGGGGGCCGACGACCGTGTCCGAGACGCCCTGGCCCGGTTCGCGCAGGCGGCCGACCTCGCCGAGGCCGACGAGTCCGTCGTCGCCGGCACGGTGGCGTCCCTCCGTGCGACGGCCGACGCGGCCGGGGCGGCCCGGACGGCTGCGGCTGCCGCTGCGACGGCGGCGACCGAACACGAGCGATCGGTGACGGCCCGTGCGGCCGCCCTCGAACGGCGAGCGGCGCTGCTGCGGCGGCAGACGGTCCTCGACGACGACGCCCCGGCGATCGAGCAGGCGCGGGCCGCGGTCGCGACGGCCGAGCGCGCCGCCCGGGTCGCCGCGGTGGCCGACGGCCTCGACGCCGCGACCGTCCGGGCGGACGACTCCGCCGCGGCAGCCGCCCGACTGCGCGAGCAGCACGCACTCGACGCCGTCGACGCACAGCAGGTCGCCCGGCGCCGCGACGCCCTGACCGACGCCCTGTCCGACGTCCGGCACCTCGTCGCGGTCGAGGCCGATGCAGACACCAGACGCACCGCCATCGCCGAGGCCACCGCGACCGCATCGCGGCTCACCGACGACCTCGCCGCCCTCGACACCGCGCTCGAAGCCCGGCCGACGGAACGAGCCCGGATCGTCGAGGCCGCCCGCACCGCCTCGACGACCGCTGCCGACGCCGAGGCCGCCGCGCACGAGGTCGCCCGGGTGCAGTCGCTCCGCGCCGGCCTGGCCGCGCGCGACCGCGCCGAACTGCGGGTCGCCGGTGCCGAACGCATCGTGGCAGATGCCCGCCGTCGGGCCACCGAGGCGCTCGACGCCGAACGCTCCCTGCGCGAGCGGCGGATCGCCGGACTCGCCGGAGAGCTCGGTGCCGCGCTGACCCCCGGCGACCCCTGCCCGGTCTGCGGATCGACGGCGCACCCGTCGGTGGCCGCGCCGCAGGACGACCACCCGACGATCCAGGCGGTGGAGTCCGCGGGCGACGCCACGCGTACGGCCGACCAGCAGCTCGCCGACGCCGCGGCCGACCTGGCCGTCGAGCGCGCCGAGCACCTCCGGCTGACCGACGTCGTCGGCACCGTCGACACGGTCGCCCTCGACGCCATGGCGGTGGCCGCCAACGAGCGGGTCCGAGCGGCGCACGACGCGGCGGCGCTGGTGCTGGAGCACGAGCGCGAGCGGACGGCGCACGACACCGCGACGCGGGCGCTCGAGCGCGAACGGAACGACCTCGATGCCCGGCGCACGGTGCTCGCGTCGACCGCGGCCTCCGATGCCGAGCGGCTCGAGGCCGACCTGCGATCGGTGCACGAGGCGATCGACCGGCTCGCAGCACTGCTCGACAGCGACGACGGCAGCTCGCCTGCGTCGCTCCGGGCCGTGGTCGACGAACTCGACGGACGGCTGACGGTGCTCCGCGCCGTCGCCGAGGCCGACGACCGCGCGGCTGCCGCTGCCCGCGCCCGCGACGAGCGCAGCGCCGAGGTCGCCCGGGTCCTCGACGAGCAGGGGTTCCCCGACGTCGACGCCGCACGAGCCGGCCTGCTCGACCCCGACACCGTCGCACGCTTCCGCAGCAGCATCAGCGCCGCCGAGGCCGAACGCGCCGTCGTGCGGGCAGGGCTCGAGGACCCCGCGGTGGTGCAGGCCGCCGACGACGATCCGGAGCAGCTCGACGTGCCGGCGGCCCAGGCCGAACGGGTCCGCGCGACGGCCGAGCTCGACGAGGCCACCCGGCTCGCGGTGACCGCAGCGCACCGCGCCGAGGCCGTCGAGCAGTGTGCGACCGAGGTCGACCGCACCGTCCGTGCCCGACAGGAGACCTCGGCCCGCAGCCGTGCGGTCGTCCGGCTCGCCGACGTCGCGAACGGGGTGGCATCGGTCAACCCGACCGGCATCACGCTCGGCACCTACGTGCTCATGCGGCGCTTCGAGGACGTCGTGGCGGCGGCGAACGACCGGTTGCGCGGCATGCTCGCCGGGCGCTTCACCCTCGAGACCTCCGACGAACGGGAATCCGGGTCACGGGCGCGACGGACGGGGCTCGCCCTCGCCGTGCACGACCACACGACCGACACCGTCCGCGACCCCCGCAGCCTGTCGGGCGGCGAGACGTTCACCGTGTCGCTGTGCCTGGCGCTCGGGCTGGCCGACGTCGTGCAGGCCGAGGCCGGCGGGGTCTCGCTCGGCACCCTGTTCGTCGACGAGGGGTTCGGCACGCTCGACCCCGAGACGCTCGACGACGTCATCGGGCAGCTGTCGCGACTGACCGCGGGCGGGCGACAGGTCGGGATCGTCAGCCACGTCGAGGAACTCAAGCAGCGGATCCCGGAGCGGATCGCGGTGCGGCGCACCCCGGCCGGCGGGTCGCAGGTGACGACCACGGTCTGACCAGACCCGACCAGACGCTACGGGGTCGGCGTCGACTCCACCGTGCCGTCCGGCGGCGGCAGGATGTCCGCCGCGATCCACGGGAACACCCACTGGAACAGCACGAACACGATGGCGACGAGGAGCACGAGCAGCTCGAGCACCTTCAGGGCGGTGGGGCCGGGCAGCAGCCGCCAGACCAAGGGGAAGATCACTTGGCGGTCTCCGAGAGTTCCTTCGGGGTGCCCTCGGACGCGGGCATCCAGTAGTCGAGCTTCGCGTGCGTCACGAACCGCTCCGCCGCGGACCACATCGGGTGGCAGGCGGTCAGCGTGAGCCAGCGGTCCTGGGGGGTCGGTTCCACGCCCGGCTTGTTCGGCACCGGCGCGATCGTCTCGATCTTGTCGGGCGTGACGATCTGGCTGTCGGTGACCTTGTAGACGTACCAGACGTCGAACTTCGTCTTCGCGTCGGTGACCCGGACCACGACCGAGTCGCCCTTCTTGAGCTCCGCGATCTGGTTGAGGGGCTTGCCGTAGGTGACCCGGTGTCCGGCGACGGCGAAGTTGCCGGGGGCGCCGGGCATCGCGGTGTCCTGGTAGTGGCCGAGCCCGATGGTGTTGAGGACCTTCTCACGATCCGTGCCCTCGCCGATCGGCCGGTTGTAGTCCTTGCCGAACCGGGGGATCTGCATCGTGCCGAACACGTCCGACAACCCCGGCGGTTCGTCCAGCACGGGTGCGGTGCCGCGGTGCTCGGTGCCCTCGACCTTCGGGGTCTTGACCTGGTCGAGGCCCTGCACGAGCTTCGTCTGCTCGTTCACGGCGACCACGTCGGTCCACCACGCCGTCCACACGACGTACAGGCCGGTGCCGGCGCCCGCGATGATGAGCAACTCGGCGATGAGCGACACGATCGCGCCGCCGACCGTCTGCCGTCTGCGCGGGGAACGCCGGGACCGCGAACCGGCTTCGTCGTCCCGTGCGCTGCGGCGCGACGGGAGGGTGTCGTGTGCGGTCACGGGGCTCCTGATCGGCTGGGTGGTCGGACAGGTCTATCAGATCACGGCGACAGGCCGGTGACGACGTTCTCCCCACCCCCGTTAACGTGGGGGCATGGAGTACCGGATCCGCCCTTTCCGCACCGAGGACACCGATGCGGTCGTCGCCCTGTGGGAATCGTGTGGCCTCGTTCGACCCTGGAACGACCCTCGACGTGACATCGCGCGCAAGCTGACCGTCCAGCCCGAGCTCTTCCTGGTCGCCGAGCCCCAGGCCGACGACATCGGCGTGGTCGCCGCGGGCATGGCCGGCTTCGACGGGCACCGCGGCTGGGTGAACTACCTCGCCGTGCGCCCGGACCTGCAGGGCTCCGGCCTCGGTCGCACCCTGATGGCCGAGTTCGAGCGGCTCCTGACCGACCTCGGCTGCCCGAAGCTCAATCTGCAGGTGCGTGCGGGCAACGAGCAGGTTCTCGGGTTCTACGCGTCCCTCGGCTACACCGACGACCGCACGGTCTCGCTCGGCAAGCGCCTCATCCCCGACGCCTGACCGCGCCCGCCCGTCGCACCGTGCGGGTTCGCTCATCCGGTGCGGCGTTGGCGGCTCGGTGCGGTGCTGCAAGTCCGCACCGGGCGGTCAACCCCGCACGGTTCGAACGACTCTGCACCGTGCCCGGCCCCGCCCGGCCCCGCCCGGCCCCGCCCGACCCCGCCGCGACCCGCGCCCGCCCTACGCCAACGCCAGCGCCACCGACGCGACGAACGCCAGCACGATGCCGATCCACTGCTGCGCGGTCAACCGTTCCCGCAGCACCACCCCGGCCAGCACCACCGTGCCGATCGGGTAGAGCGCGTTGAGCACACTCACGACGGGCAGGGTCGCCGGGTCGTCGTTGCTGTGCAGCCCCGCCTGGATGAACACGTTCGCCATCGCGTCGAAGACGCCGCACACGGCCACGGTGACCAGCAGCCGCGGACCCCATGCGCGACCCGACCGAGGCCCGCGGACGGCGGCAGCCCCGTCGGAGCGGGCCGACGTCGGGGCGGACACCGGGCCTCCCGTCCGGAGCACGACGACGATCGCCGCCGCACCCAGCAGCACCGCCTGCAGCACCCGCGCGACCACGAGGGGTGCGATGCCCGAGTCCGACGGCGTCATGTCGTAGGCCAGCACGATCCCGCCGAAGCCGCACCCGGCGACGGCGGCGGCGACCACGCCCCGGGCGGTGAGCCGCGCACCCGAGGCGTCCCGGACCACCGCGACCAGGACCACCGCGACGACCGCGACCACGAGCGCGCCGGTCGCCACGGGTGACAGCACCGTGCCGCGGAACACCGCGACGAGCACCGGCACGACGGCCGCGAAGACCGCGGTGACGGGGGAGAGCACGCTCATCGGCCCGATCGCGAGCGCCGCGTAGAGCAGCAGGACCCCGACACCGCCGGAGAGGCCGGCGACCGCACCCCAGACCGCAGCCGGCCACGAGAACACGCCACCCAGGACCACCAGTCCGACGAGCAGCGGCACGATCCCGATCGCGGCGGCCACCGCCGTGACGACGACCGGTCGGACCCGGCGCGAGGCGAGCCCGCCCAGGAAGTCGGCGAACCCGTAGACGATCGCGCCGGACAGGCCGAACAGGACGGTGAGCACGGCTCCCATCCTGCCCGGCCCGGTACCCTGCGGTGCGTGAGTGTTCCCTACCAGCGCCTGCCCCGGATCGACGGACGGTGGAGGTGGTGGCGGCCGCTCGTCGCCCTCGCATTCCTGGCGGGGTGGTACCTCGTGTCGCAGATCGTCATCGCGGTCGCGTACTTCGTGCCGATCCTCCGCGCACAGGGCGCCGACGGCCTGATCCAGTTGCAGAACGACCTGGCGAGCGGTGCGCTCGACCCCACCGACCCGGTCGTGCTCTCGATGTCGCTCGTCTCGCTCGTGGTCCTGCTGCCGGGCATCCTGCTCGCCGTCAAGATCGCGCGGATCGGACCGGCCGGCATCCTGTCGTCGACGCGGTTCCGGGTCCGGTGGGCCTGGACTGCCTGGTGCCTGCTGCCGACGCTCGTCATCGCGGCGTTCATGTTCGTCTGGCAGACCGGCCTGTTCTGGGACGGCGGGATGATCACGACCGACGGCGGCTTCGCCTGGAACCACGACGCGATCGGTCAGTCGACGGTCTCCCTCGGCACGCTCAGCCTGACGATCGTCCTCGTCGTCCTGCTCGTCCCGTTCCAGGGCGCTGCCGAGGAGTACATCTTCCGCGGTTTCCTCATGCAGACCGTCGCGTCGTGGATCCCGCGTCGCGTCGGCACGGTCATCGCCGTGGCGGTCTCGACGGTCGTCTTCGCGGTGCTGCACATCCCGAACGGCTACAACGTCTGGGGCATCCTCGACGTCGGCTCGTTCGGCCTGATCGCGGCGATCATCGTCCTCCGGACCGGCGGGCTCGAGGCCACGGTCCTGCAGCACGCGTTCAACAACATCATGATCTTCGTGCTGCAGGCGCCCGGCTGGTCCGGGATCGACCTGACCTCGTCGGACGCGAACGGCACGTGGCAGGGGACGCTCGTCACCCTCGTCACGTCGCTCGCGTTCTGGGGCATGGTCGAGTTCCTGGCGTGGTGGCGGGGGCTGGACCGTCGGTTCGCCGGGCACGAGGCGCCCCGGTTCCGCGGTGTGACCCCGGCCTGGGCGGGCGGCGTCCGCTGGACCCGGCCTGGAGGCACGGGCTGGGCGACCACGCCGGCCCGCGCCGACGACGTGGCCGGTCCCGACCACCGTGCCGGTTCCGGTACGGACGGTGCTGTGGACAGTGCGGTGGGTGTCGCCGGTCGCCCGTAGGCTCGTGGCATGAGCACCACGCCCGCGTCCGCTGCCGTGCCTGCTCCCGCTGCCGTGTCCGCACCCCGTGCCGCTGCGCTCGACGTGCTGCACCGTGTGTGGGGCTACGACGACTTCCGCGGCGAGCAGGCGGCCATCATCGACCAGGTGGTGGCCGGTGGCGACGCCCTGGTGCTCATGCCGACCGGTGGCGGCAAGTCGCTCTGCTACCAGGTGCCGTCGCTCGTCCGCGACGGCGTCGGGGTCGTGGTGTCGCCGCTCATCGCCCTCATGCAGGACCAGGTCGACGCCCTGGCGGCGAACGGCGTGCGCGCCGCGTTCCTCAACTCCACGCAGGGCCCCGACGAACGGTCCCGGGTCGAGCGTGCCGTGGTGCAGGGCGAGGTCGACATGCTCTACCTCGCGCCCGAGCGGCTCCGGCTCGAGTCCACCCGTGCGCTCCTCGACCGGGCGCGCGTCTCGCTGTTCGCCATCGACGAGGCACACTGCGTCGCCCAGTGGGGGCACGACTTCCGCCCGGACTACCTCGAGCTGAGCGTCCTGCACGAGCGGTGGCCGACGGTGCCGCGCATCGCCTTGACCGCCACCGCGACGCCGCAGACCCACCGCGAGATCTCCGCACGGCTCGGCCTCGACGACGCCGCGCACTTCGTCGCCGACTTCGACCGGCCGAACATCCAGTACCGCATCGAGCCGAAGACCGGGGCGCTGCAGCAGCTGCTCACCTTCATCCGCACGGAGCACAGTGGCGACGCCGGCATCGTGTACTGCCTGTCCCGCAACTCCGTGGAGCGCACCGCGTCCGCTCTTGCCGATCAGGGAATCAACGCCCTGCCGTACCACGCGGGCCTCGACGCCCGGGTTCGTGCCCGCAACCAGTCGACGTTCCTGCGCGAGGACGGCGTCGTCATGGTGGCGACGATCGCGTTCGGCATGGGCATCGACAAGCCCGACGTCCGGTTCGTGGCGCACCTCGACCTGCCGAAGTCGGTCGAGGGCTACTACCAGGAGACCGGCCGTGCGGGTCGTGACGGGCTGCCGGCCACCGCCTGGCTCGCGTACGGCCTGAACGACGTCGTGCAGCAGCGGCGCATGATCGACCAGTCCGAGGGCGACGCCGCACACCGTCGGCAGCTCAGCGCCCACCTCGACGCCATGCTCAGCCTGTGCGAGACGATCGAGTGCCGCCGGGTGCGGCTGCTCGCGTACTTCGGTCAGGAGAGCACGGCGTGCGGCAACTGCGACACGTGCATCGCGCCGCCGGAGTCGTGGGACGGCACCGTCCCCGCGCAGAAGCTGCTGTCCACCGTCGTGCGGCTCGAGCGTGAGCGCCGCCAGCGGTACGGCGTCTCGCACCTCGTCGACATCCTGATCGGCAAGCAGTCGCCCCGCGTGCAGGAACTCCAACACGACACGCTGGCGACCTTCGGCATCGGCGCGGACCTGTCCGAGGGCGAGTGGCGCGCGGTCGCACGACAGGTGCTGGCCCAGGGCTACGCGGCGGTGTCAGGCGACGGCTTCGGCACGGTCGTCCTCAGTCCCACGAGCGCCGAGGTCCTGACCGGCAAGGTGCAGGTGCGGATGCGTCGCGACCCGGTCAAGGCTCCGCGGGCCGGACGCAGCAGCCGACGGACGGTCGTCACCGACATGCCGCAGGAAGCCGTGGGCCTGTTCGAGGCCCTGCGTGCCTGGCGTGCAGCCGAAGCCCGCGAGCAGGGCGTCCCCGCGTACGTCGTGTTCAACGACGCGACGCTCCGGGGCATCTCCGCCGTCCGACCGGCCGACGTCGACCAGCTCGGCGAGATCTCCGGCGTCGGCGCGGCGAAGCTCGAGCGGTACGGACGCGCGGTCCTCGACGTCGTCGCCGCGGCCGACTGACGCCCGGCCACCACTGCATGCCGTTCCGGGCATGTACCCTCCGCGCGCCTCATTACACTCGGTAGCTCGTCACCACGAGGAGGTCCGGTGTCCGGTTCGACGAAGTTCGCCACCGTGCTCAGTCGCGCGGTGGTGACCCCGCTCGCCCGGTTGCTGTGGCGCCCGAAGATCATCGGTCGTCGGAACGTCCCGAAGCGTGGTGCGGTGATCCTCGCGAGCAACCACCGCTCGTTCATCGACTCGCCCGCGATCACGCTCATGGCGCCGCGCAAGGTGTCGTTCCTGGCGAAGCAGGAGTACTTCACGGGTTCGGGCCTCAAGGGAGCGGTCTCGCGCGCGTTCTTCGGCGGAATCGGTGCCATCGGGGTCGAGCGCGGTGCGGGTGCGGCGGCTCAGCAGGCCCTCGACCTCGGGCTGGCACGCCTGCAGGAGGGCGAGGCGTTCGCGATCTACCCGGAGGGCACGCGCTCGCTCGACGGCCGGATCTACAAGGGCCGCACGGGTGTGGCGTGGCTGGCGCTGACGAGCGGTGCCCCCGTGGTGCCCGTCGCGCTCACCGGCACCGAGGACGTCCAGCCGGTCGGGTCCCGGCTGCCGAAGCTCGCCCGCGTGACGATCGAGTTCGGGCAGCCGATCGACCTGTCGTCCTTCGGCGAGGCGTCGTCCGGTCGTGCTCGGCGCCACGCGACCGATGCCGTGATGGCGGCGATCCAGGAGCTCAGCGGCCAGGAACCGGCGAACACCTACAACAACCCGCCCGCGACGATCGTGGAACGGGTCCGTCGTGCGCTGCAGCCGGACGACCCGACCGCTGCCGCCGTCGACCCCGACTGATCCCCGCGACTGTCCGGTCACTATTGCACATCTGAAATATCGATGGTTGAATGGCGGACGTGCCGCTCGGCACGCCGCCATCGCCGGTCGCCCGAGAACGACCAGCCACGACTTCCAGATCGGACCGTCCGCAGCATGTCCTCCACCCCGCTCTTCGACTCCATCGCCCAGCGTCGCGATCAGGCCGACGCTCCGCACTCCACTCCCGCACCGGCGCTCGCCGTCGTGACCCCGGTGCCCACCTCACCGATGTCCGCGCCCGTCCGTCCGGGTGACTCCACGCTGGTGCCGGCCGCCCTCGTCGCCGCGATCGACGAGATCCCAGTCCGGGTGGCATCGGCCCTGGTGACCGAGGTCACGATCCGCCCCGAGCACCTCGTCCTGGTCGAGACCGTCGCCGACGCGATCACCCGCGCGGTCGTCGACGCCGTCGTGTGCGAGCTGGACCGGATCGCCCGTGACGGCGTCGTCCGCGTCTGACCGGGCCGGGCGCCGCACGATGACGACCCCCGACGACGGCCTGCCCCGGCGCCCACGCGGTGCCGAGCGTCACGCCGCCGACCGACCGACCGCGCCCCGGCCGCGCCGTGCACGGCACGCTGCACAGCCGGGGCCGCTCCGAGCCGCCGGGGTGGCGGTGCCCCCTCCCGCCACCTCGGCTTCCACCCAGCCCACACGACGCATCCGGCCCACGCAGCCTGCCGCTCCCGTGCAGCCCGCCGCACCCGAGCAGCCCGCCGCTCCCGCCGCTCCCGCGCGCCACCGCCCCGCGTCCTTCCGGATCCCCGCCCGGCGGACCCTCCCCGCCGCGGCGGTGACCGCCGTCACGTGCCTGTTCGTCGCGGTCGGCTCCCCGCAGACCGCCGTCGCCGCTCCGGCCGCTCCGGAACCCACGTCGGCAGCCATCGGCACGCAGCACTTCGTCGCCGACGGTTCGACCGGTCCGACCGCCGGCCGCGACGACTTCTCGGTCGGCCGTGCTGCCGCAGCGCTCCGGGTCCCCGGTGGCTCGGGCTCGACCGGTGGCGCCGCCCGCCCCACGGTCGGTGCGATCCCGGACGCCGGTGGCTTCGGCTCCCGCTGGGTCGTCGGCTGCGCGGCCTGCTCGTCGAACCACCAGGGGGTCGACTTCGCCGCGGCCATCGGGACCCCGGTCGTCGCCGCGCTGCCCGGCCGGGTCGTCTCGGCGGGTGTGCTCGGTGGCTACGGCAACCAGGTCCTCCTGCGGCACGCCGACGGCACCGCGACCCGGTACGGGCACCTGTCGGCGATCGACGTCCGCCCCGGCCAGGTCCTCCGCGCGGGGGAGCGCCTCGGGGCCGTCGGCAACACGGGCGTCTCGACCGGCGCCCACCTGCACTTCGAGGTCATCGTGGCCGGCACCCCGATCGACCCGGCCGCCTGGCTGCGGGCTCGCGGGCTCCTCTGACGGCGTCGGGCGTAGCGTCGGAGCGGTCGCGGCACGGTGTCGCGCCAGGACGGAGACGCACGTGCGAGTGACGGTGTTGGGGACGGGTGCGATGGGCGCCGGCGTGGCGGGATCACTGCTGCGCGACGGCCACGAGGTGACGGTCTGGAACCGCAGTGCCGACAAGGCCTCGCCCCTGGGTGACCGCGGCGCGACGGTGGCGAGCGACCCGGGCACTGCCGTCGAGCACGCCGAGGTCGTCCTGCTCACCCTGTTCGACACCGATGCGGTCGTCGACGTCCTCGAGCAGGCTGCCGGCGACGCCCCGACCGACGCCGTCTGGGTGCAGGCCTCGACGATCGGGGTCGACGGCACCGCGACGATCGTGCAGCTGGCCGAGAAGTACGGCATCACCCTCGTCGAGGCGATGATGCTCGGCACGAAGGCCCCCGCCGAACAGGGCACGCTCACGATGCTCGCGGCCGGACCGGCGGACCTGCTCGACCGTGTCGACCCCGTGCTCGACGCGATCGGCGCGAAGACCGTCCGTGCCGGCGACCACGTCGGCGACGGCACCGCACTCAAGCTCGCCGCCAACGCCTGGATCGCCTCGATCACCGCGGCGACCGGGCAGTCCCTGGCCCTCGCGGCGGCGCTCGGGCTCGACCCCGCGCTGTTCCTGCAGGCCATCGAGGGCAGTGCGAGCGACTCCGCCTACGCCCACACCAAGGGCGCCGCGATGATCGCCCACGAGTTCCCCGCCCAGTTCGCACTCGACGGGCTGCGGAAGGACATCGGACTCATCACCGATGCCGCCCGGACCTCCGGGGTGTCCACCACGCTGCTCGAGGCACTCGGGCGCGTCTACGCCGATGCCAGCGCAGCCGGGCACGGGGGCGACGACATCGCCGCGGTCGGCACCGCGTTCTGACGCACGGGCGAACGCACGCACGCACGCACGCGAACGCACGCGCACACACAGGCACGGATCCGCCGACCGATCAGCCCCGACGGAACAACCGCCGCAGGCGCTTCGTGAGCCGCCCCACGGCCTCGTCGTTCATGGTGTTGGCGAGGTCGAACGCCTCACGAGCGGGATCGGACCCGGCCTGGATGCGTCGGAGTGCGGCGTCGGCGCGGGCTCGCGAGTCGAGCTCCGCGAACGGCATGTCGTCCTCGGGGTGGTGCTCGCCACGAGGGTCCATGCGGTCCAGGTTACGCGCGACGGGGGTGGTGCGGCCCGGCGTCGAGCTCGTCCACGACGCGGACCATCTCGTCCAGGAAGTCCACGACGACGGCCATCTCGTTGCTCGGCAGGTGCTCGGTGACCTCGAGCGCGCGGGCGTCGAGCTCCTCGATGACCCGGAGCGCGTGCCGCATCGAGGTGCCGGTGGCGGTGAGGATCACCCCACGGCGGTCGTTCGGGTCGGCGTGCCGTTCGACGTGACCGCTGCGGACGAGCCGGTCGACGAGCGCCGACGTCGACGCCGCCGTGATCTCGAGCCGCTCGGCGAGGTCCTTCGCGTTGACGGTGCGGCCGTCGTGCTCGGCGTCGATCAGGAACCGGATCGCCAGCAGGGCGTTCTCGCCGATCCCCAGTGCCTCGCGCGCTCGGCGCTGGGCAGCGCTCTCGGCCGTCCGGTACCGCCGCAGGGCGTTGAGGACGTCCACGGCGGAGACCGCGGAGTCCTCGTACCAGTACCCCGCGGTGCTGGTCATCACCTCGGACGTCATGCCCCAATGCTAGACGCTCTAGTTAGATTGTCTAGCGAGCGCGGAGACGGGACACCTGCAACACCCGTGACGCGGTTCTGTAACACCCCGGCAACGCCGGCTCGTTAGGTTCTGGACATGCAGGAGCAGCCGTGCTGAGCCGCCTCGCGGGGAACGTCTTCCACGTGGGGAGCGCGGTGGAGCGCACCGACGTCGTCGCACGCTTGCTCGACGTCTACGTCGCGCGTCGCGAACCGGGCACCCTCGACGACGACCGGCTCGTGTCCACCGAGCTCCGCAGCGTCATCGGGACCACCGGCCCCGCGAACGACCCGGACCGTGCCGCCACCGTCGACGCCCTCGCGCTCGACCGGCACGAACCCGCGTCCATCGCCGCCGCGGTCGCCGTCGCCCGCGACCACGCACGCCGTGCCCGCGAGGTCGTCTCGAGCGAGCTCTGGGACTGCCTCGACGTCACGCGGTCGCGGATGCCCCGGAAGATCGCTCCCGACCGGGCGCACGAGTTCCTCGGCTGGGTGCGGGAGCGCAGTGCCCTCGCCATCGGTGTGGTCGAGGGGGACGCCAGCCGTGACGAGGTGTGGGAGTTCTTCACCCTCGGACGCTCGCTCACCCGCTGCGCCTCCACCGCACGGCTGCTGGCGTCGCGGCTGCTCGAGCCGGATGCGGTCACCTCGTGGACGGCGGCGCTCCGGGCGTGCGGCGCGGGCGAGGCCTTCCTGCGCGGCCGTGACCACGCCCCGGTGCCGTCCGACGCCGCCGCCTTCCTGCTCCTCGACGCGCACAGCCCGCGGTCGTTGCGGTTCACGGTGCACCGCGCGGCCGAGTGCCTGGCCGACGTCGCGCCGTCCTGCGTCGCGGACGAGGTCGCCGGGTTCGACGAGGTCCGCGCCCTGCTCGACGGCATCCCCGAAGAGTCGGCCCTCGCGGTGGCGGGTGACGTCGGGCAACGGCTGGCGGTCGCTGCCGACCGCGTCGCTGCGGCCCTCGACGAGCGCGTCTTCGCGTCGTCCGCACCCGTGCTCTGAGCCCACCGGGCGCGCGTGTCCGGAGCCGGGGCGGCACGGGTGTGGCGGGACCGGGCCGGTCTGCGCGTCGTGACCGTGGCCGTGTGCGCGGGTGACGCCGGACGGGAGGCCCGTGGCGGCGTCGGTGCGGGCCTCCCGTCCGACGGTCGGTGCGTCACGGGCCGTCGGCCGACGGGCAGGGCGACCTGCCGGTCCGTCAGACGGCGCTGGAGCGGTCGGCGAGTGCCTCGTCGCGTTCCAGCTCGCGACGGAGCGCCGCGCGTGAGCCGACCACCGGCACGGCGTGCGTGATCGCCAGGTGCAGCCGCGAGTCGGCGTCGTAGCGCAGCCGGACCCGCTGGTACCGGACGAGCCAGACGAGCGCGATCCCGAGTGCGACGAAGCCCGAGGCCGCGCCGACGACGATCGCCCAGCGCGGGCCGAAGGCGTCGGCGACGGCACCGACGAGCGGGGCGCCGATGGGGGTGCCACCCGCGAAGATCGCCATGTAGAGCGCCATCACGCGGCCACGCATCGCGGGCTTCGTCGTGGTCTGCACCAGGGCGTTCGCCGTGGTCATGAAGGTCAGGGACGCGAGCCCGACGAACACCAGCACGATCGCGAAGGTCCAGTACGTCGGGGCGAGGGCTGCGGCCGTGCACGCGAGCCCGAACCCGCCGGCGGCGAGCACGAGGGTGCGCATCCGCGGCTTGTCCCGGCGGGCGGACAGCAGCGCACCGAGCACCGAGCCGACCGCCATCACCGAGTTGAGCAGCCCGAACTCGCCGGCGCCCTGGTGGAACTCGACCCGCGCCATCGTCGAGGTGAAGATCGGGAAGTTCACGCCGAACGTGCCGACGACGAAGATCATGCAGAGCACGACGACGATGTCCGGTCGGGTGCGGACGTACCGGAAGCCGGCGACGATCTGCCCCTTGCCGCGGCCCGCCCGGACCCGTTCGGCGAGCTGGGCGGGGTCGACGAACCGGAGTGCGAGCAGGACGGCCAGGAACGACCCGGCGTTGATGACGAACACCCATCCGGAGCCGATCGCCGCGATGAGCACACCGGCCACCGCGGGGCCGATCAGGCGGGCGGCGTTGAACGACGCGGAGTTCAGGGCGACGGCGTTCGAGACGTCCTCGCCCTGCACGACGTCGGAGACGAAGGCCTGCCGGATCGGGGCGTCGAACGCGGCGACGATGCCGAGTGCCAGCGCGAAGCCGTACAGCGCGAGCAGGGTGGCGGTGTGGGTGAGGACCATGACGCCGAGCCCCAGCCCGAGCAGCCCCATCAGGCCCTGGGTCAGCATGAGCATCTTCCGGCGGTCGAACCGGTCGGCGGCGAGCCCGGTGAGCGGCAGGAGCAGCAGCTGGGGGCCGAACTGCAGGGCCATCGTGATGCCCACCGCGACGGCGTTGTTGTCCGAGAGCTGGGTCAGCACGATCCAGTCCTGGGCGGTGCGCTGCATCCAGGTGCCGACGTTCGACACCAGGGCCCCGGCGAACCAGATGCGGTAGTTGCGTCCGGCGAGGGAGCGGAACATGGCGGTCACTGCTGGGCCAGCCTCCTCATGATCTCGGTGGCGTCGGCGAGGGTGCTCCGCTCGTCGGCGGTGAGTGCTGCGAGTCGCGGGGTGAGCCAGCCGTCGCGGCGGCGTCGGGTCTCCTCGACGAAGGACGCTCCGGCGGGCGTCGCGCCGAGCAGCACCTTGCGGCGGTCGTCGCCGTGCCCGCACTTCGACACCAGGCCCCGCTCGACCAGCACCGCGATGGTCTTCGTCATCGAGGGCGGGGTGACGCCGTCCTGCCGACTCAGGTCGGCCAGGGTCATGGCACCGTCGCGGTGCAGTCGGGCGAGTGCGGAGAACTGTGCGTCCGTGACGCTCGAGTCGGCCTTCTGGGCACGGAGGGTGCGGGACAGCCGGTTCACCGCGATGCGGAGGTCGGTGGCGTCGGTCATCGGTCGTTAGCCTATCTCATTAGTTCAGCAAACGAACTTCATTTCGGGTGTACCGTGGTCGTAGACAACACGTGTTGCCGAGAGAGAAGGAGAACATGTCCGAGTTCGAGGGCAAGGTCGCCGTCGTCACCGGTGGTGGCAGCGGCATCGGTGAGTCGGTCGCGAAGGAGCTCGCCGCGGCGGGCGCCACGGTGGTCGTCGCCGACATCAACCTGGCGGGCGCCGAGCGCGTCGCCGCGTCGATCGTGGAGGCCGGTGGCACCGCCCGCGCGTTCGAGGCGAACTCCGCGGTCGCCGCGGACAACGAGCGCATGGTGCAGTTCGCGGTCGACACGTTCGGCGCGCTGCACCTGGCCGTGAACAACGCCGGCATCGGCGCAGCACCGCAGCCGATCGGCGAGTACGACATCGCCGCCTGGGACCGCGTCCGCGCGGTCGACCTGGACGGCGTCTTCTACGGGCTGCGCTACGAGATCCCCGCGATGGTGGCCGCCGGCGGTGGCGCGATCGTGAACATGGCGTCGGTGCTCGGCACGGTCGGCATGGCCCAGAACGCGGCCTACGTCGCCTCGAAGCACGCGCTCGCCGGGCTGACCAAGGTCGCCGCGCTCGAGTACTCGTCGCAGGGCGTCCGCACGAACGCCGTGGGCCCCGGGTTCATCGACACCCCGCTGCTCCGCAAGTCGCTCTCGCCCGAGGCCATCGCGGCACTCGAGGACGAGCACGCCTCGAAGCGGCTCGGCACCGACGCCGAGGTCGCCGCGCTCGTGCTGTTCCTGCTGAGCGACAAGGCCTCGTTCATCACGGGCAGCTACCACCTGGTGGACGGCGGCTACTCCGCCCACTGACGGGTCGGGCGTACCTGGTCGTTCCGGGCGTACCTGGTCGAAACGGGCGTACCTGGTCGGTTCTTCCGACCAGGTACGCCCGTTTCCGCTTTCCAGCGCGGGTGCGATGGGAAGGAACGTCGGACGGGAGGCCCGCCCTGCGTGCGCCGGTCGGCTCGCGCTGGGCGGGCCTCCCGGCCTTCAGAGCCGCGCGTCCGTCAGGATCGCGTCGTGCGGGAGCAGGGCGTGGACGCCCCACGTGCGGTTCGCGACCTGCGTGATGCGCATGCTCACCGCCACGCTCGCCATCGCGAGGGCCTCGGCGCGGCCGATGCCGTGCAGCCCGGCGATCCAGTCGACCATCCGGTCGAGCGCCGTGGCCGTCGCGACGTTGAGGTCGGCGTCGAAGCCGAAGGTGATGCGTCCGGCGGGGGTGTCGGCGTGCACGCCCTCGACCGGGGCCGCATCGAGGAGCGTCAGGGTCATCGTCGTGGTCATGCCGCACTCGACCGCCGTTCCGGAGACCTCGCCGTCGCCCTGGGCTGCGTGCCCGTCGCCGACGTGGAGCAGCGCGTCCGGCACCGTCACCGGCAGGTACAGGGTGGAGCCGGCGATCAGCTCACGGCAGTCGACGTTGCCGCCGCCGACCGTGCGGGGCGGGATCGTCGAGTGTTCCCCGGTGGGCTCGGGTGGGACACCGACGACGCCGAGGAACGGTGCGGTCCGTACCCCGAGGCCGAGCTGGTTCACGGCGACTCCTGCGGACACGTCGATGTCCCAGAGCAGCGGGCCGCGCGACGCCGGATCGGTCAGGCCGAGTGCGCGGTTCACCGGGGAGTCGACCCCGCCCGAGGCCGTGTAGCCCCAGTCGTCGGGCACGAGGTCGTCGAAGTGCACCGCCAGGACCATCCCCGGACGTGCTCCCGCGACGGCGATCGGCCCGACCAGGCAGTGGCCCCGGCGCGGGTCGATCAGGGTCGGGGCGTCCAGGCCCGGGCCCGGCTGGCGTTCCGTGTAGCCCGCGGCGCTCAGGGTGCGGACGGTCACCGTGTCGCCCGGTTCGACGGTCAGGACCGGCTGGCGTTCGGCGGTGAAGACGTCGACGGCGGAGTCGACCGTGGCGTCGAGGTGGTGGGTTGTCACCGTTCGATCATCCCAGGCGGGGCAGAGCGCGGCGGGGCGTTCCGGGCGTACCTGGCGGAATCGGGCGTACCTGGTCGGAAGTCCTGACCAGGTACGCCCGATACCACCAGCCATCGCGGGTGTTCTGGGAAGGAACGTCCTCAGTGGAACTGGGGGATCGTGAGCCAGATGCCGGCCAGCACGGCAGCGATGCACAGCGCGAAGCACAGCACGGCTCCGGCGAGTGCCGCCGGCGGGGTGTGCCCGGAGCGCGGGGTCTCGTCGGAGTACTGCGTGCGCTCGCCGCCCGCGTCGTCCGGCTGTCCCGTCCCGAGCAGCCGCAGGCCGAGCGTGTACACGAGCACCAGGCCCACGGCGGCCACGAAGCCGACGCCGGCGACCGTGCCGATCGCGGTGAAGTCGATGTCCATCGTCGTTCCCCTCAGTTCGCTGCGCCGGTCGGCTGCGGCTCGGCCTGCTCGGCCGGACCGGACTCGGTCGTGATGTCCTCGTGCGAGATCGGCTTGCGCTTGGCGAGGACGTAGAAGGTGAGCCCGCCGGCCAGGGCGAGGACCGCGACGAGCACCAGCCCGAAGGCCGAGGTCGACGCGAGCCAGGTCGCGAGCGCCCCGACCACCGCAGCGGCGGGCAGCGTGATCACCCACGCGATGACGATGCGGCCGACGACCGACCAGTGCACGTCGGCGAGCTTCTTGCCGAGCCCCGAACCGACGACCGCGCCGCTCGTAACGTGGGTCGTCGAGAGCGCGAAGCCCAGGTGCGACGAGATGAGGATCGTGGCGGCGGAGCTCGTCTCGGCGGCGAAGCCCTGCGGCGACTGCACGTCGGAGATCTTCTTGCCGACCGTCTGCATGATCCGCCAGCCGCCCATGTAGGTGCCCAGGCCGATCGCGAGCCCGCAGGCCAGGATCACCCAGAGCGCCGGACCGGTGCCGGCGGCCTGGTAGTTCGCGGCGATGAGGGTCAGCGTGATGACGCCCATCGTCTTCTGCGCGTCGTTCGTGCCGTGTGCGAGCGACACCAGCGACGCCGAGATCGTCTGCCCGTGCCGGAACCCCGTCGCCGCACCGTGCGTCGTCGCGTTCTTCGTGAGCACGTACGCCAGGTACGTCGCGACCAGGGCGATCACCCCGGCGATGACCGGGGAGAGCAGCGCCGGCAGCACGACCTTCGACACCACCGTCGCCCAGCTGATCGAGTTCAGCCCCGCCCCGATGATCGAGGCGCCGATGAGCCCACCGAACAGCGCGTGGGTGGACGACGACGGCAGCCCGAGGTACCAGGTCGCCAGGTTCCAGAGCACCGCGCCGACGAGCCCCGCGAAGATCATCGTGGGCGAGATGTGGATGCCGTCCTGCCCCTCACGGATGATGCCCTGCGAGACGGTCTTGGCGACCTCGGTGGACAGGAACGCGCCGACCACGTTGAGCACGGCGGAGATGAGCACGGCGGTCCGGGGCTTGAGCGCTCCCGTGGCGACCGACGTGGCCATGGCGTTCGCGGTGTCGTGGAAGCCGTTCGTGAAGTCGAACACGAGGGCCACGACGATCACCAGCGTGACGATGACGATGACGTCCATGCGCAGGACGCTAGGCCCGCCTGGAACCCCCTGCGTGAACGCCGGGTGAACAGGTCCGTGATGGAGCGCGTCTGCGAGGATGGCAGTGTCTGGAAGGATGCGGGTGTGCCGACTTTCTCCGCCGCTCGCGGCGACGCCTCGTTCACCGACGCCCACGGCGTCGAGATCGTCTACTCGACCTGGCGTGCGGCGCGGCCGAAGGGTGTCGTGCAGATCGCGCACGGGGTCGGGGAACACGGGCTCCGGTACGAACCGCTCGCGCAGGACCTGGTGCGCGCCGGCTACACCGTGCACGCCAACGACCACCGCGGGCACGGTCGCACCGGCCTGACCCAGTGGGACGGCGACCACGCCAAGCTCGGTCGGCTCGGCCCCGGCGGTCTGCGCGCGGCGATCGCCGCGGTGGAGCAGATGAGCGCGGTCGCGCGGGCCGACGAACCCGGGCTGCCGCTCGTGCTGCTCGGGCACTCGTGGGGGTCGCTGATGGCCCAGCGGATCGTGAACACCTCGTCGGACCGCTACGACGGCGTCGTCCTGTCCGCGAGCGCCTACCGGCTGCCCGGCTGGATGAACAGCGGCGACCTCAACGCCCGGCACGCGGGGTCCGGGCCCACCAAGTACGAGTGGCTCACCCGCGACCGGAAGATCATCGACGCGATGGCGCTCGACCCCCTGGCGGTCGAGGCCGACGTCATCGGGCTGTTCGGGCTCGCCGACACTCTCCGGCTGCTCGGTGTGCCGCGGCGGGGGATCCCGCACGACCTGCCGATGCTGCTGCAGGTCGGCTCCGACGACACCCTCGGGGGTCCGCGCTCGATCGAGCGTCTGGCGCAGGCGTACCGCCGACGCGGACGACTGTCCGACGTGACCGTGCAGGTGTACGAGGGCGCGCGCCATGAGGTCTACAACGAGACGAACCGCGCCGAGGTCATCGGCGACCTGGTCGCGTGGCTCGACCGGGTGACGGCGCGCTGACGGCGCTCGCCGCGTCCTGCGACGCGACCGGCGACGGACTGGAGGCCCGTGGCGGCGCCGCCACGCGCCTCCAGGCCGTCACCAGGAAGGCCCACTGCCGAGCCGTCGGCCGTCCGGAATAGGGTTGCGGCATGCACGGTGAGTACAAGGTCCCCGGAGGCAAGCTGGTCGTCGTCGACCTCGAGGTCGTCGACGGCACGATCCAGCAGTTCCGCCTGGCGGGTGACTTCTTCCTGGAACCCGACGACGCACTGCCGCTCATCGACGCGGCCGTGAACGGGCTCCCCGTCACCACCGACGCTGCTGGCGTCGCCGCGGCCGTGCGGGCGGCCCTGCCGACCGATGCGGTGCTGCTCGGCTTCACGCCCGAGTCCGTCGGCGTCGCGGTGCGCCGCGCACTGTCGCGGGCCTCGACCTGGCGCGACCACGACTGGCAGATCGTGCACGAGGGGCCGATCAGCCCGAACGAGCACCTCGCGCTCGACCAGGTGCTGACCGAAGAGGTCGGTGCCGGCCGTCGCGGTCCCACGCTGCGCATCTGGGAGTGGGACCAGCCGGCCGTCGTGATCGGCTCGTTCCAGTCGCTCAAGAACGAGGTCGACCCCGCCGGCGCCGAGAAGTACGGCGTGCAGGTGGTCCGACGCATCTCCGGCGGCGGCGCGATGTTCATGGACGCCGGCGCCGTCATCTCCTACTCGCTGTACGTGCCGTCCGACCTGGTGCAGGGCATGACCTTCGCCGACTCGTACGCGTTCCTCGACGAGTGGGTGATCGAGGCGCTCAAGTCCCTCGGCATCGAGGCCTACTACCAGCCGCTCAACGACATCACCTCGACCAAGGGCAAGATCGGCGGGGCCGCACAGAAGCGCCTCGGCACCGGGTCGCTGCTGCACCACGCCACCATGAGCTACGACATGGACGGCGAGAAGATGGTCCAGGTGCTGCGCATCGGGCGCGAGAAGATGAGCGACAAGGGCACCACCAGTGCTGCGAAGCGCGTCGACCCGCTCCGCTCGCAGACGGGGCTGTCCCGCGCCGAGATCATCGAGCGGCTGATCGGTACCTTCACCCGCCTGTACGGGGCGACCGAGGGGCACGTGACCGAGGCCGAGCGAGAGCGGGCGCAGGAGCTGGTGCGGACGAAGTTCGCGACGAAGGAGTGGCTCGAGCGGGTGCCGTGAGCCCTGCTCGGTCGACGGTGACGCGACGGCCGGAGCTGAGGGGGGACGTCCCGGCCGCCGCTGCTTCGAGTCTGCGCCTCGACCTCATGAACCAGACGTGTGGATGATGAGAATCCCCCGCGCGGCTGATCCGCTCGCCGCGCGGTCCACGTAGCGTCGCTGCCGTGAACTGGTTGATCTTCCTGGGGGCGGTGGCCGCCGTGGCCGTCGTGGTGTGGATCGCCGATCGCATGGGGTGGATCGACCTGTCGAACAAGTCCCAGCGGAGCGGCGGATCCGGAGGCATGGGCGGGATGCTGGACGAGGTGTTCGCACCGACCCGGCACGAGACGCAAGCCGAGTACGAACGGCAGGCGCGCCTGCCGAAACAAGCACCGTCACCGGCGGACCACGACCACGACCTGCTCAGCGGCAGCGTGCTCATCCAGGTGCCGACGGTGCGGAGCGCCGGGCGGCACGAGGCCCGCGCGGGGACGCACGACCGGTCGTACTGAGCTGACGGGCGCCGCGCTCGTGTGCGCGTCGCTCGCTCAGCGGGTGGTGAGCTCCTGGTAGTCCGGGTGCCGCTCGATCCACGCGTGGACGTAGCTGCACTGCGCGACGACCCGGCGTGACGAACTCGCACGCACGTCGTCGAGGGCGTGCTGCACCAGGATCGACGCGTGCCCACCACCGCGGTGCTCGGGATCGACCTCGGTGTGCACGAAGCGGATCTCGTCGCCGTCGACCTCGTACGCCGCGAGGCCGATGACCTCGCCGTCCTCGATCAGGGAGTACTGCTGCTTGTCGGTGTCATTGCGGACCTCGGGTGCTGCTGCCATGCACTCGACCGTACGCCGAGGCCTGGGCGTGCGGTGCGTGCTCGCTCGGTGCGCGACAATGGGTCCGTGCGCAGGGGAGACGACCGAGGGCCGGACCGCGTCGTCCTCGGCGACGCCCTCGACGTGGTCCCCGCGTACCCGGACGGCTCCTTCACGCTGGTGTACCTGGACCCGCCGTTCAACACCGGCCGGTACCAGCGTCGGCACGCGACCTCCGCCGTGCCGAAGGCCGACGGCCCCGTGATGGGGTTCCACGGCCGGACCTACGAGCGGGTGCGCGGCGACCTGATGCGCTTCGACGACCGGTTCGAGGACTACTGGTCGTTCCTCGAACCCCGACTCATCGAGGCCTGGCGGCTGCTCGCCACCGACGGCACGCTGTACCTGCACCTCGACTACCGCGAGTCGCACTACGCCAAGGTGCTGCTCGACGCGCTGTTCGGCCGCGAGTCGTTCCTGAACGAGATCGTCTGGGCCTACGACTTCGGCGCCAAGTCCAAGACGCGCTGGCCCACCAAGCACGACACGATCCTGGTCTACGTGAAGGACCCGTCGCGGTACTGGTTCGACTCCGAGGCCGTCGACCGCGAGCCGTACATGGCGCCGGGGCTCGTCACACCCGAGAAACGCGAGCGCGGCAAGCTGCCCACCGACGTCTGGTGGCACACGATCGTCTCGCCGACCGGCCGCGAGAAGACCGGCTACCCCACGCAGAAGCCCGAGGGAGTGTTGCGGCGGATCGTGCAGGCGTCCTCACGCGAGGGTGACTGGGTGCTCGACTTCTTCGCGGGCAGCGGGACCACGGGTGCCGTGGCACAGGCGTTGGGGCGGCGGTACGTACTGGTGGACGACAACCCTGCGGCGATCGACGTGATGCGGAAGCGGTTGCCGGGGGCGTCGTTCGAGGTGGCTGCGGCCGGGGCCGGGGCGGGGTCGGCAGCGGCGGGGGACGCGGCGCCGGCGGTCTGAGGCCGGCGGGGTCTGCGACGGGCGGGTCCGCGACGGGCGGGTCCGCGACGGCAGTTGCGCCCGCAACGAGCGACGATGTCGACGTCGCACGACATCGGCGGTGTCGCCTCCGCGCGGCCGCAACAGTTGCACACGCGCAGATGCGACGAGGTCGCTGTCGTACGACAGCGACCTCGTCGTTCGGCATCAGCAGGCCAGTGCCCGTGCCGACTACTCCGCGGAGTGCCGCCCGTGCGCGTGCGCGTCGCCAGCGTCCGGCCGGGAGGCCCGGCTCGCCTCCGCCGCGTCGGCTCCGGCCCCGGGGACGTCCGGCTCCACGACCGGGGCAGCGTGGGCAGCCCGGGTCCGGATGGCACCGGTCGTCGTCGGGGGCTCGTCGACCGGCGCAGCCGCCGAGTGCGCACCGTGCGTCGTGGCGTTCGGCAGCGGAGCGCGGGTGTCGTCGACCCCGTGCGGCAGCACCGAGACGTTCGACGCCCCCGCGGCCCGGGCGGACCGAGGCTGCACGTCCGGCGACGTCGGCACGTCGGGCGAGGTCGGGACTCCGGCGGAGGATGACCTCGTCGGCACCGGACCAGCCCCGGGCGCCGCTGCGGCAGCGGCTGCGGCGGCACTCCCGTCCGACCCCGCACCGGCAGCGGTCCGTGCGGCATCCGCCTGCTCCTGCAGCGCCGAGGTCTTGCGGAGCGGCGGCACCCGGAAGAACCACGTCAGCACGAACGCGATCAGGATCACCGCGAGGCCGACGTAGTAGACGCGGACGGCCGAGTCGCTGAACCCGACCAGGAACGGACGGCTGAGCCGGGGGTCCGCGCCGTTCAGGAACGACGTGTCGCTCGTCGCCGAGTCGGTGGACGAGCTCGCGGCCGAGTCGCCGCTCTTGAGCTGCTTGATGAGCGTCGGGGCGACCTGGTCGACGACGTTCTCCCGCTGCGCCTCGTTCGAGTAGTCGATCTGCAACTTGCCGTCGACGACCGAGGCGTTCGCCTTCGTGGCCGCCGTCTCGAGCGCCTGCTGCTCGGCTGCGGGCTTCGCGTCGTCGACCTGCTGGGCGATGATCGTGTCCGCTGCTGCGGCGGGGACCCTGCCCGCGGCGACCTGCCGCTGCACGGCTGCGGTCACCTGCTTGGTCACGGCAGCATCTGCGGCCTGCTTCGCCTGGGCGGTGCCCTGGTCGAGACCGTCCTGCACGTTCTTCTGCACCGGGTCGACGATCTTCGTCCAGATCTCGTCCATCACGCCCTGGTTCTTGGACGCGTTCGCAACCGAGGGTGTCATCGCGGCGTTGAGCGCGCTCTTCAGGTCGGACTCGTTCTGCATCGCGGCGCTGATGTTCGTCGGCATCAGGGTGAACAGCACGGAGAGCAGGACGGCGGTACCCATGGTGCCGCCGATCTGGCGGAAGAACGTCGCGGCGCTCGTCGCGACACCGATGTCCCGCGGCGAGACCGAGTTCTGCGCGGCCAGGGTCAGCGTCTGCATGAGCTGCCCGAGTCCGAGCCCGATGCCGAACATGCCGAGCATCAGGAACCACAGCGGCCGGTCGGCGGTCAGGAACGTCAGGACCGTGAAGCCGATCGCCGTGAACGCCGTTCCGGTGATCGGGAAGACCTGGTAGTTGCCGGTCTTCGAGATGATCTGGCCCGAGGCGATCGACGAGATCATCAGGCCGAGCACCATCGGCAGCATGGCGAAGCCGGACTCGGTCGGGGTCACGCCCTTGACGATCTGCAGGTACAGCGGGATCGTCAGCATCGCGCCGAACATGCCGAAGCCGACGAGCACCGACAGGATCGCGGACATCGAGAACACCCGCGATCCGAACAGCTTCATCGGCAGGATCGCGTCATCGCCCATGGCTCGCTCGACGATGATGAACGCGATCAGGCCGAGGGCACCGATGGCGTAGCAGGCGAAGGCGGCGGGGGAGTCCCAGCCCCACTCGCGGCCCTGCTCGGCGATGAGCAGCAGCGGCACGAGCGTGACGATGACGAGCGTCGCGCCCCACCAGTCGATGCGGGGCTTGCCGCGGTCGCCGAACTTCGGCAGGTGCAGGAACGTCAGCACCATGAACAGGGCGATGATGCCGATCGGCACGTTGATCAGGAACACCCAGCGCCAGCCGGCGATGAACAGCAGCTGGTCCGCGCCGGCGAAGACGCCACCGACGAGCGGGCCGATGACGGACGAGATGCCGAAGACCGCCAGGAAGTAGCCCTGGTACTTCGCCCGCTCGCGTGGGGCGAGCATGTCGCCCATGATCGCCAGCGGCAGGGACATCAGACCACCGGCACCCAGGCCCTGCAGCGCGCGGAACCCGGCGAGCATGAGCATCGAGGTGGAGAACGACGCCGCGAACGAGCCGACGATGAAGATGCCGATCGCGGTGATGAAGAGCGGCCGGCGACCGAAGATGTCGGAGAGCTTGCCGTAGATCGGGGTCGTCACCGTCGAGGCGATCAGGTACCCGGTGGTGACCCAGGCCTGCTGGTCGAGCCCGTGCAGGTCGTCACCGATGGTGCGGATCGCGGTGCCGACGATCGTCTGGTCGAGGGCACCGAGGAACATGCCGGCCATCAGGCCGTAGATCACCAACAGGATCTGTCGGTGGTTCATCACGACGTTGGACGCCGTGGTGGGGGCCGCGGGTGCGGTCGCCGTCTGGGTCATGAGCAGGGTCTCCCGGGTACCGATGCGCTGGCAGAACGATTTTTGCGCTGCCTGCAAAGTTACAACTGCCGCAAGTGCTCGGTCGCACCGAGACGGCTTCCTGAGTGGATCGGCAGTCACGGTACGCCCGGTACGCCCCGGCGGCACACGGCCTGGAGGCCCGGCTCGGCTCCATCGGACGGGCTGCGGTGTCCGAGACCCGCAGCCCGTCCGACGAGGGCGCTACGCGCCCAGTGCTGCGTCGACGATCTCCTTGGCCTCGCGCTGCACCTGCTCGAGGTGCTCCTGCCCGACGAAGCTCTCCGCGTAGATCTTGTAGACGTCCTCGGTGCCCGACGGGCGCGCGGCGAACCACGCCTTTTCGGTGACGACCTTCACGCCACCGACGGCTGCGTCGTTGCCCGGGGCCTTCGACAGCTTCGCGGTGATGGGGTCGCCGGCCAGGGTGTCCGCGGTGATGGCGTCGCCGTCGAGCTTGCCGAGGCGGGCCTTCTGCTCCTTCGACGCAGCGGCGTCGACGCGCTGGTAGACCGGCGCGCCGAAGCGCTCGGTCAGCTCGGCGTAGAGCTGCGAGGGGGTCTTGCCGGTGACGGCGACGATCTCGGACGCCAGGAGCGCCAGGATGATGCCGTCCTTGTCGGTGGTCCACGCGGTGCCGTCGGTGCGCAGGAACGACGCACCTGCCGATTCTTCGCCGCCGAAGGCCACGGAACCGTCGATCAGGCCGGGGACGAACCACTTGAAGCCGACCGGGACCTCCCACAGGCGACGGCCCAGGGACTCGGCGACGCGGTCGATGATGCTCGACGACACCAGCGTCTTGCCGATCGCGGCGTCGTCGCGCCACTCGGGCCGGTGCGCGTAGAGGTACTCGATCGCGACCGCGAGGTAGTGGTTCGGGTTCATCAGCCCGCCGTCGGGCGTGACGATGCCGTGCCGGTCGGAGTCGGCGTCGTTGCCGGTCAGGACGTCGAAGTCGTCCTTCCGGGCGAGCACCGAGGCCATCGCCGAGGGGCTCGACGGGTCCATCCGGATCTTGCCGTCCCAGTCGAGCGTCATGAACGCCCACGTGGGGTCGACCTCGGGGTTCACGACGGTCAGGTCGAGGCCGTAGTGGTCGCGGATGGCGTTCCAGTACGGCAGCGAGGCGCCACCGAGCGGGTCGGCGCCGATCTTCACGCCGGCACGCTTGATCGCGGCGATGTCGATGATGTTCTCGAGGTCGGCGACGTACGTGTTCAGGAAGTCGTAGCGCTCGGGCTCGGCGTCCTCGGTGCGCTGCACCTCGGCGTTGCCGCCCTCGATGATCGCGTTCGCCCGGTTCGCGATCCAGCTGGTGGCGTCGCTGTCGGCGGGTCCACCGTGCGGCGGGTTGTACTTGAAGCCGCCGTCGCGGGGCGGGTTGTGGCTCGGCGTGATGACGATGCCGTCGGCCGTGTCCGGGTTGCCGGCGCGGTTGTAACGGATGATCGCGTGGCTCAGTGCAGGCGTCGGCACGAAGCCGTCCTCGCTGTCAGCGAGCACGCGCACGCCGTTGGCAGCGAGGACCTGCAGGGCGGTCTGCTCGGCCGGGGCGGAGAGCGCGTGGGTGTCGCGGCCGATGAAGAGCGGCCCGTCGGTGCCCTGGTCGCGGCGGTACTCGACGATCGCCTGCGTGATGGCGGCGATGTGGGTGTCGTTGAAGGCGGTGTCGAGCGACGACCCGCGGTGTCCGGACGTGCCGAACACGACCTTCTGCTCGGGGACCGAGACGTCGGGCACTCGGTCGTGGTAGGCGGCGAGGAGCTCGTCGAGGTCGACGAGGTCGTCTGCGGTCGCTGGGGTGCCGGCGCGGTCGTTCATGCGTCCATCCTGGCATCGGCCGCCCTGGCGCGTTCGGGGGAAGTGCACCGAAGGTCGGGGGAACGCGAGCGAGCGGTCGACCCACCCGGGTTGAGGGGGGACCCCCGGGGCGGACGACCGCTCGCGGTCTGTGGAGGCAGGTGCCTCAGGCCGTGCGGAACGAACCGGTCGCCGTGCGGAACGAGCCGGTCACGGTGCGCGTCGAGGACGTCGCGGTGCCGGGACGGCGGAACTGCGTGTCGACGAAGCGGCCGAGTGCGCGGCCGATGCCGGTGCCGGTGTAGCTGCCGATCGGGCTGCGGGTCGCGTCGCCGGTGAAGGCGCCGAGCTCGGCGCGGGTCTCGAGGCCGGTCACGTAGGCGCCGCCCAGGGGGTTCTGACGGTTCTGCATGGGTGCTCCTCGTCGTCGTGCCGAGGTCCGCAGGTCACCGAGCCGGCGACCGCGACGCCGTCGGCTGAATGACCGTCACTCTACGCGCTTGTCTTGTATCGTGCAAAACAAGCGCGTGTCGGAGCCTCAGGCGAGCAGCTCGCAGAAGTTCCGGCCCTCGGCCGTCCAGCTCTGCCGTGCGACCAGTCCGGCTTCCGCCGCGTGCCGGTGTAGGGCGTCGAGGCCGACCTCGGCCCACGGGAACCCGGCGCTCTCGTTGCCGTCGGCGTCGACCACCCGGGCGGTGTACACGCGGTCGGCCGTGACCTCGGGGTTCGTCTCGACGATGACCCGGCCACCGGCGCGCACGATCTCGCGACAGCGGGCGAGCAGGGCCGTGGGGTCGCCGCCGATGCCGATGTTCCCGTCGATCACCAGCGCGGTGTCCCAGTGGCCCTCGTCGGGCACGGCGTCGAACACAGAACCCTGCAGGGCGGTGCCGCCGGAGCGCTGCGCGATGGCGACGGCCTCGGCCGACACGTCCACGCCGAGCGCCGGGATGCCCCGGGACCGTGCGGCGACGAGCATCCGACCCGGGCCGCAGCCGATGTCGATGACCCCGCCGTCGACGTCGTCGAGCAGCGAGCGGTCGACGCGGTCGGCGGCGGCGCTCCAACGGCCGACGTCCATCGTGGTGACGGCGTCGGGACGGTCGGCGTCGGTGAGGCGCAGGTGGCCGTCTGTGCGCAGGGCACGGGCGTACGGCTCGCCGCCGCCGGCACCGAACGAGACGGGTGCGTGCATGGTCATCGGGTGCTCCCCACGGTCTCGGCACGGAGTGCCCGGGTGAAGTCGGAGTCGGGAGCGAGATCGGCGACCCGCTCGGCGTCCGGCATGGTGTCGACGTCGAGCAGCTCGCCGAGCACGCCCACGTCGAGTCCGGCGTCGGTCAGGCGTGCGAGCTGCACGGCTCCGGTGTCGTCGCGCGACATCGGGACGCCGCGCAGCAGGTCGCCGGTGGGCTGTCGCAGGTACAGCGACCAGAAGCCGCCGTCCTCGGCCGGGCCGAACCAGGCATCGCAGGCAGCGTCGTCGAACACCGGTGCGAGGTCCGCGGTGGACACCTGCGGGGTGTCCATGCCGACGAGCAGCAGCGGACCGTCGACGGCGTCGAACAGGAACCCGAGGCGCTCGTCCAGGCCGCCACCGGGCTGGTGCAGCACCTCGAACCCGTCGGCCGCGGCGGGCACGACGTCGCCGTCGAAGAACAGGACCCGGCGTGCCGCGGGCAGTGCGCGGACGGTCGCCAGGGTGTCGGCGAGGCTCGCGGACGCGACGCGTGCGGCGCCCTCGGGGGAGAGCGCCGGCGTCAGCCGGGTCTTCACCTTGCCGGGCAGGCACTCCTTCGCGACGACCGCGACGGTCACGTCGGTGCGCGCAGCGCTGTGGGCGGGGGTGGCGGTCACGAGCGGGCCTCCTCGACCACGGGGGTGGACTCGGCCGCCTGGCGGAGCGGTCCCGGCGCGACGACCCGGACACGGGCCTCCCGGCGGTACGCACGGAGCAGACGGGACATGTCCCGCACCGCGTTGATCGTGCCGCGGAGCGTGCCGGTGACCTTGCTGTCGCCGATGCGCTGCGCGTACCCGATGTCGGACTCGTCGACGCGCCAGCCGGCGGCGTGCGCGGCCAGGACCATCTCGAGCGGGTAGCCGCTGCGGCGGTCGCGCAGGTCGAGGGAGACGAGGTCCTCGCGGCGCATCACGCGCATCGGGCCGAGGTCGCGCAGGCGGTAGCCGGTCGCGCGGTGCATGAGGACGGCGAGGACGCGGTTCGCGAAGCGCGCGTGCGGGGCCCACGCGCCGCGGCCGGTCGGGACGCGACGGCCGAGTGCCAGGTCGACGCGGCCACTGGCCACGCGGTCGACCAGGGGCGGGAGCTCGGCGGGGTCCATCGAGGCGTCGGCGTCGCAGAACGCGACGAAGTCGGCGGTCGCCGCGGCGACCCCGGCGGCACAGGCCGAACCGAAGCCCTTGACGGGTTCCGTCACGACGAGGGCACCGTGGGCGCGGGCGACGTCGGCCGATCCGTCGGTCGATCCGTTGTCGACGACGATGGCCCGGTAACCCGTGGGGAGGCGCGCGATGACCTTCGGCAGGGCGTCCGCCTCGTCGAGGCACGGCAGGATCACGTCGACAGTCATGTCCGTCATTCGGTGCGGTCGGTCGGATCGACGGGTCTGTCCTGGCATGCACTCGACACAACACGACGACGCGCTGCGGGGTACAGGAAACTGCCGGGTCCTGGTCGTTCAGCGCGTCCGGTTCGCGGCCGGTCCCCAGAACGGGGGACAGGTGTGCGCGTGGGTCCGCGAATGGGTGTCGCAAGACGCCGTCGTGTCGTCGAGACGCCGCCGAATGTGGCGGCGTGGTGCCGACACGACGGCGTCTCGCGTGGTCCTTGGGGCGGGGACTGCGGACGGGAGGCGCGGGGCGGGGCCGTCACGGGCCTCCCGTCCGGTGGCTGGTCGCGCTCTCAGGCACAGCCAGCGGTGCGCCGCTCGCGCACGCGTTCCGGCTAGCGGACGGCGCTGCGGAGCGGTGCCGTCGCGAAGTCGCGCATGCCGGCCTCGAAGTCGACCTCGGCGTGCCAGCCGAGCTCGGCGGCGATGCGTGCCGAACTCGCGGTGACGTGGCGGACGTCGCCCAGGCGGTACTCGCCCGTGACGATCGGCTGCGGGCCGTCGGGTCCGGCGATCGCTGCGGCCATGTCGCCGATGGTGTGCACGGTGCCGGAGCCGACGTTGTACGCGCGGAACGTGTCCGACGGCAGCTCGGCGGTCGCCGCGATCGAGGCAGCGTTCGCTCCGGCGACGTCGTCGACGTGCACGAAGTCGCGTCGCTGGGCGCCGTCCTCGAAGACCCGGGGTGCCTCGCCGCGGGCCAGTGCCGAGCGGAACAGGGACGCGACACCGGCGTAGGGGGTGTTCGCGGGCATGCCCGGTCCGTAGACGTTGTGGTACCGGAGCGCGATCGCGCGGCCCCCCGTGGCGCGGGCCCAGCTCGAGGCGAGGTGCTCCTGCGCGACCTTGGTCTGCGCGTACACGTTGCGGGGGTCGAGCGCGGCGGACTCGTCGATCAGGCCGGGCAGCAGGGGCTGACCGTCGGGCCCGATCGGGTCGAAGTGGCCGGCGTCGAGGTCCTCGCGGCGGCGGGCCGGCGGACGCGTCGGTTCGCCGGAGGCGGTGGTGTACGCGCCCTCGCCGTAGACGACCATCGAGCTGGCGACGACGAGCCGGCCGATGTCGTGCCGGTCCATGCCGGCGAGGACGTGGGCGGTTCCGGCGTCGTTCGACGAGACGTAGTCGGGGGCGTCCTGGAAGTCCACGCCGAGGCCGACCTTCGCGGCCTGGTGGCACACGACGTCGATGCCGTCGAGGGCGGCGTCGAGGGCGACCCGGTCGCGGACGTCGCCGTGCACGAACGCGATGCCCTGCTGCTGGTGGGCGTGGATGACCTCGGCGGGGTCGCCGTGCACGTCGTCGCGCAGGGAGTCGAGGACGCGGACCTCGTGGCCGTCGGCCAGGGCGCGGCGGACGATCGCGGAGCCGATGAAGCCGGCGCCGCCGGTGACCAGGAGGCGGCTCATGCGGTGGCACCCGTGGTGGTGGAAGCGGGCTGGGCCTTCGTGGTGGCGGCGGCGGTCGGCTGGGTCTGCATGATGCTGGCGCTCGCGCTGGTCGGGACGAGCTCGCGCGGGGTGAAGTCGGCGGGGATCGCGGCGACGATCTGGCCGATGGCTCGGACGATGACCTCGTTGGCGCGGGCGAGGCGTTCCATGACGAGGGCGTGGGTGACGACGGCGCCGGCGTCGTCGACGTCGGGGCCGCTGGCGGCGGCTGCGGATGCGGCTGCGGCGGCGGCTTCGTCCTCGGTCGGGGCCAGGCCGGCGTCGGCGTCGGTGACGAACGACAGGTTCACGGTGGCGATGCCGAGTTCGGCGGCCAGGGGGACCTCGGGCGTCATCGTCATGTTGATCGTGTGGCCGCCGGCCTGGCGGAGCCAGACGGACTCGGCGCGGGTGGAGAACCGGGGACCCTGGATGACGACGCACGTGCCGGTCGGACGGAACGGCACGTCGAGTCCGGCGACGGCGTCGATCGCCGCACGGCGGAGCGTCGGGTCGAACGGGTCGGCGAAGGACAGGTGCTGCACGTCGTCCTCGAAGAACGTGTCGGCGCGGCCCCAGGTGCGGTCGATGAGCTGGTCCGTCACGACGAAGGTGCCCGGGGCGTAGTCGGGGTGCAGGCCGCCGACGGCACTCGAGGACACGATCGCGCGGACGCCGAGTGAACGGAGCGCCCAGACGTTCGCACGGTGGTTGATGCGGTGCGGGGCGACGGAGTGTTCACGGCCGTGGCGGGTCAGGAACGCGACCCGTCGTCCGGCCATCGTGCCGATGCTGATCGGGCTCGACGTCGGGCCGAACGGGGTCGGGACGTCGAGCTCGTCGGCGGTGCCCTCCTCGAACAGCTGGTAGAGGCCGGAGCCTCCGATGACACCGATCGTCACGGCTTCGTCGTTCTCCACAGGTCCTCCGGTTGGTCGTCGGCGCGGGCTGCGCGCTGGATACGCTACTGACGGCGCCACCGGGCGAACCGGGAACGGCGCCACCAACCCCCTGTTCGGAGGCACCTGTGCGAACGATCGGTCAGCACCGCGACGACCTGGCGGCGTTGCTCGCGCCGGTGGTGGCGGGCCTCGGAGCGGAAGAACTGCCACTCGACGAACTCGCCGGTGCGGGTGCCGGGTTCGCACACCGCGTGCTCGCGTCGGCCGTTCTGTCGCCCGTTCCGCTGCCGCCGTTCGACAACAGCCAGATGGACGGGTTCGCCGTGCGGGCCGCGGACGCGGGGCAGGCCGTCCGGGTCGTCGCCCCCATCCCGGCCGGCGTGGTGCCCGAACCGCTCGAGCCCGGCACGGCCGCGCCGATCATGACCGGTGCGCGGATCCCGACCGGTGCCGACGCGGTGTTCCCGGTCGAAGCGACCGGGCCGGGCGCGTTCCCGGCGGCGCTCGAGCTGCCCCGGGTGACGGTGCCCGCCGACCTGACCGCCGGCACCTTCGTGCGGGTGACCGGCAGCGACCTGCCCACCGGTGCCGAGCTCGCTCCGGCCGGCTCCCCGGTCACGCCGGCGCTGCTCGGGGCCCTGGCTGCTGCGGGGGTGACGACCGTGTCGGTGCGCCGACCGCTGCGGGTCCTCGTCGTGTCGACCGGCTCGGAGCTACAGGGTGCCGACGCGGACGCGGCGACCATCGGTGACGCGAACGGCATCGCGCTGCGGGCTGCCCTTGCCCAGGTCGGTGCAGACTCACGGGCCGTCCGGGTGCCCGACGACGTCGAGGCCTTCGACCGGGCGCTCGACGCGGCGGTGGGGGACTGGGCCGACCTCGTGGTGACCACCGGGGGCATCAGTGCCGGGGCGTACGAGGTCGTGCGGCAGGCGCTCGAACCCCGCGGGCTCGCGGTGACGCCGGTCGCGATGCAGCCCGGTGGACCGCAGGCGTTCGGCAGCGTCGTGTTCGGTGCCGGTCGCGCCGTGCCGGTCGTGTCCTTCCCCGGCAATCCGGTGTCGGCGCTCGTCTCGTTCGAGGTGTTCCTGCGCCCGCTCCTCGCCGGCGCCGTCGGACTCACGCCGGACCGCCCCACGCAGGTCCTGCCGGCCGCGTCCGCTGCCGACTCACCCGCCGGCAAGCACCAGGTCCGTCGCGGCCGGGTGCAGGACGGTGCCGTGCACTTCGTCGGTGGGCCGAGTTCGCACCTGCTCGTCCACTACGCCGCCGCCACCCACCTGGTGCACGTCCCCGTGGGGGTCGACGCCGTCGAGGTCGGCGACCCCTTGACCGTCTGGAGCCTCCGATGACCGACCCGTCCGCCTCCGACCAGCTGTCGCACGTCCGCGCTGACGGCAGCGCGCACATGGTCGACGTCTCCGCGAAGGACGTCACCGACCGGTCGGCCACCGCCACCGCCACCGTCGTCACCCGCCCCGACGTCGTCGCACGCATCCTCGACGGCTCGCTGCCCAAGGGCGAGGTCGTCGGCACCGCCCGCATCGCCGCGATCATGGCGGTGAAGAAGACCTCCGACCTGATCCCGCTGTGCCACCCGCTGCCGATCGCCGGCGTACAGGTCGACATCACCGGCACCGACGACCGCGTGCTGATCGAGGTGTCGGTCCGCACGACCTCGCGCACCGGCGTCGAGATGGAAGCCCTGACCGGGGCGAGCGTCGCCGCCCTGACGGTGTACGACATGGTGAAGGCCGTCGACCGAGCGGCCGTGATCACGGACGTGCGCGTGCTCGAGAAGCACGGCGGGCGCTCCGGGGACTGGAGCAACCGATGACCGCCGAGCCGACCAGGGGCCGGGCCGCCGTCGTCGTGGTGTCCACGCAGGCCGCCGCCGACCCCGCACTCGACAGCACCGGACCCGTCATCGCCGACTGGCTGCGCGACCACGGGTTCACCACGAGCGACCCGATCATCGTCCCCGACGGCGGCGCGATCACCGAGACCGTCACCGCGGAGCTCCTGGCCGGCGCCCGGGTCGTCATCACCACCGGCGGCACCGGGGTCACCCCGACCGACCGGACCCCCGAGGCCGTGGCGGGGCTGATCGACCTCGAACTGCCCGGCATCACCGAGGAGATCCGTCGACGCGGACTCGCGGGTGCCGGCCCGACCGCCCTGCTCACCCGCGGCGTCGCCGGGGTCACGAACGCCGGCTGCCTGCTCGTCACCCTGCCCGGATCGCGCGGTGGGGTGTCCGACGGGCTCGCAGTGCTCGACGGAGTACTCGACCACGTGGTCGCCCAGGTGCACGGCGAGGGCCACGCCCCGCGGAGCGCCTCGTGAGCACCACCGAGGCCGCCGCACGGGTCGTGCTCGCCGACGTCGTCGACCGCGACATCAGCGTCGACGAGGTCGCAGCCGTGGTGGCCACCGAACAGGACGGCGCCGTGGTGACCTTCGCCGGCATCGTCCGTGACCACGACGGTGGGAAGGGCGTCACCGCGCTCGACTACGAGCGGCACCCCAGCGCCGGCGAGGTCATCACCGAGGTCGCCCGGACCATCGCCGAGCACCACCCCGACGTCCGGATCGCCGTCCTGCACCGCGTCGGGGCGCTCGGCATCGGGGACGTCGCGCTCGCCGCAGCGGTGTCGTCGTCGCACCGGGCGCAGGCGTTCGCCGCGTGCGGTGCGCTGGTCGACCTGGTGAAGGAGCGCGTGCCGATCTGGAAGCACCAGCGGTTCACCGACGGGACGGACGAGTGGGTCGCGGCGCTGTGACCGCCGCCGCCCAGACCGACACCGAGCGCGCGGCGGCGGGGCGACGCTGGGCCGAAGCCGACGAACGTGCGCACCTGCTCCTCGCGCAGGCTCGGACACCCAGCCCGCCGGTCCTCGGGTTCGTCGTGGCCATCGGGCTGGTGCTGGTGGCGCTGTGCATCGCGGCGATCCCCGTGCCCGCCGGATCGGACGCTCGCTTCGCAGTTGCCGGTGTCGTCGCCGCCCTGGGCTTCGTCATCGGCCTCGGTGACACCGTTCGGGTCCTGATCCGCCGGAGACGGAACGGCGAGGAAGCCCGCCGTGCGCCGGTGCTCGCGCCGCTGCAGCAACGCGAACAGCGCGCGGTGACGGAGGCGGCGACCGGGCGACGCGCTGCGCCGGAGGACCGCCGGATCGTCGTGCAGGCGAGAGCGGTCGAACTGGGCGACGGCGGCGAACTGCCCAGTCTTGCTGGGTTCGTGATCGTGTGGTCTGCGGTCACGTTCGCCGGTGGTGCGTTCTGGCCCTTCGCCGTTGCGGGCGGCATCGCCACGGCGGGGCAGTTCGCATGGACGGCATGGTCCGCGGTGCTCGCCCGCCGGTACCTCGACGCCCACCCTGTGCACCTTCGCAACCGGGACGCTCGTTCGGGGCATGGTGAGACTCCAAGCGGATCCATAGAATCGCGAACATGAGCGTCTTGCTGCCCGGGATCACCGTCATCCTGCTGGTCTTCGCCCTGATCGACATCCTGACGAAGACGGATGACCAGATCCGCGGCCTGCCGAAGATCGCGTGGGTGATCCTCGTGATCCTGGTCCCCGTCGTCGGCAGCATCGTCTGGTTCGCCATCGGCCACGACTGGGCTCCGGGCGAACGGAACCACGGTCGGTACATCGAGCCCACCCGCCACGAGGACCGGTACGCCACCCTCGGCGACGCCCGCAGTGCCCACGGCGCCAAGCGCGTCACCGGCACCGAGCAGGAGCTCGCCGAGCTCGAGCGCGAGATCGAGTACTGGGAGGCGCAGGCTCGCCTGAAGCGCGCGAAGGAAGCCGCGGGCGAGGGCGACACCGCCCCCGCGAGCTGATCGTGTCCACGCCGGCCCCGCATGAGTTCGCCGGAGCCACGGTCTCCGAGGAGACCTGGCAGCAGGTGGAGGACCGTCTCGCGGGGGCGCCAGTCGGACCGCGTGTCCGCCGTTCGATGGTCCGGCGGGTCATCTGGATCGTGCTGGCCGTCGTCGCCGCGGTTGCAGCCGGGTGGCTGAGCGCCGAACACCTGCCGCGCTTCGAGCTGCCCTCGACCGGAAGTGGCCTGCCGGACTGGGCGTTCTTCGTCATCGTCCCACTCATGATCGTTGGCCCGGTCTGCTGGGTCACCGCAATCGTCCGAGGCGGTGGACAGTTCCAGAGCGCGCTGTCCGACCCGATGCTCGGGCTTCCTCGTGCCGTCCGCCGACGGATCGAGCGCATGGCTCGTGGGCAGCAGCCCGCCGATCCGCAGCACCGGACCGCGCTCGTCGCACTCGCCGGCCGTCGGCTCGGTCAATCGACATCGACCTTCTGGCTCGCCCTCGGATGGACGCCGTTCGCGTTCGCGCAGTTCCTCCTCAACTGGGCGACGTTGTTCGGGCTGCTGTACGCGCTCCTCACCGTGTTCTTCCTCGCGATGCTGCTCTGGACCGTCAGCAAGCGGAAGCAGTGGCGAGCGTTCCTGCAGGAGACCGAGCCCCGCGCCGGAGCCGAGCCGACCCGGACGAGCTGACCCGGGCCTCCAGGCCGACGCGCCGCCGCACCGTGCGGGGTCCGTCGGCTGGTGCGAGGTTGCGCTCCCCGTGTGCCGCCACAGGCTCGCACCGAGCGCGCAACCTCGCACCGCTCGAACAAGCGCGCACCGGCCCGACCGCCACCCCGCACCCACCACCCCGCCGAGCCACCTACCCTTGACGCGTGGCACATCTCCTCGGCGCCGAGAACCTGCATCTCGAGTTCCCCACCAAGGTCGTCTTCGACAACGTCACCCTCGGCATCGACGAGGGTGACCGGATCGGCGTGGTCGGCCGGAACGGCGACGGCAAGTCGACCCTCCTCGCACTGCTGTCCCAGCGCCTCGAGCCGGACGGCGGCCGCGTCACGCACCGCCGCGGCCTGACCATCGGCTACCTGGACCAGCGCGACATCCTGCCCGAGGGCGCGACCGTCGGCAGCACCGTCGTCGGCGACCTCGAGGAGCACGAGTGGGCCGGTGACCCGAAGATCCGCGACATCATCGGCGGTCTGGTCTCGGACATCCCGTGGGACGTCAGCGTCGACGAGCTGTCCGGCGGGCAGCGTCGCCGTGTGGCACTCGCGCGGCTGCTGGTCGGCGACTGGGACGTCCTGTTCCTGGACGAGCCGACCAACCACCTGGACGTCGAGGGCATCGAGTGGCTCGCCGGGCACATCAACCGCCGCTGGTCGTCGAACCAGGGCGGCATGGTCGTCGTGACGCACGACCGGTGGTTCCTCGACGCCGTGTCGACCGACACGTGGGAGGTCCACGACGGCGTCGTCGACCCCTTCGAAGGTGGCTACGCCGCGTACATCCTGCAGCGCGTCGAGCGTGACCGGCAGGCTGCCACGATCGAGCAGCGCCGGCAGAACCTGGCCCGCAAGGAGCTCGCGTGGCTCCGCCGCGGCGCTCCGGCCCGCACGAGCAAGCCGAAGTTCCGCATCGACGCGGCGAACGCCCTGATCGACGACGTCCCGCCGATCCGCGACACCGTCGCGCTGTCCCGGACGGCGACCGCGCGCCTCGGCAAGGACGTCGTCGACCTGCTCGACGTGAGCGTCTCGTTCGACGGCACGCAGATCCTCGACCGCATCGAGTGGCGCATCGCTCCGGGGGAGCGGACCGGCATCCTCGGCCCGAACGGCGCCGGCAAGTCCACGCTGCTCAACCTGGTCTCCGGCCGGCTGCAGCCGACGAGCGGGCGGGTGAAGACCGGCAAGACGGTGCAGGTCGCGGTGCTCGACCAGCAGCTCGCCGACCTGCAGCAGTTCGCCGACGACCGCGTGCGCGAGGTCGTCGCCCGCAAGAAGACGAGCTACGTCGCCGACGGCAAGGAGATGACGCCGTCGCAGCTGCTCGAGCGGCTCGGCTTCACCTCGGAGCAGCTCTCCACGCCCGTCAAGGACCTGTCCGGTGGGCAGAAGCGTCGTCTGCAGCTCATGCTCATCCTGCTCGACGAGCCGAACGTGCTGATCCTCGACGAGCCCACCAACGACCTCGACACCGACATGCTCGCCGCCATGGAGGACCTGCTCGACACCTGGCCCGGCACCCTGCTGGTCGTCAGCCACGACCGGTACCTGCTCGAGCGCGTCACCGACCAGCAGTACGCCGTGCTCGGCGGGCACCTGCGCCACCTGCCCGGCGGCGTCGACGAGTACATGCGTCTGCGCGAGGCCGGCACCGGTGGCGGGACCGCCTCTGCGGCTGCCGCCGCGTCTGCCGGGAGGCCCGACACCGTCGGCGGGACCGGCTCGGCCGGTGCCGTGGCCGGGTCCACGGCCGCTGGTGCGTCCGCCCTGTCGGGAGCGGACCGGCGGACGGCCGAGAAGGAGATGTCGGCGCTCGACCGCAAGATCGCGAAGGTCGGCGCGGACCGCAAGAAGCTGCTCGACCAGTTCGCGACGCACGACCAGTCCGACTACGCCGGACTCGGCGAACTGCAGGCGAAGCTCGGTGCGCTCGAGGCCGAGGTCGAGCAGCTCGAGGAGCGCTGGCTCGAGGTCGCGGAGCTGCTCGGGGTCTGAGCCGGTCTACTCCACGGAGGCGGGGTCGACCGCGTCCTGGCTGCTGTCCGCCGGTGTGGCGTCCTCGGGGGCCCCACCGCCGGGGTTCGCCACGACCTCCCACAGGTGGCCGTCCGGGTCCAGGAAGAAGCCGGACCACATGCCCCACGGGCGCGTGTACGGGGGCTCGGGCATCGTTGCTCCCGCTGCCTGCGCTCGCTCGAGGAAGGCCTCTGCCTCGGCCTGGCTGCTCGTGAAGTGCCCGATCGTGCTGCTCGGTGCCGTGGCCAGCTGCACGCCGGAGTCCTTCGCCATGTCGTCACGGCCGTAGACGCTGACGATCAGGCCGTCGTCGAGGGTGAACATCGCCGTGGTGCCGCCGGCCTGCGTCTCGGTGGCGGGGTACTCGGTGCCGATGACGCCGCTGCCCTCGATGCCGAGCAGGGCGCGGTAGAACTCAGCCGATCGAGCGACGTCGGCGACGGCGAGGGTGATGGCGTGCATGCGCCGCACGCTACGCCGGGGCCGCTCGGCCCGTGCCACGCTTTCCGTCAGTCCCCGAGACCCAGGATGAGTCGGCGGAGCAGCCCGGCCAACTGGCCCTGCTCGTCGGCGGAGACCCCGGACAGGATGTCGCGCTCGGCGGCCAGCAGGTCCGCGATCGCCGCGTCCACCGCCACACGGCCCTTGCTCGTGAGCGAGACGAGGATGCCGCGGCCGTCCTTCGGGTCGGTCCGCCGCCCCACGAAGCCGCGGGCCGCCAGGCGGTCCACCCGGTTCGTCATCGTGCCGCTCGACACCAGGGTCTGCTGCAGCAGGGTCTTCGGGCTCAGCTCGTACGGCTCACCCGCGCGCCGCAGGGCCGACAGGACGTCGAACTCCCACGGCTCCATGTCGCTCGCGTCGAACGCGGTCCGCCTGGCGCGGTCCAGGTGCCGGGCGAGCCGGTCCACGCGGGAGAGGACCTCGAGCGGGCCGAAGTCGAGGTCGGCACGCTCACGACCCCACGCCGCGACGATGCGATCGACCTCGTCCTCATGCGGCATCCCTCCATCTTGGCCGAACCCGGAGCGGACAGCCAGCCTCGTCGGTCGTGGGAGGATGGAGGAGCACCTTCGGGTGCGTTCCGCCTTGGTGTAATGGCAGCACGACGGCCTTTGGTGCCGTTAGGTCCGGGTTCGAATCCTGGAGGCGGAGCGGGCGGGTCGTGTCGCTCACGTCGCTTCACTTCACGAGGGCATGGGCACGAAGCCGTGAGGTCTGGGTTCGAATCTATATTGGACGTTATCGGCCGAGCTAGCGGCACAAGCCGCGCGGGATGGAGACCCATCGTCCGGCAACTGCTGGCCACGTACGCGCTTACTCAACGGCTAAAGCAGGCCTGGAGTCAGGGGTCGCGCCTCACGGTTCACTGACCGAGCGCCTGTGTGTGACGCGAGGCTGCTCGCGTCCCGTTGGGAAATCACCAACGAGGGCGTATGTTGAGCAGCATGACCGCAGAGATTGGGCAGCGTGTTGCGGGCCTGCTCCCCGAGGGTCGCACCCAGAGAGAGGTTGCTGCCGACGTCGGCATGACGCCGGATGCCTTCTCGCGCGCGCTCCGGGGCGAGCGTGGCTTCGCCGCCATCGAGCTTGCGAAACTCGCGGACGTCCTCGGCGCTGACCTGCACTTCCTCATCACTGGCGCGCCTGACCCGAATCGGGTCGTCGCGTCTGCTCGACATTCGTTCGATCAGGAAACGCGGCAACATCACATCCCCGGCAAAGACGTCGACCTACCTCAACTGGAAGCTGTCCTCCTGGCCTACGAGCAGGTGCAGGGCGATCTGCCGAACTCTAGCGTTCCTACCTCGCTGTCGGAGGCCCGAGCCGCACTCGGCGACGGCTTCATCCGGCCATTTGCCGATCGTCTCGATGCGTTGGGTATTGACGTCGTCCGGCTCGGTGACTTGACTTCGGCATACTCATTCTGGTTCGGGGGCCGGGCCGTGATCGTCCTTAAGGCGACGGGAAACTGGTTTTGGGAGAATTGGTCGCTAGCGCACGAACTCGGGCATTTGACCACGCAAGCAGACGATATCGAGCGTGGCCGAGGCATCGAGCGCACGTCGAACGAGCGGGACGCTAATGCATTCGCGGCCGAGCTGCTGCTCCCAGCGGAATGGATGCGCTCCGTCGATTGGGCAAGTGCTTCGGAGGCTCAAGTCGCGTCGTATGTATGGGATCGAGGGGTTTCCATCGACGCGCTTGCGAAGCGCGTCGCTGCGCTCCACCTGACGACGAGCAAAAATCTTGAGTTGTGGATGGGGCAGCCAACGCAGCGACTCCTAAGGCGTCGCTGGACCGCGACGGAGCCGGGCGACCCGATAACGGCCCGCATGGATGCAGCCTCGACTCGCCGTTTCCCGCTGTCTCTGCAGGACGCTCATCTTGCGAGGATTGCCGACGGGAAGGTGCGGAAGGACACGCTAGCCTGGATGCTGGGTGTCGACCCGACCGAGCTCGAGGTTGATGAGCCGTCGGACGAGACGACGCTCACCTCGGACGCGCTTTCGGATCTGCTCGGACTCGGGGTCTGAGGAAACTCGCGCCTTGAACGTTTGGTTCTTCCCCGACAACACGGTGTTGATCAACTTCGCGTACTTGCACCGGATGGACCTGCTCGGTCGCCTCGTGAAAAAGCCTGCGTGGTGTGCAACCGTCGCTTATGAATGCTCCAGATCGTCGAGTGAACCGGACCTCGAGGACCTGGCAGCGGCGCCCGGTATCTTCGGCGAGCCGTTGTTCCCGGAAACGCAGGCAGAGCAGTCTCTGACGCAGATCTACCGGATGCAGCTATCGCGGCCGGGTGATGCTCCCACAAAAAATCTCGGCGAAGCGGAGACGCTAGCAATCATTCACAGTCGCCGAATGAAGGCAGTCTTTTTCACGGATGACGCCGGCCCGAGCGCGCTTCTCGCCGGCACGGAAGAAAAGCCGCCCCTCGTGCAGACTGCGAGCACGTGGGGACTTCTCCGGGCAGCCTTCAAGGCAGGGTTCGTCGACGCGGATACCCTGTGGTCATACGTCTCGTTGCTCCGATCGAAGCGTCGGCATGTACCTCCCGGCCGAGCCGCGGTAAGTCGCTCTGACTTCGATGCCTGGTTGCAGGGCTGAAGAAGCGTCATTCATCGGCGGTGGCTGGACTCCGCGACAGGATCGAACTTGCAGAAGGCGTCTTTTGCCGAACGAGCTACTTTGCGTTACGAGGACGCCTGACGTTTGGCCTCACTCATTGTGGTCACGGACAGAGCTCAGTTTTCTTTGAACCTGATTCCTAACTGAACGGATTCGGATAGGTCGGCGAAAACTGGAGGCTAATAGTTCGAGACTAGTCCACGTAGATCATCGGGTAAATCAAGCTGAAACAGGTCGAGAACAAGTCTGATGTTCCGAGCCACGGCGCTGCGGAAATCGCGCAAGGAGTTGGAAAAAAGTGCTGGGCCGTTGGCGAAATCCACCCCATGGAGCCCGCCGAGACTGGCGAAGGCTGCGGCAGATCGGCGAATACTTTGGAATGCGTCGCGCAAGGGGCCGTTTGGTACGAGCTCTAGCTTAAGAGTGATCTGCTTTCTTAGCTCGTTGGCGGAACGTACGCACAGATCTTCGTCTTCTCGTACAAGGGTCCGTTCGGTGAGCATTCGCTTCTCAGCGAGGAGGTCCAGAAGGTTGATGGCCGCAACCAGGTACAGGTTTGTATAAGCTGCCTTGTCTGAATCGCTTACCCTCATAGCCCCGCCTCAACTCGTCTCTTGATGGCTTCGTCAATTTCTCGTTCAATCCTCCGATTGAACTCCGAAGTGCCGTTGCGCGGAGCCGCTTCTCCGTCGGGTGACAGCTCGTCCGCCCGTGCGCCTATTGTCATACGAAGGAACGGAAGGTCTTCCCGGTTGTTCGGGTCTCGTATGAGGGCCAGCACGAAGCCGCGTACGTGGCTTGTGCCTGTGGTTTGAAACTGGACGTACAACTCCCTCAGAAGCGTCAGTTCGAAACCTATGCGGCGTTCGTGTAAGGCCTCGGCCTTGGCGTTTTCCGCGACTCTGCGCGCGCCTGCCGCCTCGATGAATGCAATGACTAGTGCCAGCAGGGTGAGAAACCCCACGATGATGTTGACCCAAAGTCCAGCGACGCTCAGTTCGTGGTCAGTCATGGTTCAACACTAATCGGATCTCCCAGCCCTGCGGTGGCTCCCGTGCCATCCAGGAGAAGCCCGGCCCCGTAGTGCACGGCGGTGTGCTCCCCTGCCGGTGTCGTCGGCTGCAAGGTCTGCCTCCGTGCACCACGCGAAGTTGTGAAGGACGATGACATGCTCCGCGATGCGGCGACGCTGCTCAATGGGGCGAGTGGGGACGTGTTGCCGACTGCATCTATCAGCGCTGACCTCTTCGAGGCTTTGGAACGGAACCCTAAAACCCGTGGAACACCCGTCGATACTGTGATCGGCGATCCGTGCTATCCCTGGCATCCGCGAATAGAGCGAACACCGCTTCTCGGCGTCGAAGCAGCCACGCGACGACGACGTGTTGCGCGACTTCGTGGTCCGTTTCGGCGCGGTGCTGCCGCAGGAGACGGCCCCGTCGAAGCCCTGACGGAATCGGTGCGTTCAGCCGCTCGTCACCACGAACTCGGCGCGTAGTCCTTCAGGAAGACACCGAACACGTCCTCGCCCGCTTCGCCCCGGACGATCGGGTCGTAGACACGGGCTGCCCCGTCGACCAGGTCGAGCGGCGCGTGGAAGCCCTCTTCGGCGAGCCGGACCTTCGTGGGGTGCGGCCGTTCGTCGGTGATCCAGCCGGTGTCGACGCTCGTCATCAGGATGTTGTCGGTCTCGAACATCTCCTGCGCGCTCGTGCGGGTGAGCATGTTCACGGCGGCCTTCGCCATGTTCGTGTGCGGGTGACCCGGCCCCTTGTAGGCACGGCCGAACACCCCTTCCATGGCGCTGACGTTCACCACGTAGGTGCGGCGTCCGGTGCTCGCGGCCATGGCGGGGCGGAGCTTCGAGATGAGGATGAACGGCGCCGTGGTGTTGGCCAGCTGGACCTCGAGCATCTCGAGCGGGTCGACCTCGTCCACCTGCTGGGTCCACGAGTTCTCGTCGTGCAGGTCGGGGACCAGGCCGCCGGCGTCGATCGCGGTGCCCAGGGCGAGCCGTTCGAGCGAGCTCGATCCGGGCGCCATCGCCTGTTCGGTCAGCTCGTCGGCTCGGGCTGCGGCGGCCGCGAGGATCGGGTGCGCGGCAACTGAACGGGCGAGCGCCAGCGGGTGCTGGTCATTGGTGTGCCCGAAGGTCACGAGTTCGGGCAGTGGTCCGTCGGGCAGCGGCGCGAGTTCCGCGTCGACCAGCGGCTGGTAGGCCCCGGTCGACCGGCGCACGGTCTGCGTGGCGTTGTTGATCAGGATGTCGAGGGGGCCGGACGCGGCGACGTCCTCGGCGAGCCCGATCACCTGGGCGGGGTCGCGCAGGTCGATGCCGACGACCTTCAGGCGGTCCATCCAGTCGGCGGAGTCGGGCAGGCTCGCGAACCGCCGCACCGCGTCGCGGGGGAACCGCGTGGTGATGGTGGTGTGGGCCCCGTCACGCAGCAGCCGGAGGGCGATGTACATGCCGATCTTCGCGCGGCCGCCGGTGAGCAACGCCCGCTTGCCGGTCAGGTCCGTCCGGGCGTCGCGCTTCGCGTGGCTCATGCGAGCGCACGCCGGGCAGAGCTGGTGGTAGAACGCGTCGACGACCGTGTAGTGCTGCTTGCACATGTAGCAGGGCCGTGACTTCAGCAGCGTGCCCGCGGTCGTCGATGCGGTCGAGGCGCTGATCGGGACGCCGCGGGTCTCGTCGTCGATCCGGTCGGCGGCCCCGGTGGCGGTGGCGGCGATCACCCGGCGGTCGGCCTCGGCGATGACGCCGCGCTTCTCGAGACGGTGCGCCCGCTTGACGGCCTTGAACATCTTCGCGGTGGCCTGGCGGACCCGGATGAAGTCCGGGTGCGTCTCGTCGATCGACGGCAGCTGCTCGAGCACCCGGAGCGCGACGGCCAGGTCGTCGGGGTCGATGCCGCTGGGTTCGGGGTGCTCGGAGCTCACACGCGATCCTACGTCGGGACCGAGCACCGGTCAGACGAGCTGCTGCTCCATGCACACGCTCGTCGGGTCGTCGACGTAGGGGCCGAACCGGGGGATGTCCGCGTACCCGGCCTTCCGGTACAGCGCGATGGCCGCGGCCTGCGGCAGACCGGTCTCGAGCCGGACGGTCCCGATGCCGACCGCGCGGGCCCGGTCGTGCAGGGCGTCGAGCAGCCGCGTCCCGACGCCGAGCCCACGCGCGGCGTCGCTCACGAACATGCGCTTGACCTCGCCGGTGCCGTCGCCGGCGTCGACGAGCGCCACCGTGCCGAGGGCGGTGCCGTCCTGGCGCGCCACCAGGAACGTGACGTCGGGCTGGTCCAGGTCGTCGACGTCGAGGGCGTGGTAGTTCTCGGCCGGGTAGAGGCTCAGTCCGTAGTCGTCGCCCTGCTGCAGCAGGTGCAGGACGTCGTCCTGTCGGGGGCTCTCGATCCGCACGGTCAGCACCGTCACACAGTAGCGAGGACGACGAGAACAGTGGGCAGATGAGGCCCCCGGCCGACGGCGATCAGACCAGGAGTCCCTCGCTGACCCCCCACAGGCGCCGGGCATCGTCGGCGTCGAGCATCGCGGAGTTCGCGTCCGACGGGATGCGGTCGGCGGTGAGGGGCAGGACCCGGTCGTCGATCACGGCGACGTCGCTGTCCTTCAGGTAGACCCCGCCGACGCCGTCGAGCAACGGGCTCGCGGCACCGAACACGAGCGTCGCGGCGCCCTGCTCGACGGTCTTCTTGCCGACCTCGGGATCGATGACGGTCACCCCGTGGTCGTCGACCAGTCCCTGCTCGCGGTACGACGCAAGCACAGCCGCGTCGTGCGGGCCGGGTCCGATGATGACGCCAGGGTGCGCGGCGAAGGCGCGGATGCCCTGGTCGGCGTACCGCCGGTCGAGCTCCACCGTGAACAGGACGTTGGCGCGCTTCGACTGCCCGTACGCGGTGACCGGGTCGTACCCGTGGGCGAACGTCAGGTCGTCCCACCGGATCTGCCCGAACCGCGCCGCACCGGAGGTGACGGTCAGGACCCGCGCACCACGGGCCTCCAGGAGGGCGGGGAGGAGCGCCCGCGTGAGCTGGAAGTGCCCGAGGTGCGTCGTCGAGAACGCCAGTTCGTTGCCGCGGCCGTCGAGCCGGCGGTCCGGGGTGAAGAGCATCGCGGCACTGTTCACGAGCATGTGCAGCGGGCGGCCGGAGGCCGACCAGCGCGCGGCGAAGGCATCGACCGACGACGGGTCGGTGAGGTCGAGGGCCTCGACGTGGATGCCCGGGATGTCGGCGACGGCTGCGGATGCCCGGTCGACGTCGCGGGAGGCGACGGTGACGTCGGCGCCGGCCGCCGCGAGGGCGCGGCTGGTCTCGCGGCCGAGGCGGCTGTGGCCGCCGGTCACGACGACGTTCCGGCCGATCAGGTCGACGCCGTGCAGGACGTCGGCGGCGGTGGACGCGGCGGTGAAGCCGCTGGGCAGGGGGTGCTGGTCGGTGATCACGAGTGGTGTTCCTTCGATTCGATGTGGCCGACGGCGGCAGCAGGGCCGGCCGAGACCGCGGCAGCAGAGCCGACGGCGGTGGCAGGGCCGACGGCGTCGGCGATCGCCGACCACGCGTCGGGGTCGAGCCCGAGCTCGGTCCGGAGGAACGCCGTCGTGGTGTGGCGGACGAGGTCCACACGCTCGGGGCTCTCGTCCGTGGTGGCGGTCGACTCGTAGTCCTGGATCCCGCCGAGCAGGTGCTCGCCGCCGTGGACGGTCACCAGGTGCCGCGCGCCGGGGCTCAGGTGGTAGACGTCGGTGAACCAGTCCGGACCTCGCGTCGAGAGCTGGGACTGGTCGTGGTCGCCGGCGACGACCAGTGACGGGGTGTGCAGCTGGCTGAAGTCGGGGCTCATGAACGCGAAGTGCTCCTGCGCGAACGGCGCGAGGTCGCCGCGCGCGATCCCGGTGGTGGACAGCAGGACCCCGGCGCGCACGCGGTGGTCGGTGCGGTCCTCGCCCGGCCGCCCGTCGGCGTCCAGGACGCGGGCCCCGAGCAGCATGCTCACGGACTGTCCGCCCCACGAATGTCCGACCGCGGCGAGGCGTGCGGTGTCGACACGCCCGCTCAGGCCGGGGACCGCGTCGATGATCTGGTCGAGGTCGTCGAGCACCCGCTCGAGGTCGTCGACGCGCGTCTGCCAGATGGTCGGGTAGCGCGGGTCCTCGAGCGTCAGCCCGTAGGTCTTCGCGTCGAGGAAGGTCGGTTGGACGACGACGAAGCCGTTCGCGGTCCAGTGGTCGACCAGGGGGTCGCCGCCGGTCATGGACTGGCCGAAGCCGTGGGCGAAGACGATGACGGGCAGGTCCGTTCCGGTCGTCGGTGCGGTGATCCGGACCTCGAGGTCCTGACCGCGCGAGGGTGCGGGAAGCGTGACGGGGCGCACGCTGATGACCTGCGGTCGAGGTGCTGTGGGTGCCATGTGGGCCTTTCCGGGTGCGGTGTCGCCCGTGGTCGGAGCGATCGTCGTCCGAAACGGAGCGACGTTCCGGAACGATACGGAACAACGATCCGGATTGCAAGAGGAAGCGGAGCATTGTTCCGCATTCCGTCTGCGTCGTGCGATGATCGACGCATGAGCACCCCGTCGACCGACCCCGTGCCGCGTCGCCGTCGCGACGTCGAGCGCAACGAGCGCACGATCCTCGACGCCGCTGCCGCGGTCTTCACGGCCTCGGGCGTCGGCGCACCGGTCCGCGAGGTCGCCACCGCCGCCGGTGTCGGGGTGGGCACGCTCTACCGGCACTTCCCGACCCGTTCGGACCTGGTCGTCGCCGTCTACCGGCACCAGATCGAGGCTCTGGTCGACGCCGGGCCGGCGCTGCTCGGCTCCGAGCCGACGCCGTTCGCCGCCCTGCTGCGCTGGGTGCACCAGTTCGTCGACTTCCTCGGCACCAAGCACGGTCTGGCGCGCGTCTGGGAGGGCGACGCCGACGGCTTCACGGCGCTGCACACCCTGTTCGTCGACGAGCTCGTGCCCGTGCTCGGCCGGCTGCTCGACGCCGCGCGGGCGTCCGGCGAGGTGGCCGCGCCGACCCCGCCGTACCAGCTGCTCCGGGCCGTCGGCGACCTGGTGGCGTGGAGCCCCCAGGACCCCGACTACGACGTCCGGACGATCGTGACCCTCCTGGTCACCGGGCTGCGGCAGGCGCAGCCGACGGTGACCGACAGCGCGTAGCCGGCCACGCGCACTGGTCGCGACCGGCACCGGACTGGAGGCGCGGTGCGGGCCCGTCACGGGCCTCCCGTCCGGCATCGTGCCCGTCTCGGGCCGCACCAGCGCCGTCGGGGCCGGTCCGGGCCCTACGATCGTCCCGACGAAGGGGGACCACCATGACGGAACTGGCGGACTGGGAGACCGAGGGGGCCAGGGCTCGTCCGGCTCGACCGGGTGACCACGAACCGGTGCCCGCCGCGCTGCGGGCCGTGACGATCATCGGGGTGTTGTTCCTGATCGCCGCGGGGTGCGTGTTCGTCGCGACGGCGTTCCTCCCCGCGTCCGACGAGACGGCGGTGCCGGACGGCCTTCGACTGCTGATGGCGACGGTCGTGTCGGTCGGCATCGCCGTGGTCGGCGTGGTCGCCCTGCTGCTCCGACTCGTCGCCGGGGTGCTCGTCCGCCGCTGACGGCCGGCTCAGTGTCGGCCCGGCTCCGCGGGGTCGGACTCGGTGTCCCCGTGCTCCGGCAGCACGTCGACGTCGGTGACCGTGTACCCGAGCGGCACCTGGCCCAGCGCGAGCAGGAGCGCCGTCCGCCGGTCGTCGTGCTCGGTCTCGATCACCCGCCGCTCGGTCGGGACGACGACGAGTCGGACCCGGTGCGTCACGGGTGCCCCCATGCCGCGGTGCCGCGCAGGCGTCGCCCGGCGTGCTGACCACGTCGCCGACGCAGCAGCAGGTGGCGGACCGCGAGCAGGTGCGGGAACTCGACGAGCATGCCGACGACGATCGCCGTGGTGACCAGCGGCTGGTGGGGGAGTGCGGCGCTCGTCAGCCCGATCATCAGGGGTGCGTTGCGGGCCGCCGTCGTCATCGCGAGCAGCGCCGACCGCGGGTACGACAGGGCGGCGAGGCGTGACGCCCAATCGGCCGCGATGAACATCACGGCGAAGAAGACCACCGCGCACCCCAGTACGGCGACGAACACCGGCAGGTTCGCCAGCAGCAGCGCGATGTGCGAGGCGAAGAGCCCGGCGACCATCGCGCCCACGATCCAGGGGACCGCGCGGCCGGGCAGGGCGGCGGCGCGGCCTCGAGCGCCGTCGGGCAGCAGTGAGACCCCGAGGCGGATCACCACGGCGATCGCGGCGGGCAGGACGAACCACTGCAGCAGGGTGCCGATGGTACCCACGGCGTCGATGCCGGCGTTGCCGCCCAGGACCGTGATCCACACCGGGAACAGCAGCAGCTGGGTGACCATGTTGATCGGCAGCAGGGTCGCCCCCGCGGCGGTGTCCCCGTCGCTCAGGCGGGTGAACGCCAGGAACCAGTCGGTGCAGGGTGCCAGGAAGTACAGCATCACGCCGAGCTGCACGGCCGGGTGTCCGGGCAGGGCCACGCGGGTGAGCAGGAACGCGACGAGCGGGGCGAGCAGGAAGTTCATGCTCCAGGCGATGCCGATGACCTTCCAGGCGCCGGGCGTTCGGGGCAGGCGGTGCAGGGGGACGTCGACGAACAGGGCGACGACCAGGGTGATCACCAACACGTCCACCACCGAGCCCATCGCGTCGCCGGCCGAGGGCGAGATGCCCCCGATCACCGACCCGAGCAGGATGGCGCCGCCGACGATCGCGGGGGTGGCCCAGAGTCGTGCACCGGCGGGGCGGGCGGCCCGCTGTGCCGGCATCAGCACGCGCATTCGACACCACAGCAGCTCAGGTCGTCGGTGAGCATCCCGGCGTCGTCCCACTCCTGCAGGGCACTGCAGTCGCGCCCGGCTCGTTCGCCGATGACGCGGGCGACGTGGGCGAACCGCTGCCGGAACTTGTACACGAAGCAGAACTGCAGCCCACCGTGCCGGAGCGCCGTGCCGGCCAGGAACAGCCCGGGCGTGGTGGTCGACTCGTCGTCCTCGGTGAGCAGCGGCCAGCCGTCCGCGCGGGTGTCGAACAGGCTCGCGGCCGGTCCGAGCCCCGGCCCGTACCCGGTGGCGAGGATCGGTGGCGCGTCCGCGACCAGGGCGGTCCGTCCGGCGACGCCGACGGTGAACCCGTCTCCGGATCGTTTGATGCCGGTGACCTGGCCGTCGTCGACCAGGGTGAGGCGTCCGCTGGCCCGCGCGGCCGCGAGCCGTTGACGGGTGCGCGGGGCGAGGCGGAACGACGGGTCCGACCCGCTGCCGGCGTCCCAGGGGTGGGACGGGTCGACGACCGTCACCGTCGCCCCCTGTTCGACGTGGTGGCACGCCAGGTCGATGCCGGACTCGAAGCCACCCACGACCACCACGTGTCCGGACCGCGCCACCCAGGCTGCCTCGGCGGACGCGTGCACCCCGAGCGAGGTGCCGGCGCAGCGGGGCAGGATCGGGTCGGAGAACTCGCCGCCGGCCCAGACCACGTTCCGGGTGATGACGGGGCCGCGGCTCGTGGTCACGCGGAAGCCGTCGTCGTCCGGCTCGATGCGCTCGACCTCGGTGTCGAGCAGGGTCGGCAGGTGGAAGGCCGCGACGACGCCCCGCAGGTACCGGGCGTACTCGGGCCCGGACGGGTAGTCGGTCCCCAGGCTGTAGGCGGGTGAGGTGCGCGGGTGGACCGCGTTGAGGTCGGTCGCCCCGAACCCGTTGCCGGTGAAGGACGGCGTCAGGAACCGCTGGTGCTCCGGCCACCGACGGAACGTGTCCCCGACGACGCCGCGTTCGACGACGCCGAACAGCAGGCCGTCGACGGCGTGGAGTGCCAGGCCGGTGCCGACGCCGGCCGGTCCGGCTCCGACCACGAGGGCGTCGAGGGTCTCGGTGGGGTGTGGTGCTGGCATGGGGTCGGTCTTCCCAGCAGCTGCGGCTGCGTCGATGGAACGGCCACCGTGGCGTGGTCGCTGCACACCATCTTAGTGAGAACCGTTATCAACATGCCATCGCGGCATCAGCCGACCGGCGTCGAGTACAGGACCGCCAGGGTCGCCACCAGTCCGACGACCACGATGCCGAGGTCGAGCAGGGCCAGGGTGACGAGTCGGGTGCGCTGCGGCCGGACGGCGGCGCGCACCACGACCATCGTCACGAACAACACGACGACGAGCACGAGCGCCGGCCAGCCGATCGCCGGCGCCCGGATCGCCATGAGCACCATCACCGCGGCGACGATCACGGCCGTGACGGCTCCCCACACGAGCCAGTTCGAGCCCGACGCCGTCCGGAGTGCGGGCTGGTCGCCGACGCGGGTGGGATCGGGGCGGCGGGGCTGTTCGTCGGACACGAGCCGGACGGTACGCGGCGGCCCCTGCCCGTGCCCGCAGCCGCGCGGCCACGAGAGGATGGGGGTGTGCACACCGCCGCGACCATCCTCGACGCCGTCGTCCGGCACATCGACACCACCGGGTTCGCCGCACACGGCATCCACGTGCGCACGCGGACTGCGGCTCCGGGCGCCGAGAGCACCGCGGACGACGTCGCCGAGCACCGCTGGACCCCCGACGTCCGACGCGAGATCCACTCCGCCGCGAAGGGCGTCTGCGTCCTGGCCACCGGCATCGCGGCCGACGACGGCCTGGTCGACGTCGACGAACCGATCGCGACGTCCCTGGTCGGCACCGGCCTCGGTGCGGAGACCGGGCTCGCGCTCGGCGACGGCGTCGACCGGGTCACCCTCCGCCACCTGCTCACCATGACCAGCGGGATCGACATGCCCTGGTCGGCGACCGAGCTGACGGACTGGCCGGACCTGGCGGCCGAGTTCCTGCGGCGACCGTCCCGCGGCCGGGTGTTCCAGTACGCGAACGCCAGCACCTACACGGCGATGCGCGTGCTCGAGACCCGGGTCGGGGACGTCGGCGCGTTCGTCACCGAGCGACTGTTCGCGCCGCTCGGCATCCAGGACGTCGAGTGGCGACGCTGCCCGAACGGGTTCGTCGCCGGCGGCGAGGGACTGTCGCTCCGCACCGAGGAACTCGCCCGCATCGGACGCCTGATCCGCGACCGCGGGGTCGCCGACGGACAGCGGATCGTCAGCGCGCGGTGGTGCGACGCGATGCACACCGACTGGGTCGAGCGCGAGGGCACCGGCCCCGGCTACGAGCGGTACGCGATGGCCGGGTGGGGTGGTCCCGGCCGACTCTGGCGGCTGCACGGTGCGTACGGGCAGATGCTGCTGTTCGACGAGACCGAGGCGAGCAACGACCCCGGCGCCGTCGTCACCATCACCGCCGACGACCACTTCGGCGCCGACGCGCTCGCCGCCTTCGTCGCCGACGAGCTGGCCCGCCAGGACCCCCGCCGGTAGCGACCGCGACCATCCGACCTGCACGTCCACGCGCGCCCGGCGTGGGAGGATCGATCAGTGCAGCAGCAACCCGTCGCGATCATCATCGCGGCCATGAGCGAAGAGGTCTCGGCCTTCGCCGACCTCTTCGGCGGTGTCCCGGTCCTCGACGGCCCCGTCGGTGGCCACGACCCGCACCAGCTGCTCGACATCGGCGGCGCCACGGTCGTCGTGCGCCGCAGCGGCATCGGCTTCACGAACGCCACGGCCGCCGTCGCCCACGGCTTCCACGACTTCGGCCCGGGCATCCCGGTGATCAGCGTCGGGACCGCCGGTGGGCTCATGCACGGTGTCGCCATCGGTGACGTCGTGGTCGGCGACCGGTACGTCAACCTCAACGCCGACGCCACCGCGTTCGGCTACGCCCTGGGCCAGGTCCCCGGCATGCCGACCGGCTACGCGCCGGACGCCCGGCTCGTCGAACTCGCGATGGGCGCCGACATCGCGTGGCCCCTGCGGTCGGCGACGATCGGCTCGAGCGAGGTCTTCGTGACTGAGGGTCGTGCCCGCGCACTCCGGGTCGCGTTTCCCGAGGTGGCCGCGGTCGACATGGAGTCGGCCGCGATCGCGCAGTTCGCCCACGTGCACGACATGCCGTTCGTGTCGGTCCGGTGCATCAGCGACCTCTGCGCGCCGGACGGTGCCGAGTTCCGTGAGCACCTGGACGACGCCGCGGCACGCGCAGCGCGTGTGGTCCACGACCTGGTGCTCGGCCTGCGTTCCTGAGTCCGCCAGCGCGCTCCCTCAGCGCTCGATGACGCGCCACTCGCTGACGAACGTCGTGACGTCCTTCTCGTCCAGGTCTCGTTCCACGGTCTCGAGGAGCCGTTCGGCCTGATCCGCGTCTCCGGCTCGCGTCCGGAGGACCTCCGCGCCGTCGTCACGACGGCGGACGACCAGGTCGAAGCTCGGCAGGAAGTCCTCACCGGCACCGCCCATCGCGGCCAGGGCCAATGCCGCCGTCGTCCGGGCCAGACGCTTGAACGAGCTCTGCCGGGAGTCCTCCAGGGCCACCTGCAGGACATCTCCAGCTCGCGTACCGGCGCTCACGCGACGACTCCCACGGCACGGAGGCGTCGGACGGCGAGCCGGTCAGCGGCTCCGGGCGCTGCGCCGAGGGCGTGCGACGCGATCGTGACGTCGCCGTGACGGAGCAGGCAGATGCCGGCGTCCCGTGTCTGCCCGCTGTGCCAGATCAGCCCGTCGCGGTGCTCCCACGCCAGGAAGTCCGGCTCGATGCGTCCGATCCCCACGCCGAAGCGCAGGAGGTCGGACATGGTCGACCAGATCCCGGCGGCCGGTGCGTAGGGACCTGATCCGACGGTCCAGGGTTCACGGGGACGGCCCCGCCACGACCGGAGCAGGGTTCGTCGTTCGGGTGCCGGGTCGAGGGTGGCGCTGGTGATGCCGAGCGGAGCCAGGACCGTCCGCTCGGCGACCGTGGACCATGCCTCCTGCGCGACGTGCTCGAGCAGCCGACCGAGCACCGCGTAGCCGAGGTTGGAGTAGTCCCGCTCACCCGGTGTCGTCGGGGTCTGGCGCAGCGCACGCGTGATGTCCGCCTCGGACACGTCCGCGTACGGGTCGCCGACGATCCCGGCCGACATGCCCTGGTGCACACGGGGCAGGCCCGAGCGGTGTCGGATCAAGTCGTCGACCGTGTAGGTGGCGTCGTCGGGGACGTCCGGCAACAGGTCCCGGGCGGGGGTGTCCCGTGGGATGTCCCGTTCAGCGAGGAGGACGAGCACGGCGGCGGCGGTCACGGTCTTCGTGACGCTCGCCCACTCCACCAGCGCGTCCGCTTCGTAGCGATCGCCGAGGTCTGCGGTGACGTCGCCCCCTTCGTCGATGATCACGGCTCGGTTCGCAGCGGTCACGCTCGTACTCCTGATCTGGTCGTGTCGGGAACTGGTGTCGAACCGCGCACCCGGCTGGGGCGGAAGCGGAGCGGTCCGATGGATGAACGCGCTCGGACGAGCACACGCTCGACGTGCCCACTCACGAAGACCAGGTCGCAGGCAACCATGATCGCAGCGAAGGCGGTCAAGCCCATGAAGAACGCGATGCTCAGGTGGAACGCGGTCATCATGAGCACGGCCGGGAGACGGCCTCGTCGGAAGATGATCAGCACCGGGAAGGCGATCGAGCTGAGAACGGTTCCGTACGCACCCAGGACGAGCAGCGTGTCGGAGGCGAAGAGCAGCTCCGTGACCCCCGGGAAGTAGAAGTCAGGCACTCGGAGGATCGAGTAGAGCGCCGTCCCGTCCTGCCAGAGCGGGCCCTGCACCTTGTAGAGGCCGGACATCAGGTAGACGACGCAGATCTGACCGGCGATGAGCAGGAGGCCGGTGTTGTGCAGGGTCGAACGGACGAGGCCGGGTGTGTTGACCCGCGGCCGGATGTGCACGCCCAGTCGGGAAGTGCACTCGGTGAGCACCAACGCTGGGACGACGATCATCTGCAGGTTGTCTCCCCCGTCCAGCAGCGCCGGGTTCTGGCCGTAGGTGGACCAGAGGAGCACGTAGTGGACCGCGATCGCCCAGCGGCCGCCGAAGCCGATGGTCACAGCGGCCGCCGCGAGGATCGCAGCGTGGAAGACGACCTCGAAGTACACCGGCGAGTCGGACAGCGAGTAGAGGTTGAAGGTGCCGAGTTCCCGCGTCGTCGCGGCGACGGCAGCGCTCCCGTAGACGCCGTCCGGACCGAAGAAGAGGTGCCGTTGGCCGTAGTCACGGAGGTAGTAGACGAGTGCCAGCACGCCGACGACGATCCGGAGGACGGCGAGGGCAGTGGCTGCTCGTGGAGCCGCGGTCATCCAGACGGTCAGTTGGAGGAGTGCTCCTCGGATCGCGCTCACAGCTGGGTCCATCCCGAGTCGAAGTACGTCACGTCTCCCGTTGCGCTGAGGTCCCGCCTGCTCGACCAACCGGGGAGGACGTGGAACACGTAACGCAGCTCGACCGCCCGGACCGTATCGCCGCCGCAGGCGTCCGGTCGGACACCGACGCTGTACCTCGCGAGCATCAGCTGGGCCCGTTCCTGCGCCTCGGTCTCTTCAGCGGTTATCTCCTCCGCGGTCGTGGAATCGAGGACGCGCTCGTCTCCCTCAGCGCGGATGTCCTTGAGGATCGGGTCTTCCTTGAACCGTTCGAGGATCCCGTTCCCGATGATGCGGGACTCCCTGCTGGGGAAGACGCGCTGCCGTTGCAGCGCCGTGATCACCTCGGTCGTGACGTCTTCGAACTTGGTCTCTGATCCGTCCTCGCAGCGGAAGCGTGCGGCGAACCCACGTTCCTCGCTGAGGGGATCCGGCGCGAACAGGCTCCAGTTCTGCGGGAAGTGGGGCAGCATGACGGTGCTCACGGGACCGGCGAACCGGAACGTCAGCGGGGTGGTCGGTCCGGCGAGCAAGAGCGCAGAGCCGACGAAGAGTGTGACCATTCCGAGGCTCAGCGCGACCGCAGCACCGCGCAGGCGGCGGCGCACAGGGCGGTTCTCCGGCTGATCGAGGTCAGTTGGCATTGGGGGTCTCCTTGGGGAGGCCGGGCGGCGAGCTCCATGCTCACCGCCCGGCGACTGCTCAACGGTCGAAGTACGCGTCCTGCAGTGCGCTCGCGTCGGCGTTCACGGGCGTCGAGGCGAGGAAGCCGAGTCCCTGGAGGAACGACCCCTGACGTGCTGCCTGCGAGACCGCCTGCGGAGCCTTGGCAGCGGTGAACCCCCGCGCGAGCGCGGTTGCGACGGCGACCGGTGCAGCAGGCTGAGCACTGCTCTTGGCTGGCGTGCCGACCGACGCAGCCTGCGCGACGACCGACCGTTCTGCGGTGTCTGCCGCGGTTGCTGCTGAGGTTCCGATCGATCCCGCACCGATCACCACGGCTACGGCCACTCCACCGAGGAGGACCCTGCGATTCCTGTTCTTCATCTCCGAGCTTTCCCTTCCGCCGTTTTCAGCGGTTCGAGCTCGGGGTGCCCACGCACGTGCACATGCTGCTTGCCCCCCAAGCAATGTACGGATTTTCAGAAAACATCCGAATGAACCGTAATCTAGCCATGCGCTGCACCCGAGGGCAAGGGGCAGATCGTCACTTGTTCAAACGGGAGCGACGATCGCGATGAGCGTGAGGAGGGGGACGATCCGCTCGGCGGGGATCGCGTAGCGAGACCGTCCCGCGGGCACGAGCCACCCGGCATCTGCCAAGAGGTGCACGTGGTGGTAGATCTGTCCCGTGGTACCCATGCCCGGTGCTGCGGCGAGGTCTGCGACGCGGTCCTCGCCGTTGTGCACGAGTTGGAGGATCCGGAGCCGGAGCGGATGGCCGAGTGCCGCCATGCCCGGTGCGAGGGAGTCCCACTGCAGCGCTTCCAGATCGCCAACCGCGGACCCGACCTGCCACTCCGTCTGGCGGTTGTCAGAGGTCGGCACCAGGCCGGCGTACACGACGGACGGCGATTCCGCCCGACGGAGCCCGTCGAGCACCCAGAACGTGGACGCGGTGTCGTCGTCGCCCCGCCGGTCGGTTGCCAACGCCTCGAGCGCTGTCAGCCGTTCGTTGATGGCCGCGAGTGACGTCGCGACGTCGGGTGTCTCGCCGGTCATGAGGGGATCTTAGTTCGGCGTGGACGCGCGCCCCGGTGCCGGAGGGGCGCGATCCGGCGCTCGGCACGGCCGGAATTGCGTTCCACGGACGTTCCGGGACGGATCGCGAACTCGCCTCCGAGCCCCTCGCTAGCCTCCATCCCGGGGGCAAAGGAACCACGGCCAATCACACAGGGAGATCAGCCATGAGCGCCTACACGAGCGACGAGAACGTCGAACCTGCACGCATCACCACCTTCAAGCGCGTCCGCAAACAGTGGCGTCGGACGGGTGAGGTCGGCTACACGCACAGTGGCAGCGACTTCTTCCGCGACGACGCTCCGGAAGCGGTCCAGCGGTAACCAGCGGCAGCCACGAAGTGCCCGTCAGGAGCGATCCTGGCGGGCACTTCTGCGTCAGCGACCGAGCTGGTCCCGCAGGTACGGGGCGGTCCGGCTGGTGGTCGAGGCGGCGACCTCGACGGGCGTGCCGGAGGCGACCACCTGGCCACCCTCGACACCGCCGGACGGGCCCATGTCGATGACGTGGTCGGCGCTCGCGACGACGTCCATGGCGTGCTCCACCACGACGACGGTGTTGCCCGCGTCGGTCAGGCGGGCGAGCTGTGCGGTGAGCAGCTCGACGTCGGCAGGGTGCAGGCCGGTGGTGGGCTCGTCGAGCAGGTACAGGGTGTGGCCGGTCCGCGCGCGCTGCAGTTCCGTGGCGAGCTTGATGCGCTGCGCCTCGCCGCCGGACAGCTCCGGGGCGGGCTGGCCGAGCCGCAGGTAGCCGAGGCCGACCTCGCGGAGGGTCTCGAGTCCGCGTCCGGCTGCGGGCAGGGACGCCAGGAACGACGCCGCTTCGTAGACGGTCATGCCGAGGACGTCGGCGATGGACGCCCCGTTCCACCGGACCTCGAGCGTCTCGGCGGTGTAGCGGGAGCCGTGGCACTCGGGGCACGGGGCCCAGCTGCCGGGCAGGAAGAGGAGTTCCACGGACACCGACCCTTCGCCCTGGCAGACCTCGCACCGGCCGCCGGCGACGTTGAAGGAGAACCGCCCGGCGCCCCAACCGCGGGCCTTGGCCTCGTCGGTCTGGGCGAAGGCGGCCCGGACCGCGTCGAACAGGCCGGTGTAGGTGGCGAGGTTCGAGCGGGGCGTCCGGCCGATCGGCTTCTGGTCGACCTGCACGACGCGGTCGATGAGCGGGTGCGAGGTCGCGACGCCGGGCAGCACGCCACCGACGAGCGACGACTTGCCGGACCCGCTGACCCCGGTGACCGCGGTGAGGACACCGAGCGGCAGGTCGACGTCGAGCCCCCGCAGGTTGTGCAGGGTGAGGTCGCGGAGTTCGAGCGTGCCGATCGGGGTCCGGACGGCGCGGTCGGCGGTCGGCTGCCGGGGCTCCAGGAAGCGCCGGGTGACCGACGCCTCGACCTCGGCCAGGCCGGCGACCGGTCCGCTGTACAGGACGGTGCCGCCGCCGGTGCCCGCGCGGGGGCCGACGTCGACGATCCAGTCGGCTCTGCGCACGATGCTCATGTCGTGTTCGACGACGAAGACGCTGTTGCCGCCGGCCCGCAGGTCGTCGAGGACGTCGACGAGGGACTCGGCATCGGCGGGGTGCAGCCCGGCGCTCGGTTCGTCGAGCACGTAGACGACACCGAACAGGCCGGAGCGCAGCTGCGTCGCGATCCGCAGCCGCTGGCTCTCGCCGGGGGAGAGCGTCGGGGTGGCGCGGTCGAGCGCCAGGTACCCGAGACCCAGGCCGACCAGGACCTCGACGCGGGTGAGCAGGTCGCGGGAGATCGCCACGGCGACCTCGGTGTGCTCGCCGGACGATGCCCGCGACGTCGCCGCTGCCGCGTCCGTGATCGCCGCGATCGGACGCAGGACGTCGGCCAGGCCGGTCAGCGGCAGCGCGTTCAGCTCGGCGATCGAGTGGCCGGCGATCGTCACGGCGAGGGCCGCACGGGTCAGACCGGTTCCGCCGCACAGCCCGCACGGGCCGGACTCGACGAACTGCAGCACCTTCTTGCGCTGGGTCTCGCTCCGCGAGTCGGCGAGGGTGTGCAGCACGAACTGGCGGGCGCTCCAGAACCGGCCCTTGTAGGGCTTGGCCACGCGGTCGCGCTTCGGCTGCACCTGCACGACGGGCTGTTCCTCGGTGAAGAGCAGCCAGTCGCGGTCCTCGCGCGACAGCTCACGCCACGGGCGCTCGATGTCGTAGCCGAGCACGGCGGTGACGTCGCGCAGGTTCTTGCCCTGCCACGCACCGGGCCAGGCGGTGATCGCGCCGTCGCGGATGCTCAGCGACGGATCGTGCACGGCCGATGCCTCGGTGACCTCGTGCGCGGTCCCGATGCCGTGGCACCGGGGGCAGGCGCCGGCGACGGTGTTCGGCGAGAAGGAGTCCGACTCGAGCCGGTCGGCGCCGGACGGGTAGGTGCCGGCGCGCGAGTAGAGCATGCGCATCGAGTTCGACAGCGTGGTCATGGTGCCGACGGTGGAGCGGGAGCTCGGGGCGCCGCGTCGCTGTTGCAGCGCGACGGCGGGCGGCAGTCCGGTGATCGAGTCGACGTGCGGGGTGGACCCCTGCGCGATCAGCCGCCGCGCGTACGGGGCGACGGACTCGAGGAACCGGCGCTGGGCCTCTGCGAAGACGGTGCCGAAGGCGAGCGAGGACTTGCCGGAGCCGGAGACGCCGGTGAACGCGACGATCCGGTCGCGGGGGATGTCCACGTCGACGTCGCGCAGGTTGTTCTCGCGGGCGCCACGGACGCGGATGAAGTCGTCCGGCCCGGGTCGGTCGTCGGTCTGGGTCGAGCGAGGAGCGGGCATTCGCTCGATCGTAGGCTCGGCCACTGGGAGAAGCAGTACCGGTGCGGAACCGCGAATGACGAAGAGCCGCTCCGCCCTGATCGGCGGAGCGACTCTTCGCGTCGTGCGGTGGTGCTCGTGGTGCGGTGTTGCGGCAGGTGTTACTTGATCTGTGCGGTGATGGTGGCGGTGCCGACGAGGAGGCCGCGCTT